>JAGQRE010000053.1 GCA_020425695.1 Planctomycetota bacterium
TGATGTTCGGGTGGTTGAGCTTGCTGCCGGTTTTGAATTCCTTCAGGAAGCGTTGCAGGTTTTCCTGGTCGACGGTCTCGCCGCGCTTGAGAACCTTCAGGGCGACAATGTCGCTGTTGCGCTCGTCGCGCGCCTTGTACACCAGCGCCATGCCACCTTCACCGATCACGCTGAGTACTTTGTAATGCTTGAGTGTTTTGCCAATCAGCGAGTTCTCGGCCGTGTAGGTGCCGTCGACATCCGGGCGGTTCTGGACAACGAACTCACGGATCATTTCACGTGTGTGAGCGCTGTCCGCTTCTTCGAGGTATTCAAGCGTCACTCGGTCCAGAGTAATGACGTCGCCGTGGACCAGCTTGGCCTTCTCAATGCGCAGCCCGTTCAACAGCGTGCCGTTGCTGCTGCCGTTGTCGTACAGCCAGTAGGCGCCGTCACTCACTTCAATGCGGCAATGCTCGCGGGATACGGAATCGACACGCAAGACGAGGTCGCAACTGCTGCGCCGTCCAATGGTGACACTCCCCTCATCAGGGAGTTCCTTTTCGACCCCGGCATCTATGCCGTCTACGATGCGGACTTTGGCTTTCGCCATCCGGCGACTCCCCCGTTGCATTGAGTGTAAGCGACTGACACTAGCAGTCTGCAATTAAAGAATCAAAACGCGTTTCGCGCATCACCCCGCTTGCTTGTGGCAGGGGGGGAAAGTGCTAGTATCCCGCGCCCGTCCGAGGGTCGGTAAGCCCGTGGGCCGCCAAATAGAGGCTTGGAAGGCAATTGCGATGCAGATAACAGTAGAAAATCCAGGTGGGTGCAGACGGATCATCAAAGCCGAAGTTCCGGCCGATGTCGTCACATCAAAACTGAACGAAGGCTACCGCGACATCAACAAGCAGGTCCAGTTCCCTGGATTCCGCAAAGGCAAAGCGCCGCGCAACGTGCTGGAAAAGCGCTTCGGCAAAGAGGTTTCGGACGATGTCCGGCAGACTCTCGCTGACGAAGTCGTGAAGGAAGCCGTTGATGAACACGCCCTGAAGCTGCTCGGCACGGTTGAGGTTGTTGAGGTTGGTGAGCTCAAGAACAACACACCGGTCGTGCTGACGCTTGAGGCCGAGGTTTACCCGGAGTTTGAGCTTCCCGAGTACAAGGGTCTTGAGCTTGAACGCCCGGTTGTGAAGGCCGAAGAACACGAGATTCACGCGCAACTGCGCGGCGCACAGATGAACAAGGGCGACTTGAAGCCCGTGGAAGGCGCATCCAAGAAGTCCCAGTTCATTCGCGCCAGTGTGAAGGTCACCGTCGGCGACGACGAAATCTTCAGCCAGGAGCGCGGGCTGCTGGAAGTCGGCTTCGGCTGGGTGGCGGGCTTGAAGCCGGCCAAGGCTGAAGAACAGTTGGTCGGGCTGTCCAAGGACGACACCAAGGAAATCAAGCTGAAGTTGCCTGGCGACTTTGAACGTGAAGACCTGCGCGGCAAAGAAGCAGTGATTCACCTCACCGTGGCGGAAGTCCTCGAATACGATGGTCCAAGCCTTGAGGAACTGGCCAAAGAGAACGGCTTTGAAGACGTCGATGCCTGGCGCGAAGACATTCGCGGCAAGGTACTGACGGCGAAGGAAGGCGACCTCGACCGCGCCACGGAAGAAAAGGCGCTCGCCAAAGTGGCCGACAAGACCGAAATGGAACTGCCGCAGAAGTTCAGTGAACGCAAGGCCGCTGAGCTGATCCAGCAGCAGGCCTACCGCATGTACCAGCAGGGCATGCCCGAAGAGTCGATCCGCGAGTTCCTGGACAAGAACCAGGGCCAGGGTGTTGATGACGTCAAGAATATGCTGAAACGCGCTTTTGTGACCGATGCCATCGCCCGCAAAGAGCGTCTGGTCGTCACGGAAGAAGAAATCCAGCGCGAAGTCGCCAGATTGGCCCAGACGGTGGGGCGCACACCCGATGAGGTGTATGCGCAGTTCCAGCAGAACGGAACTCTTTCAGGCATGCGGGAAGAATTAAAGACCAGCAAGGTGTTGAAGCTGCTGCGCCAGAAGGCCAAGTACGTAGACCCGGGTGCCGAGGGCGAAACCAAGGCTGAATCCAAGCCCAAAAAGGCAGAAAAGAAGACCGAGAAAAAGGCCGAAAAGAAGCCCGCCGACAAGACTGAAAAGCCCGACTAGTCAAAGCAGACGACGGTCGCAGACACGGAGAGACAGCCATGGGATACCCACTTCCCTACGTCATTGAGAAGACCAGCCGCGGCGAACGCAGCTACGACATTTACTCGCGTTTGCTTGAAGACCGGATTGTCTTCATCCAGGGCGGCATCCATGAAATGATGGCCAACGCCGTGGTGGCGCAGCTCCTGTTTCTTCAGAAGGAAGCCAAGAACCAGGACATTCAGATGTTCATCAACAGCCCGGGCGGCGACGTAAACGCCGGGCTCGCGATTTACGACACCATGAAGTACGTTTCATGTGAAATCAGCACGGTCTGCATTGGGCAGGCGGCCAGCATGGGTGCGATCCTGCTTTCAGCCGGCACCAAGGGAAAACGCCACGCCCTGCCGAGCGCGCGGGTGATGATCCACCAGCCTTGGGGCGGTGCGGGCGGCACGGCGGGCGACATCAGCATCCAGACCAAGGAAATTCTGCGCCTGAAGAAACACCTGAACCAGATTCTCGCCGACTCTACGGGCAAGAAACTGAGCGCCGTTGAGAAGGACACGGACAAAGACTTCTTTATGTCAGCCGCCGAATCCAAAGAGTACGGGCTCATCGACGACGTCATTGAGCACGCACCCGGCAAGTAATTTCCCGAAAGGGTCAGGGCGCTTACGACCGATAAACTGACCGGGGCCGCAAGGCCCCGGCTGCGTTCTCGGTCTGGCCGGATTGTCGCAGGGTTTGTTAGCATTACGTGTTACTTCAATCAGCGCGGCAAAGACCGCGCTTAGCAGGCAGGGAGCCGGTATGGCCAAGAGCAGCGATTCAACCCGATCACGCGAAGTCGAACGCTGCAGTTTCTGTGGCAAATCACGCCGGCAGGTGGATAGCCTGATTGCAGGCCCGCCGGGCATCTACATCTGCAATGAGTGCATCACGCTGTGCAACTCAATCCTGGTTGCCGAGAAGACCAACGCAAAGGGCGGCATTGACGGGCTTTCACTGAAGACCCTGCCGACGCCGCTGGAACTTAAGCAAGCGCTGGACGAGCACGTCATCGGGCAGCAGCACGCCAAGAAAGTGCTCAGCGTAGCAGTTCACAACCACTACAAGCGTCTGCTGCAACAGGACGATGACGACGGCGTTGAGCTTGAGAAGTCGAACATCCTGCTGATCGGCCCGACAGGCAGCGGCAAGACGCTGCTGGCCCGCACATTGGCAGACATCCTGCATGTACCATTCGCCATCGGTGATGCGACAACGCTGACCGAGGCCGGCTACGTCGGTGAAGACGTCGAGAACCTGCTGCTCAAGCTGTTGCAGGCGGCCGATTTTGATGTGCCGCGCGCCGAAAGGGGCATCATCTTCGTCGACGAAATCGACAAGATCCACAGCACCAGCAACAACGTCAGCATCACGCGCGACGTGAGCGGGCAGGGTGTGCAGCAGAGCCTGCTGAAGATGCTTGAGGGCACTGTGGCCAACGTTCCGCCGCAGGGCGGTCGTAAGCACCCTGAGCAGCCGTACATCCAGTTCAATACGGAGAACGTCCTGTTCGTGGTCGGCGGCGCTTTCGTCGGCATAGAAGAAATGATCAAGACCCGCCTCGGCGGTACGACCATGCGAATTGCGGTCCGCCGCAACGAGAAGGAAGTCCGCGCGATTGAGATGGCCGACGGGCTTGGCGAAATCGAAGAACGCAACGAGCTTCGCGCCCAGGTCGAGCCGGAGGATCTCGTGAAATACGGGATGATTCCGGAGTTCATCGGGCGCCTTCCCGTCATCAGCAGCCTTGATGAGCTTGACGAAGATGCGCTGATCAGCGTGCTGACAGAGCCGAAGAACGCCATCACCAAGCAGTTCCAGAAGCTGTTCCGCATGCAGCGCCAGGAGATTGAGTTCACGCGTGAAGGGCTGGTCGCCATTGCGCACCTGGCCATGAAGCGTAAGTCGGGCGCACGTGGGCTGCGAGGGATCGTCGAAAAAGTAATGCTGGAAACGCAGTTCGAGCTGCCGGGCATCAAGGATTCCCGTCGCTACAGCGTGGATGAGCATGTCGTAAATGGTGAGAAGCCCCTGCACGAAAACTTCACCGTGGTCGGCAAGCGCAAGGACGACGAAGCCGCTGAAGAGAATGCCGCAGCCTGATCAATCTTTGATGGCGTCTTTCAACCCGCGGTGAATCAGTTCTGCTTCGTACTCATCAAAGAACGATGTGCCGTTCTTGCGAGCGCGTTCAATGGCGACGCGGGTGGCGTCAATCTGCCTGATTTCGCGCTCCCAGGCTTCGCGTTGCGCGTCTGACTCGGCCTTCTGCTTCTCGCTCTTCGCGCGTGCCAGCATCTTGTCCAGCGACTTCGGTTGCTCACCGGCGAGTCCTTCGACGATGCCGGCATACCAGTACGCGGCCTCTTGATACTCATCATTGAGCCTGCCCATGGCCTGACTGCGCGTGATGGTGGTTTCACGAAGTTCTTCAAGGCGTTCAGGCGTTGCCGCGTTAACCCGTGCCTTGTCGTACTGGCTAAGGCTGTAGGTCGCGAGCCCGGAAACGACGTCCTCGCGTACCGGCTGAATCATGAGCAGCAGCGCGGCAAATGTCGTTGCAATCCCGAGTGCCAGCCCGCGACGTAACTCTACGTTGAATATCCGTGACACCTCAGGGCGTGCTTTCGTGAGCATCAATTCGCGTATGCGTTGTTCCAGCGAAAAGTGTCGCCAACCCTGCTTCTTCATCGCGCCGGGGTTTGACATGCCAAGCTTGACGAACACCTGCGCCATCAATTCGGGGCTGGTGTACTTCGCGGCAAAGGCGTCGGCCTGTCGCTCAAAGCGGCGACTGATATAGCCGAACAGGAAGTACGCAAACGCCAGGGGCAGAACAAACCCCAGGTAGGGGGCCCACGGCATTGAAGGCAGTAGTTTGAACCCTTGCTCTGCGCCCATCAGCACGACCGAGAACGCGAGGATAAACGTCATCAGCCACCACAGGTGCCTGTGTTTGACGTGGCCGAGTTCGTGGGCGAAGACAGCCAGAATCTCGTCGTCATTCAGACGCTTCAGCAGTGAGTCCGTAATGAAAACGTACTTGAAGGGCGACACCAGCCCGATCACGAAGGCCGTCGCGAACATGCGCGAGCCGGTGCGCCAAAGCAGAATCTGGCCTAGCTTGATGCCTCGGTCACGGGCGAAACTCTCCAGCCTGCGACGCAAGCGCCCGTCCGGCAGCGGTCCACCGGGCAGAATCATCCGGATCGCAAGAGGCACGATGAATGAGACGCTTACAACAAGCGTCATCATCACTAGTACTTCGAGGTAATAGAACGACTGGCGCAAGTCCTGCGCATGGGGCACAAACGTCAGCAAAGCCCAATACACGGCGTATATCAGCACGATTGGCATCACCGTCATGATGTTCGCGCGCGACTGGAACGTGAAGAATTTCAACGGGCGCCAATCGCTGCCCCGGACGCGGCGCTCAATCCGGTACTGCCCAATCCAGCTTGCGATCAGCATACCGAAGTAAGGCAGCAGGTTCGGCAGCAGGTCCAGATACTCCGGCACATGCAGCACCTGCGTGACGTAATCGCTCCAGCCGAAGATGACCGTTTGTGCGGCAAACAGGCTGAGAATCATTACATCAACGCCGAGCCGAAACACGGGGATACGACGTTGCAGCGACTCCTGCTCAAGCAGAATTTCGCGCCGAAGCTCCGGCGGTGAATCCTCCGGCATGGCCGCGCGGCGAAGCTTGAGTAACTGCCAGCGCTCAATCAGATGAGATGACACAGAGTAGTAAAACCCGAGCACTGCAAGCGTGCCTGCGCCTGCCGCGATCAGGCTTTCCCAGCCGACGAAGATTCCGTTGCCACGCCCGAGCGATGCAATCATGAGTGCTGCAAGGATGCCTACGATATTGATCATGCGCCTTCCGGGCGGTTCTCTGCTGGCCCCTATTGTAACGCCGACTTGTGATTCTCGCTTCCCGTCGATGGTTGCCGGTTTGCCGGCTGGCAGGTATTTTCCTGCGCTTGGCAGGAGTCCCATGGCAATCCAGCGCACCAAGGAAGAGACCTACTCAACGGGCGGAAACCCGCTGAGCGGAAACGACTTTGACGGTTTCGGCGTATGGCAGTCCGACACCGACAGGCAGGCGGAGATTCGCATGAAGAAGTTGAAGGTAGCGGTCATTCCCGGTGATGGCATCGGCCCCGAGATCACGGAAGCCGCTGTTGCTGTGATGCAGGCCGCTGCGAAGAAGTTCGAGCTTGAGCTGTCACACGACAGCGCACCCGCCGCCGCCGCCGCTGTTGACCAGGGGCTGCCGCCGCTGCCAGAGCACACGCTGAAATTGTGCACCGACGCCGATGCGATTCTGTGCGGTCCTTTCGGCGACCCGCGGTGGGATAACGCCCCGCCGTCAGAGCGCCCAGAGCGCGCCAAGCTGATCCTGCGCAAGACGTTCGACCTTTACGCCAATCTGCGCCCGGTAAAACCCGTGGCCGCTCTGATCGAAGCCTCGCCGCTGAAGCGCGACCTGATCGAGGGCACGGACATTCTGATCGTTCGCGAATTGACTGGCGGGCTGTATTTCAGTGAACCACGCGGCTACGGCGAGGACGACGCCGGCAAGTACGGCGTTAACACCATGCGCTACCATGCGTGGGAAGTTGAACGCATCGGGCGTATCGCCTTTGAGGCGGCCAGATTGCGTGGCAAGAAAGTACATAGTGCAGACAAAGCCAACGCACTGGAAAGCATGCAGCTATGGCGCGAAACCATGAACAAGCTGCACGATACGGACTTCGAAGACATCACACTGAAGCACGTGTTCGTGGACAACTGCTGCATGCAACTCGTCAGTGACCCGAAGCAGTTCGACGTGGTCGTCGCGGGCAACATGTTCGGCGACATCCTGAGCGACGTCGGCGCGCAACTGACTGGCAGTCTCGGCATGTTGCCGAGTGCCAGCTTGGGCAAGGGAACACCCTTGTTTGAGCCGGTTCACGGCAGCGCCCCGGATATCGCAGGGCAGGACAAGGCCAACCCGCTGGCGCTGATTTTGACCGTCGGCATGTTGTTCACCCACGCCGCCAAGCGCCCGGATATCGGTGAGGCCATCGACAACGCGGTCGCCAAGGCGCTGGAGAAATTCCGCACACCCGATATCGCACGCGGCAACGGCTTCGAGGTTGTCGGCACGAAAGCCATGGGCGAGGCCGTGCTGGCCGCGCTTGAGGGCTAGACCTGCGCAGGGCATTGGAATTCGGTCAGCGGTCAAAGATCATTGGAGCCCATGCCCAACTTGTACGCGATCATTCTTGCGGGCGGTGCGTCGGCCAGGTTCTGGCCGTTGTCGGGTGATGATAACCCGAAGTATCTGCTGAAGCCGGACGGCGATCACACCCTGCTGGATCTCGCCTGGCAACGCGCTACGCAATGCACCGACGCCTCGAAAGTCATTGTCGTGACGACGGCCCCGCAAGCGCACCTGATACGCGAAGCATTGCCTGGGCTCGAGAGCTCCAATCTATGCGTTGAGCCTGCACGGCGGGACACAGCCGCCGCCGTCACGCTTGGCTGCAAGCGCGTGCATGCGCTGGACGCCGACGCCGACGTGCTGGTACTCCCGGCCGACACGTTGCTTGAACCGGCGGATGCGTTGTGTGATGGCGTCAAGTCGGCGCGCGAGACGGACGCCTACCGCGAAGCGATTCACGTGTTCGGTGTGAAACCGGCCTCCGCGCACCCGGGCTTCGGCTACATCCAACCCGGCGGTTCGCTTGGCCATGGCGTTCACAAAGTCAGAGGATTCAAAGAGAAGCCCGGGGTCGAGCAGGCCACAGAAATGCTGACGCAGGGCTATCTCTGGAACATCGGCTGCTTTCTGTTCGCACTCGAAACTTACCAGCGCGAGCTGCACGCCCACCTGCCACAGCACAGTTCAAGACTGAAGCCCGCTGAACCAAAGCAAGTCAGCGAGCAGGACTATGCGGAACTGGAAAGCATCAGCATCGATTTCGGTTTGATCGAGAAGTCCAGCAACCTGCGGGTCGTGAAACTTGAGGCTGAATTCGACGACGTCGGAAGCTGGGATGCGTTACTGAACCGGCTTGAGAAAAGTGGACGCCCGCCAGAGCACGCGATCTCCATCGGCGGCACAGGCAACTTCGCAGCCGGCGACGCGGCTCAGGTGGCCGTGGTGGGGGAATCAAACCTGCTCGTGGTCATCAGCAACGGCAAAGTTCTCGTGCTGAAGCGCGGACACGCACAAGACGTGAAGAAGCTGCAATTCTAGGCAGTTCTTTGCGCCTTGGCGTAAGACACCTGAAGTCGACTGGACAAGAGACCATCATGAACCGCTGGCTCGGCGTTGATTTTGGCACCAAGTACGTCGGTACGGCCGTCGGTGACGACACTGTCAGCATGGCCATGCCGCTCAAGACCATCAGTGCGCAGCCTGATACGGCGCTGCTGGATGAGCTGAAGAAGCTTGCCATAGAGCAGGGTGTGAACGGTTTCGTCGTCGGGCTTCCTATTAATATGGACGGTACGGAGGGCGGCATGGCCAAGTCCTGCCGTGACTTCGCCAAGCGTCTTACTGATCACACAGGACTGCCCGTGGAGTTCGGCGACGAGCGATTGAGCAGTTGGGAAGCTGAGGGCATGTTGATCGAGGGTGGGCTGAAACCGTCCGAGCGCAAACAGCGTGTCCATGCCGTCGCTGCCAAGCTGATCCTGGAGGCATTTTTCACACGCCGTAAAGCCCTGAACGAAGGGGCCTCCGGGGCCGCTGGGGAACAATCCGAGCACTAAGGCGGTTTGACAGTGGGTTAAAACTCTGCTTATCATTCGCCGCCCTATGACCGAACCTCAAGAAAAACCGGAAGCGCCAAAGCCCGAAAAAACCGCTGACAGCGCGGCTGAGACACCCGTTGAACAGGCTTCAACCAAGCCTGCGAAGAAGGCTGCGCCCAAGAAAGCTGCGAAGAAATCAGCCAAGAAACCGGCGAAGAGGGCGGCGAAAAAGCCCATTAAGAAGCCAGCCAAGGCTGAAACCGGCGAAGAATCAGAGAAAAAGCCGGCCAAGAAGAAGGCTGCGAAGAAGACCACCAAGAAGAAGACGTCCAAGAAAAAGTCAGGCAAAAAGAAAGCTGGGGCCCGGCGCGGCAAGCCACTCGTCATCGTCGAGTCGCCCGCCAAAGCCAAGACAATCAACCGCTATCTCGGCGGCGGCTACGTGGTGAAAGCCAGCGTGGGCCACGTTCGCGATCTGCCAAAGTCAAAACTTGGCATCGACGTAGACCAGAACTTCGAGCCGCAATACCTCACGATTCGCGGTAAGAAGGACATCATCAAAGAACTCAAGACTGCAGCCGCGAAGGCCAAAGTCGTCTACCTCGCACCTGACCCTGACCGTGAGGGTGAAGCAATCGCGTGGCATTTGAAGGAAGCGCTAGGGCTCGAAGATGACCGCGCCAAGCGCGTGACCTTCAACGAAATCACAAAAAAGGCGATTCAGCACGCCTTTGAAAATCCGCGCGAGATTGCCACGAACCTGGTGAACGCGCAGCAGGCTCGCCGCATGCTGGATCGCCTGGTGGGCTATAAGTTGAGCCCGCTGCTTTGGAAGAAAGTTTTCCGCGGGCTTAGTGCAGGGCGTGTGCAGTCCGTTGCGTTACGTGTCGTCTGTGAACGCGAACGCGAAATCATGGCGTTCACGCCCGAAGAGTACTGGACCGTCACCGCGTACCTCGGCAAGGACCAATTGGACGAAGCCGGCAAAGAGGGTCTCGCCAAGTTTCTAGAGGCCTACCACGGCGTAACTCGTGAAGAAGAAAGTGTTGCGTCGAAGTCCGAAGATTCGGACGACGAAGACGAGACAACACCGGAGGCGGCGGCGACTGAAAAGCCGCGCCTGCCTGAAGGTGTCTTCCATGCCGACTTGAAGCAGTACAAAGGCGAGAAGCCTGTTCTTGGTTCACAGGGCGACGTTGACGCATTGCTGGGCGGTATCAGCGGGAAGCCGTTTGTCGTCAGCAAGATCGAGAAGAAAGAACGCCGCGATCGTCCGCGCCCGCCGTTCATCACAAGTACGCTACAGCAGGCCGCAAGCACACGTCTCGGCTTCGGCGCACGCAAAACCATGCAGATTGCGCAGCGGCTGTACGAAGGTGCTGAGTTGGGTGAAGACGGCCCGACCGGTCTCATCACCTACATGCGAACCGACAGCCTTCACTTGTCAGACTTCGCGGTGAATGACGCCCGTGAGATGATTGAGCGCGAGTTTGGTGAAAAGTACCTGCCTGAGAAAGGCGTCTTCTACAAAAGCAGCAAACGCGCCCAGGCGGCGCACGAAGCCATCCGTCCCAGCAGCGTTGCCCGCACGCCGGACAGCCTCGCCAAGTACCTCGAGAAAGATCAGCTACGCCTGTACACGCTGATCTGGGAACGCTTTGTGGCCTGCCAGATGAACCCGGCCGTGTACGAAGTGACTACTATCGACATCGAGGCCGGCGACGCCCTGTTCAGGACCAGCGGCAAGCGCCTGCTGTTTGACGGCCACGCGCGCATCACAGGCGTCAAGCTGGACAAGAACGAGCAGTTGATGCCTCAGCTTGATGAAGGTGAGAAGTTGGTCGACCATCGCGTCCAGCCGGATCAGCACTTCACCCAGCCGCCACCGCGTTACAGCGAAGCGAGCCTCGTAAAGACGCTTGAGAAAGAAGGCATCGGGCGCCCCAGCACATACGCCAGCATCATCGGTACGATTCAGGACCGTTTCTACGTGCGCAGCGACAAGCGCCGTCTGTTCGCGACGGAACTCGGCCTGCTGGTGAACGACATGCTGGTCGGAAACTTCCAGCGCATCATGCAGACCGACTTCACCAGCAAGATGGAAGCGCAGCTCGACAAGATCGAAGACGGCGAGTTGGACTGGGTTGAGGTACTGCGGAACTTCTACGCGATCTTCGCCGAGGAACTCGCTGAAGCCGAAGTGAACATCGAGAAGGTGAAGGGCAAAGTCGCTCTCGATGAAAACGGCGAGCCCATGCCATGCCCGATCTGCGGAAGCGAGATGATCGAGCGCTGGAGCCGCTTCGGAAAGTTCTACGGCTGCACCAAGTTCCCTGATTGTAAGGGCACCGTGCCCCTGAACCGCGACGGCAAGATCCTGCGGGTCAAGAAGGAAGACCTTGAGTGCCCCGAGTGCGGCAAAGAGATGGTCGTTCGCATGAGTCGCCGCGGTCCGTTCCTTGGTTGCAGCACTTTCCCTGAATGCCGCGGCACCAAGTCGCTGGAGAGCGAGAAGTCGCTGCGGCAACTGAAGACCGAGGCCGAGTTCGCGGGCCTCAGTTGCGACAAGTGCGGCAAGCCCATGAACGTCAAGTTCTTCCGGGGGCGTCCGTTCATCGGTTGCAGCGGCTATCCGGAATGCAAGAACACCTATAACCCGACGAAGGCACGTGAAGCGCTGGATGCCGGAACGCTTGAGCGGGATGCGGCGGCGGTGAAGGAAGCCGAAGACAAGTACGAACGCATCAAGGCCGAGCGCGAGGAAGAAGCCAAGGCCGACAAGGAACGCTCGGACGCATCCAAAGAGTCACCCACGGAAGAATACGTCTAGCGCCTTTGGACTCGGCTTGGCCCCGCCCCGGGCGACAGTCCGGGGCAAGCGGTGAAAACCGCTTGAACGAAACATCCAGATTAGTCGAATTCGACGCTACGCGTCGCCCCAGCCTTTCGGCTGGGGCGGAACAGTTTCGCGCGGGCGAAGCAGGCGCTCGCGCTAGTTGTCAGTTTTGCGTTTGCGTCCCGTCAGGAAGCCGCCTCCGCCGCCGAGGATGCCGCCTAGTATTAGACCGAGTACGCCTTCCAGATAGTTGTCTTGCTGCTTTGCGTTATCCAGCTCCGCGCTGGCCTGCCGGAAGGCTTTCTGGGTTGCGTCGAAGTTGAGTTCTCTGGCGCGGCGTTCTTCCTCAGCCGTTTGCAGCGCTTGCAAGGTGGCCTGCACTTTGTCGGTGTCGCCTTCCTTCAGCGCGTCGATGTATTTCTCGCGGGCCTTGCCGGCCACTTCCATGGCGTCGCGCAGTTCGGCGCCGGCCTGCTCCATGGCGTCGCGAGTGCGCTCGGCGGTTTCGAGCGCGTACTGAAGGCTGGAGCATCCGGCAACCAGCAGAAACAAAAGCGGGATCAGGTACTTCATGGGGGTCTCCTTGTTTGGTGGTTTGAAGTGGTGGGTTGGCTCAGGTCGGTGTACCGATCACCAGCGCGCGATAGCTGACGCCGTCGGCATTCCGTGAGCCGTGGGTGGTGTTAATGGTGAGTGTCTGTGCAGTGCCTGCGGCGGGCGCGTTCAGGCTGTCTTCATTGAAACCCGCCCCGTTGGCGAGGTCGTTGTGCGTGATCGTCCCGGTTGCGCCGCCCGGCACATACAAAGAGACGTTGCCCGGAGAGCCCGTGCCCTGGCGCATGAGCAGGATGCAGTGCGCGCGGTTGATGCCCGTCAGCGTGACTGTCTTGCCGCTGTTTCCGCTGCCCGTATAGCTGACGATGCTGCTGATCAGGTTAACGCCGGTCGGGTGCAGGTCCTCTAGCTTAACGGCCTTCACCACGCCGCTGTCGTCGATTACCAGAACGCGCTGGCTGCCGTTTGCGCTTGTGATTTCGCTGAGTGTCTCGACCGCGAGCCCGCCGCCGATTGAGAAATCGCCGCTTGTGTGCAGCGTACTGTCGCCGTCGCGGTAGAGCTCAATGTCGTCCCCGAAGGCGATTCCTTCGCTGTCGTTTTCGCCAAGGCGCAGCGCCTGGGTGTTGCCGAACGTCGCGCCGCCCGGGCCGAGCTGCATGTGTCCCGTGACATGCACTCCGCGTGTGAGCCCGGGCGGCGTTGCCGCCTCGCTATCTCGCGGCAACAATTCGAGATGACCGCCTTCGCCCGCCAGTTGGATCGCCCAGCCGGAGTGCACGCGCCCGACGTCGAACGCCGGGTGCCCGAACGCGAGCACGACTTCCGGGTGCAGCGCAATGAAAGTCTGCCTCGCCCCCGAATCCAGCTGCGCATCCGGCATGCTGACGCTGGGTGGCATGAACATTACGCCGCCGCCGATGCTTGGGTCGGGCTCGCCGCTTGCTTCACCGGCCCAGCCTTCGCTCTTGATGCTAGGGCCGGGGTAGGTTGCTTCGCGCTCCTGCTTACGGTCGCTTGAGGCCGGCACCCAGTCGTGGCTCGGCGCCCACAGGTTGTAGCGACTCACGGCCGGGCGGATGTCGTAGGGCAGAAACAGCGGCGACGGGTATTCAGGCGGAACTTCAGGCGGGCCGGTGACCGGGTCACGCGGCGGGCCGATTGGCGGCTTCCACGTAGGCGGAATCGTCGGCTCGAACGGCACGCGGTACTGAATCTTCCAGCGACCTTCGCGCAGTTTGTGATTCCACGGGTGCTGCTCGGTCGGGTCGTACTTGAGCTGCGCCTCGTAGGGTGTCCACGGCGGGATGCTGCCCTCGAAGTTCTCCGCGTAGAACTTGACCGGCGCATCGTGCACCGGGTCACCTGGGATCTTGAAGAAGGCGTCTGTGCTGATGTGACCGGCCGACTCGCGGTAAAGCCCGTCGTCACTGGCCATGCCGTACAGGTGCTTGGTGCATGCGTTGGAGTCAGCCAGCACCGGCCCGCCCTGCAGCTTTGCAGTCAGGCGACCCAGTGCGTGTCCATCGCCCTCCGCAAACAAGCCCCGCCCGGCCAGCTCCGGGTTGCCAGTGTCGCTTTCGCGCATATTCAACGCAGGCACCCAACCGCCACCGCGTGTGTTTTCCTGTTTGTGGGCCGGGCTAAGCACGAGCACACTCAGGAAATGCAATCCGCCTCGTCGGCGTTTGCTCAGGCTTGACCAGTCAACATCGTAGATCAGGCTGGACGACGCACCCGGTTCACGCCCCCGTGCGTCGGAGATCAGCGGGCCGGAATCGACGAATACCGGATCGTCGCCAAGACTCACAATCAGCCCGCGCAAACCGTGCGGTGCAACGTGACGGGCTTCGAACAATTGCTGCGGCGGAATCTCGTCGTGGCGTTCGTCCGGGCCGAGTACGCGAAGTCGCCCGCTGGCAGCGACTTCAACACCGGCGACAAAGAACCAGCGACCAAACTTGGCGGCGTCGCGGCTCTCCAGGAAGAAAGGAAACGCCAGCGCGCCCGGGTGTTTCAGCTCAAGCGCGCCGGTGTCACTGCGCCGATGCACGGCCTCTATCGCGAGTATACTTTCGCCTTCCGGTGTTTCGCCGCTCGCGCGCAGGACAAGCGGACCGGCGCGAAACGCGTTGATCGGCTGATGCAAACCGCTGGGCAACGGTTGGGCAGGACGCCCTTGAGCTGTCCGTTTGCCAACGGCGTCGCGCGGAACCGTGACAGGAGGCGGCGTTAGATGAACACGAGTCGTCAGTCCGTCGCGCCCGCCCTCGATTACGACTCGCTCGCATGTTCCGCAGGCTATGGACGCGTCAACACCGGCCATCAGCTGCTTGCGATGCAGGCGGCGCTGCGTGTAGCTGTTGGCAATCGTGTCGGCAGCGCTCTGCAACGCCGCGCCGTTCCGGACGACGCCGTCTTTGTACACGGCAATCAACTGTGGCGCGGAGACTGCCAGCGGCTCGCCTTCGCCGCCTGTGGTTACTTCAAGCGTGAACGGTGGACGTTTAGCCGTTACTGCGACCGTTAGTGAGAGTCGAGCATCGCCGCGCAGTCGCCTGTCTTGAAGTGTGGCATCATCGCTCATGCCGCCGGGAGTATCGAGGGCGAACGGCGGTCGTGGCAAGTAGACCGTGCGGGCTTCGGCGTCGAGCTCAAATGCGTCAATCGGGTCAGCGTCAGTTTCCTCGATGGTTTTTGCACGTGGGTGACTGGGGGCCGTCCCGAGTGGTCGCGCGATCTTTGCGGACAACAGCGGCGCTCGGAAACTGCCATCAGCATTCAGCCCGCCAACCGGCAGCCACGGAGCGCCGGGCTCCGCCGCACGAAACAACCGAAACGCAAAGCGCTTCAGCGTTGCCAGGCGTTCTCCTGCACGCGAGCCCGTTTGCGGCACCAGTTGTTCAAACCCGCCGTCGCTGAGACACGCCTGCCGCGCTGACGACTCGCTGATGCCCCACTCCGCAAGCACGTCTTCGATTGGTCGTATTGCGCCTGTGTCGTTCGGTAGTACGCAGATCCAGTCTTTGATCTCGACCAGTTCCAGTGGAACACCGCCCGTAATGCCGACGCCGGCCGGCGGCTCAGCGCGAGACGTCACGCTTTCGATTACCCTTGACTGGTCAATGTCGGGTGCGGCGTCCGAAGCCCGGACAATCACTTCACCCGCGTCATCCACGCTGACAGTCAGCCCGATACTGCCCAGCATCACCTCTACGGCGGTTCCAAGGTTGCCGCGCGCGCGAACGTTCAACGGTGCGTTTACCCCGCTCGGCAGTGTCGGTGCATCCGCTGGCGTGAGACCGGCCGCAACGAAGAAGCGTTCGAGCGCCGCCTGTGCCGAGACTGGCTCGCCGTCGCGCCAAGCCGTGCCGTCGCCCACAGGTACGTTGATGTCGGCATGCACCGGGCGTTGCCAGTTCGCTCGTTCATCTTCGGCGTACACGAGCGTGCGTCCATCGCCGGTTGTTTCCGTGCGCTTGACCTGAAACTGACGCAGACGGCGCTCGGTCTCGGCATCACGCACAACGACGTCCAGGGCGCCAGGCAGTTCGACGCCAGGGGGCATCGTGGCCTGCAGTGTTGACGCTGCACCACCGCGCTTGAGCTCAATGCGCAGTTCCAGCACCGGATGCCCGTTAAGGCTGGCTGTGATCGTTTGCGGCATTCAGACCTCACCGTGAATCGGCCCGCGCCCACGCGAGACGTAGCGCCAGGTGGTGACCCAGCGTTGGTCGGCGGGAAGCTCCGGGTGCGGTAACGAGTATTGAACGCGACGTTCGATCAGGTCGGCGTTGAAGCGCGGCGCCGGCGGGCTCGGGTGACGCCCCGCGCCAACGGCGCTGCCCTCCTGCACGATCTCTGTCTGCGGCACGCCAATCTGTTGCCTGTAAGCAGGCAGCGCGTCATCGAGCAGCGGGTGATCGATGACTCGCCGCGTGGTCGTGAAACTTAGAGTCTCCAGCGCGGCAACGCTTTGACTTCCGTCAGTCCACTCGACGAACTCAAAGTCAACGCGGCGGGTAAACGGGTTTTCATCCACACGCTGCGCGATGAGCCGGTCGTCACCAGCGCGGAGTTCAAGCGCTCGCGCCTTCGCCGAGGCGCCGACGAAGAAGCCGCTGATCGTGCGCAGGGGACGTCCTTCGCGCCCGATGGAGTCACAGACGACGTAATGCCCGTCGTCAACGCCACCGGGAAGTGCACGGAACACCTGCTCGTCCAGCGTCTCGTACACGAGCGACGGCACGGTTGCGTCGCGCGTCGTTGTCTGGCGGATGCGCCGAAAGCCTTCGGCAACATCCGGCAACAGAGTCTCGTGGTCGGCTGGGTCTTCACCGCCCCGCAACACGATACGCCCCTCAGTCACCACTTGTGCGGGCTGGGCGGCCGGTTGGATTGACCTGACACTGGCCACGTGCGACTGAACGGCGGCGTTCGCGTCCTGCAACGTCGCGGAAAACTCCAGCGTCACCCGGCGCTGTCCGTGGGCTTCACCCGGTGCGGCGTCGTGCTCAGTGACGTTCGCGAGTGTCGGCCCAACGCGACAGTCACCCACGGCGCGAGCGCGAACCACTGAGCCGTCGTGAAGCAGGCTGATCGGGCCTTGCGTGTCGTGTGCGTCGCGCAGCGCTTGCAACGTATGCTCAAGCAGTGTCGGCGTTGGTTCTTCAACCAGCAGTTCAACCTGCCAACGTTCAATCGTTTCCGGCGCTTCGCCTGCAACGGTGACTGCGAGCTTGTGGGCGACACCCAACTCATTGTTTCCAAACTTCAGGGTCAGCATCGGTTACTCCGCCAGTGAATCGGAAATGGTCGGCGAACCTGACGACGGCAGCGCGATGCCAAGGCGGTCTCGGGCGAACACCTGAAACGCGCCGCCCTCGTCGCTGGTCGTATCCAGCAGGTAGCGGTCGGCGATCGGCAAGCCCTGCGGTGCAGTTGCGCCCTGGAAGATCGCGGCGCGCACCCCGGCCTGCGGAACTTCGGTTGCAGGCGCAAGCGACAACCCGTCGAGGAACACCGTGCCGTCGAAGTCGCTGCTGCAACGGATGCGCGCCTTGACCTTATTGGGGAAGCTCACGCGGGGCAGGTACTCGAAACCGCCAAGGTGCAGCCACTGGGCCGTAGGCGTTGACCCATCAACGGTCAGTGCCAGCGTCGAGCCCACGCCGTTGATCAACAGGTCGATTGTCATGCTCCCGCCCGCGTATGCACCCACGTACGCCCATACGCCCAGCGCCCACATGCGCCCGGATTCCATCACCGGGTCGCGGTCGCCCAGGTCTTGCTGCAGGTTGCCTGCGGTTGCGCCGTCGCCGGTGACTTTCAGGCAGCCTTCGCCGAAGAGTTTTGTGCCGGTGTCTTGCGAGAACACGCTGCCCCCGGAAACGGTGCTCCAGTGGTCAAAGCTGCCGCCTGTCTGCTCGTCGAAAGACCCGTCTGTGATCACGTTTCGTGCGTCGGTGATCGCGCCGTGGGTCACCGGTATCACGCGTGTGTTGACGCTAGCGCCATGCTCGGGGCGGATGCGGAACTCTTCCTGGCCGACGCTTACGCGGTGATGGGCGCTGTCGCGCAGGCATTCAATGGCAATACGCTGGTCGCGGATGCGCTCGTCGTCGACGCTGATTTCTTCGGCATCGACGGTCTGCTTGCTGACGTAGCACGCTGCGTCGCCGATGTTGTTGGCGTCGGCGACTACGCTGCCGAGCGCGACTGCGTTGGGCGCGACGCTTTCGCTGTCATCAAGCATGGCGCGCTGCAACTCGCGCAACACGTCATGTAGCGCGGCGCCCTCGGCGTTCAATTCAATGGCAAGCGTTTCGCGAACCCACGAATCGAGCGAGCGCTGCAACTGCGTCGCCCAGCCTTCAGCCACTCGCGCGGCGTCGCTGAGGATGCTGACCGCATCGAGCCGGTCACGCTCAGCAGGCCCGTCATTCAGCACGTCGAGGAACTCCTCGCGCAGTTTGTCGAGCGAGCGGAACGTTTCGCCGCTACCGCTGAATGCCAGGTTGCGTGTGGCCAGGTTGTCAATCTGCGTGAAGGCACGTGCGTACTGGCCGAGCACTTCGAAGATTGTGGTGTAGTCGGGCATGGGTTAGCTCCGTTGGATGCGTGATGTGAACGGGCGTACGACTTCGCCGGCGAGCGAGATACGAATGCTCGGCAGCACCGCGCGTGCTTCGCGTCGCCAGTGGGCGGCGAGGTGTGAGCCCGGGTCATCGGGGCGAGTGCTCAGGTAGTCATAGAGGAAGAAGAGTGCGTAACGGGCCGTGGCCGCGGCGAGTGGCGCCAGGCTGTCGGCCCGCCAACCCTCGGGGTAGCGTGCGTTCATCAGCGCGTCGATCACACGCTTGGCGCGGGCCAGTGGCTCGGCAAAGCCGGGGCGTCCTGCAAACTCGCCATCGACGAGAAACCCGCTGACGCCCTGTTGTAAACCAGCTACGTCGTCATCGTCCGCATAGAAGACGTCCACGCAGGCGTCGAAGGCAGTCGCGTGCTGGATGTGCACGCTGCCGCTGAGCCCGCTGGCGTTCTGCTCAGCCAATGTGACGTCGCCGGTGTCACCGCTGCGTGTGCCCCGCGCCACGAGCTGGGTGCGTGCCGCGTCGCGGTACAGGCTGACTGTGTAGTCGCCGCCGCTTTGAGACACACGCACGTAGGCGCGCCCGTCGTCGGTGTTGCCGCGCGCGGCGCCGTCGA
Source organism: Planctomycetota bacterium (assembly GCA_020425695.1). Classification (GTDB taxonomy): domain Bacteria; phylum Planctomycetota; class UBA8742; order UBA2392; family UBA2392; genus JACKID01. Next base: position 19,048 of record JAGQRE010000053.1, read on the forward strand.
GCTGCCAGCGCGATAGCACGCCGTTCGGGTCGTCGTGTGTGGTTACGTATTCGAGCATCGGGTTCGTAGGGACACGCTGTTGCGTGTCCGCATCTCCGGGTTATCCGGGGACAGGCATCAGCGTGTCCCTACGGGGGTGGGTGCCGGGGCAGACAGGCCTGCCCGCCCCGGCTGGGGACATCCAGTACGGCCCTAGCTGGTTGCCAGGTTGGTGATGACGCCATGGCCGCCGTCACCGCCGTTCTGGATTTCGAGGGTGTACTCGCCGATCAGTTGCGCCTTGCGGAAGTCGCCGCTTTCGGCCAGGGGCTTCACGAAGAAGCTGCGCCCCTGCAGCGGCATGACCTGCAGCTTGTCGAGATCAAGCAGAAGGATTTTGTCGCTCGGTACCCAGCGACTCAGAATCACGCGCTGCACACCGAAGTCGGATTCGTACACGTCGACGACATTGCGCAACGCGGCACTTTCGGGCTCGTAGCGCCGGTTGCTCTGGATGAAGCTGCTGATCTTGCGCTTCTGGAATCCGTTGCAGACGATGGCCGTCGGGCGCCCGCCTTTGTCCCAGACGTTGCGCAGGCTGGCGTTCAGCGTGGCTTCATCAAGGGCCGCGGCGCTGTTGTCATCCACGACTCCGGTAATGAACTGCAACAGCCCGCCCATCGTGCGGCGTACACTGGCGCTGCCTTGTGCGTTGACGGCGGCCTTGAAGCCGCAGATCACCGTCTGTTCAAGCGACCTCATCAGCTCGCGCAGTCGCTGGATTACCTGGTAGTCGAATTCGCGTTCGACGGCGTGCAGTCCGACGGCATCCATGCTGCCGCTGATGGTCACGCTTTCGGTGAAGATCTGCGTGTAGTTCGTCTTGCGAACGCGGCTGCGGTGGGTTGATGCTGCGGCGTCTTCGCCCTCAAGTGCGGCGTGTCCGATCACGTTGACTGTCTGGTTGTCCACGACACTCGCTGCGGTGCTGCCGCCGTAGGCGCGGGTGACGGTCAGTGTGTTGGTGCTGATTGCAGTGACTTGCAGGACTTCGTCGCTGCCTTCGGGGCGGATGATGTCGCCGACGCGGAAGACGCTGCCGTCATCAACGACCCAGCTAGTAGCGCCGTCGTCATAGCCCGCACCGTTGTTGATCGCGCTGAAGTTCGGGTTGAGCTGATCTTCAAACCACTCGTGGCGCGTTGACTTGGCGCTGTAGCGGGGGCTGCCGATGACATCCAGCAGCGGTGTGTCGAAAGGCGAGATCAGCCCGACGAGGTCGCTGACGTCGTCGACCAGTTCAGGCAGGCTTGAGCCTGCATCGTATGTTGCCTTGCCGGTGAAACTCATGGTGAACTCCTGGAGGTGCTAGAGGTTAGAGATGGGAGGTTGGAGCCGGGGAATCAGCGCCTGCGACGCCTGATCTCTTGAACTTGACGAGTCAAGCTCCCGTGGCGGAGCTGGCTGTGAGCGGCGTCGGGGTCAGGCTCGGCCAGTTTCTGGTTCGCCGGTGAAGCCCCGCTGCCGAACAGGTAAGGGCGCTGCTTCCGGAGGCTGTGAAACGCTGCGATCAATGATTGCTCGATGTCTTCCGCCTCGCGAAGCTTCGACACGACGTCTTCAAGCTTCAGCGCGTCGCCCGGGTAGAGCAGGCCTTCGCGGGGTGCGCGTTCCATGAAGGCACGCTCGATGCGGGCCTGCTCTACAGTCGCGGCGTGCTCGTGCTCGAGGGTCGCGACTTTTTCGATGGCGGCGGTTAGTTCAACGGTCAGTGCGTCCTGTGGCAGCAACGCGCGTAGTTGGTCGGTGATCGATGGGTCAGGCATGGTGGTCCTCGCGATTGGCTAGCCAGGCTTGTTTGGCGTCTTCGACGGCTGGGTAGGCGTCGGGGTCGTCGCGGCGCATGATCTCCCACGGCGTGGTCATGCCGTGGCGCAGGCGCCAGTCGTCGACGCTGACCCGTTCACTGGCATTCTGTTCAAGTTGCGGCTCGGGATAGTTGACCTGCACCACGGCCTCACCGCTCACGCCCTCGTGTTCGCGCAGTACCGCGCGGGTTACGTCGAGCAGATCCTGCTCGAAGCTTCGGAACACCTGCCGGCGCTCAACACGGTCTTCCAGCACGGGCGATTGCTGGGCCAGCACGCTTACGCCGCTGACGTTCGCCCCGACGTTCACACTCAGCAGGCTTTCCGGGATGCGCTGGGTGCGCAGCAGCGTGCGCAAAAGAAACTCAAGGTCTTCAATCAGGTCACGAATCGGAGCGTTCGGTGATTTGAAGTTCACGCCGAAGGGCTCGTTGCCGCTGACGGTGAACGCGATCGCGCGGGCCGGGCCGATGGCTATTTGCTGGGCCGGGTCGGGGTTTACGATCTCCATGACGCCGAAGCCCTGCATGGCAACGGTGTGGGCCAGCTCGCTCAGCTTGGCGTTGAACTCGGCATTGGCGTACGCAACGCTGTGCCCGCGTCCTTCTGTCCAGAAGCCGTCCACGGGCAGGCTGTCGTGCACGAACGCGAACGGCACGCGCCCGAGCCCGTGTTCTTGCTCAGTCAATATTCGACCGCCGGCGACGGTGGAGACACGGGAGCCAGACCAGACATGAGCAACGGAGCCGTCGCCGGCGGTGAATGCGATAACCGCGGCCGGTGTGTCCGGGCGGTCGAAATCGGGCAGCACGATCAGGCGGTGCGCGGGCCAGGGCCAGAAGCGGACTTCGCCTTCCTCATAACTCACGCGCACGCCCGCGACGCCTTGCAGGCGCGTCAGGCGATCAAGCCCGAGCAGCAGGCGGTCCAGTGGGTTGCGGTCCCAGACGCGCTGGATACGCTTCGCGAGGTTGGCATCGGCGTCGATGTTGCGCTCGACGGGGCGGCGATAAAGCTGGCTCAGCACGTCGATGACGACTCGCGTGATGTTTAAAAACTGTTTGTGCGGGCGGCGCAGAAAGTCGGCAGCGCTTTCGCCGGGCAGGCGGGTCAGGTAGCGAAGCTGGTCGCCGCGGTACATGTCCCAAGTGAAGCGGGCCTGTGTGCGGCGGGCGGATTCATCCGAATCAGTGTAGAGTGAGTACAGCTCATCGGGGCGGCTGACCACCGGGCGGTCATTGCGCATCACCGGCGAGGTTTGCTCAAGGGCGACTGACAGGGCTTTTGTAAATGCATCCGACATTCGTTTGCCTCAGGGGGCGAATTGCCCCTCATACCTCCCGGGCGATGGATAAGGATTTGACGAAAAAAGGGCGCAGGCATGGGTTTTCTTGAAGACAGGGTTGGCGCGGAAATGGCTAAGTGGGGCGGGTTTCAAGCCGCCGGCCTGGACGCGAAAAAGATTTCAGAAAATCTCGCGCGCCCGCCCAAACCGGACATGGGCGACTTGGCATTTGCCACTTTCAGGTTCGCCAAAGAGGCCGGTCTGAAACCCAATGAGCTCGCAGAAAAGCTGATCGAGGGCTCCGAGCCCGGCGGGATCATCGCTGAGCTCAGCGCTTCCGGGCCTTACGTGAACTTGCGCCTTGACCGCACGTCAGCGACCAGCGACGTGCTTACCGAAGTCGAAACACGCTCAGCCGGCAGCCTTCCACAAGACTGGCGGTACGGCGACAGCGAGACCGGCAAGGGGCGGACGCTGTGCATTGACCTGTCAAGTCCGAACATCGCCAAGCCGCTGGCTGTGCATCACCTGCGCAGCACCATGATCGGCTACAGCATCAAGAAACTGCGCGAGTCACAGGGTTGGCGCGTTATCGGCATTAACCATCTGGGTGACTGGGGCACCGGCTTCGGCAAACTGATCGCCGGCGTGAAGAAGTATTTCCCTGAAGCCGCCGAGCGCGCACAGACTGACGACAAGCCGCTGGGCGACATGACCGTACAGGAGCTGAACGAGACCTACGCCCGCTTTAACAAGGAAGCCAAAGACGACGAGACGCTGGCCCTGAGTGGCAAGGACGAGTTCGCGATTCTTGAGCGCTACATCGAAGCGCTGATGACGCGCCCCGAAGCGGGCAATGGCGACCAGCTTGATGAGCAATCGCGCGTCAGCGGGCAGGCCAACTACCGCATCTGGCAGCACGCCCGCGACATCAGCCTGGCGGAGTTCGAGCGCATGTACTCGCACCTCGGGCTCAGCTTCAAGCTGTGGCCTGTCGTTGATGAAGAGAAGGCGAAGGTCCTGACCAGCGAGCCCGACGTCTTCTATCGCGACCACTGCATCTACGTGGGTGAGTCGTACTACGTCACGGCCGAAGACCTGTGCCGCCGCCTGATCAACGACGCCGTGGAATCAAACGTGGCCGTTGAAGATGAAGGCGCGCTCGTGATCTTCACGCACGGCAAGGGCAAGGCACCGCTGATTCTCGTGAAGAACGACGGCGCCACCAGCTACCACGCCCGCGACATGGCGGCCGCGCTGTACCGCAAGCGCCATTGGGAACTCGACGAGATGACCTACGTCGTCGGCGGCGAGCAGAAGCTGCACTTTGATCAGTTGTTCAAGGCGCTGAAATCACTGGGTCACGACTGGGCCGACCACTGCAGCCATACCGACTTCGGCTTGATGCAGTTCCAGCAACCGGACGGCAAGTGGGCCAAGACCAGCACGCGCAAGGGCACTGCGATCATGCTGGAAGACCTGCTGGATGAAGCCGTGCAGGCAGTGCGTGACATCATCGCTGAGAAAAACCCGGAGCTCGCGGCCGATGCTTCCATGCGTGAGCATGTCGCGCACGCCGTTGGTGTCGGCGCGGTTGTCTTCAACGACATGAAGAACGGTCGCCGCAACAACGTGAAGTTTGACTGGGATGCGGTGCTCGATTTCCAGGGCGAAAGCGGCCCGTACATGCAGATGCAGTACGTGCGCATGCTGAGCGTAACCGAGAAGTTCCGCGAAACCCACGGTGAGCCCGTGTTCGAAGAAGGCAACCCGGATCGCCTCGGGCTGGATGAGGAATGGCGCATCGTGCAGTCGCTGGCAGCGTTCCCGGATGTTGTCGCGAAGGCCAGCGCTGACTTCGAGCCAAGCATTCTCGCACGTCATCTCGTTGAGTTGGCGGCGCTGACCAGCAGTTGGTGGACGGCAACCAAGGACACGCGAATTGTCGGCGACGACAAAGACTTGAGTCTGTCGCGCGTGCGCCTCGTGAATGCGATCCGCAAGGTCCTAGGGCGCGGGCTCACG
>JAGQRE010000054.1 GCA_020425695.1 Planctomycetota bacterium
GGCCCCGGCACGTCTTACAACCTGGATGGCACGGGTGTTGTCATCGCTGTTTGGGACGGTGGTCGGGCACGTGATACACACACCGATTTCCAGAATGCGCCGTCACCAAGCCCGATCAACAACGGAACCAAGCGAATCCTGAAGGTAGACGGGACCAGCGTTGCGGATCATGCCACCCACGTCACAGGAACGATTGTCGGTGACGGCACCGGCAATGCCGGAGCAACTGGATACGCCCCACAGGCTTGTGCGCTCAGCTATTACTGGAACAGCATGGACGCCGAACGTCGTACGGCCCGCCATGACTACCGCCACGCTGCCGATAATCACTCCTACGGCACAGGCACTCCAAGTACCTACAACTCGTCGTACTACGGTGGTTATGGCGGCGACTCGCAGAGCTCGGATATCGACATCCGCGACATCTGGCTAAACATGTGCAAGTCGGCCGGCAACGATGGCGACATCAACGGCAGCAGTGGCCCCGGCGACGCGACATGCACGGACGATAGCTGCATGAAGAATTCGTTCACCATCGCGGCTGTAAGCGACAGCGGCAATCTTGCAAGTTTCAGCTCCCGCGGGCCCACTAACGACGGGCGTATGATCCCGCACTATGCGGCCAACGGCGTGAGCCTGCTCAGCACTGGGCCTTCCAGTGACACTGATTATCTTGGACCGGGCGGCTGGTCCGGCACGAGCATGTCATCACCCAGCGCGTGCGGCTCAATCACGTTGCTTACCCAACTCTGGTATCGCGAGATGAATGACCAGCAGTTCGCGCCAGACGTTGTCCGGGGGCTGCTTGCAGCCACGGCCATCGAGGCGGGCAATCAGGGGCCGGACTACCAGTACGGTTTCGGTATCGTCGATTGCCAGCGTGCGGCGGATTTGATCCTTGCGAACAAAGCCGGCGGTGACAACCACATCATCCGTGGTTCAATCCGCCAGGGCGATACCGTTGAGTACAGCCTCACAGTCACGAGTTCAGCGACACCGCTAAAGGTCGTCTGTTCATGGCTCGATATCTACGCGAGCACGAGCGCGAGTACGCTGCTTGTCAACAACATCGATCTTGAGCTAGTGGCGCCCAACGGAACAACCATTCACTACCCCTGGAGTGGACTCAGTTCGGGCGCAGCGGGCGACCAGACCTACCAGTTTACACGCACCGGCAGTAATCAGCGCGACAACATTGAACTGGTCGAAGTCGACAACCCGGCTGTCGGCACGTGGACGGTACGTGTTAAGGGTACGAGCATTCCAGCAGTACCGCAAAACACCGTGCTGAACGACGCGACGGGCTTTGTGCTGGTAAGCGAGAACGCGATGGGGAACTCGCAGGAGCGGTTTGAGGATGCGCTGAACAGCGGCTCGCCGGTCAGCATCCCGGACAACAACGCCACAGGCATCACCCGGACCTTCAATGTTAGCAACGCGAACAACATCAAGAACGTTCGCGTCTATGTGGACGTGCGCCACACAAACCGGGGCGACCTCGATATCTACCTCACGCATGGCGCTATAACAGCACACATTGAGACCAGCGACACCAGCACGCGCGATGACCTGATCGGCGTTTACCCGGACACTCGCCAGTACGACGATGACACGGATGCGTTCATCGGTACGTCGGCCGCAGGAGCTTGGACGGTGCGTGTAACGGATACGTCAAGCGGTAATACCGGGACTCTTGAGTGGCTGGCGATTGAGATCGACTACGACAGCACAACACCGGCGAACCAACCACCTACAGCGGATGCAGGAAGCAACCAGACCGTGAACGAAGGTGCGACGGTCAACCTGAACGGCAGCGCCAGCAGCGATCCTGATTTCGATACGCTAACGTACCAGTGGGTTCGTTTGAGTGGCCCCGCTATCTCCATCCAGAATTCGAACACAGCGACACCCTCGTTCGTTGCACCGCAGGTTGCGAACACGCAGACAGTGGTCGTGCAGCTTACGGTGGATGACGGCAACGGAGGCTCCGATACGGATACAGTCAGCATTACCGTCAACAATGTTCCGGCGCCGAACAATCCACCCACGGCCAATGCAGGCGCCGACTTTTCCGTCACGGAAGGTAACACCGGACAACTGAACGGAACGGCTAGCAGCGACCCGGACATGGACACCCTCTCGTACGCCTGGCTTGAAGTTGGTACGTCGCTGGTATCTTTGTCGAGTAGCAGCAGTGCGTCACCGACGTTTACAGCGCCACAGGTCAGCACACCCACGACCGTCACTTTCCAGCTAACAGTGGACGACGGGAACGGAGGCTCGGACGCGGACACAGTGGTTGTGACGATTCTTGACTCGGCCGTGAACAACGCCCCAACAGCGGTTGCCGGGCAAGATGCCTATTCGCCCTGGAGCGGTTCTGTGTCGCTGGACGGCACGGCAAGCAGTGACCCCGAGAACGACACGCTGAGTTATGCGTGGACTCAAATCGGTGGCGCGAACACCGTAACTCTTACGGGTGCGAACACAGCGACACCGGGTTTCACCGCACCCGGCGTTGATGACGTTCTTGTCTTCCAGTTGCTTGTCGATGACGGCAACGGAAATTCCAGTACCGACAGCGTTACGATTACCGTCAACGAAACCGGTGCAGCTCCGAGCGGAAACGTCAGTAGCGGTGGTGGCGGTGGGGGCGGCGGCGGTGGTTGCAGCTCCGACGGCGATCAAACATGGCTGTATACGGCTTTGTTGGCCTTGCTGGGAACTGTCCTGTTGCGTAGGCGACGACAGGCTTAGTCATCTGGCTTTGAACACAACGGGGGCGCACATGCGCTCCCGTTGTTCATTTGATGCGTACGCAATCGAAATGTGCGGTTCGTATGAATGAAATATGACCGTAATGCCTTTGGATTAGGGCTTTGTCTGGACTTAGAATATAGCCACTCCAAAATTCTCCATTACGTCGTTCCGGATCAGGATGACGACCAGCGGTGCGGCTCCCGGTTGACCTGTCGATAGGAAGGCACCCATGCAGTTTCGATACCAACTGGCGCTTGGCGTCGTATTGGCGTGCACTGTTCTGCTGCTGGTTTGGACGCCCGACAATCTGAGAAGTCAGGATGCTGCTGACAGCCCTGTAGCCCAGGATGCAGAGGCTGTGAGTAGCCTTGAGTTTGGTGCTGCGTTTGATCTGGCGGCCCAGCGTGAATTTGAACTCCAGTTGTCGAACGAGCAGCGAACTCGATTGGTGCGACTGCGTTCCAGACTGGCGTTGGCCGATCCTGATTGTTCGCTGCCGGTTGAGCCGCAACAGCCGTTCTACGTTAAGCTTCGTGCGGACATGACCCGTGCGCTGGCTGACTCCCTGTCTGAGGCGGGCGCGACATTCATCGGTTACTACAACCCGCATGCCCATCTGGTTCGAGCTGACGATGCAGCCGCGCTGAAGCGCATTGGAAAGATCCTGCGGGCGGATCCATTGGTTGCGGGCACGCTGGCACAGGTTACGGAAGACAAGCTGAGCGACGACTTCTTTGAGTTTGCGCTCTCTCCTGTCAATCATTCCGGCGAGTACGAAGTATTGTTCTGGCGCGACGTGAATGTGGAACAGGCCAGGTCGCTCCTGTCTGACGCAAATGGCTACGTACTGGAAGCGACGACCGATGAGAGCGGGCGGATCGACTTACAGACGCCCATAGTGGCTATGGCTCTCGACGAAACTGGCTTTCAGCGAGTCCTGCACAGCCACTTGATTGAACAGATCATTCCTCGCGTGTTGAAGCAGCCTGACAACCAGACCAGCGCGGTTATGTCGAGTGCTGATCCGGCCGTTATTGATGTTGCCCCGTACAACCTTGACGGGACAGGTCAGATCGTGGGTGTGTGGGATGAGGGCCCGGCGCGGGATACCCATGACAATCTCCAGAACGCACCCGCCGGAAGCCCCATCAACAACGGTGCGAAGCGTGTACTTCAGATTGATACCACGCTTGGCAACGGTGGGGGAGTCGGACTTAGCAATCACGGAACACACGTGACCGGCACCATAATCGGTGACGGCAGCGGCGACACGCAGACCCATTCGGTCACCGGCAATCCGGAGTCGCAGGGATACGCATACAAGGCGTTCTGCGTCAGCCACAACTGGGACAACGTGTTTTCAGAGCGACGGCAGTCGAAGCACGACTGGAACCATGTCGCTGACAACCACAGTTGGTCTAACGGTAGCAGCTTCGGCGGCTACAATGGCTACACACAGCAGTTCGATTTCGACAACCGTGATTCATGGCTGTGTCAGGTGATGTCGGCGGGAAACTACGCCACCAGAAGCTCTCGTCCATTCAGTGATTCCGGCATGACCGTCTATGCCAGCAACGCGCATCGCAACGGCATGATCATCGCCAACGTTCAAGACAACGAGAACATCAACGGTTCATCCAGCCGCGGACCGGCGGCCGATGGTCGATTGATCCCGCAGTTCGCCGCCAATGGCAGCGGTTTGCGCAGTTGTATCGCCAGTGGGGACAGCGCCTACGCAAGCTATACAGGCACCAGCATGTCCGGCCCAAGCGTCTGCGGCAGTGTCGTGTTGCTGAGCCAACTTTGGCAACGCGAACACAATGAACGCATGCTTGCACCGGATGTGATTCGGGCAGTACTCGCGCTTACGGCTCGCGACAAGTTCAACACCGGGCCGGACTATCGTTACGGCTTCGGCATTGTGGACTGCAAGGCGGCAGCCGACCTGATTCTGGCAGACAAGCAGAACGGAAAACAGATCGTACGCGGTGCGGCGCGCAGTGGCGATGTCGTCGAGTACAGCATCAACGTCACTAGCAGCACCGAGCCACTGCGTGTGGTGCTGTCGTGGCTTGATGTGTACGGTAATACCAACGCGAACCCGGTGTTAGTCAACGACCTAGACGTCGAATTGATCGCGCCGGGCGGAAGCACGACCTACTTCCCCTATGGCGGCGTAACCACCGCCGCTGACGGCGACGAGGATCACGTCTTTACCACCACCGGCCCGAACACACGCGACAATATCGAATTGGTGAACGTCGACTCGCCGGCGATCGGGACGTGGACGCTACGTGTTAAGGGAACGAGCATACCTGCCAACCCGCAAACCGGTTTTGCGAATGACGTACAGGGCTTTGTCTTGACATCAAATCGTGAGATCGGCGCTCAGCAACTGAAGTTCGAAGACAACTTGAACACAGGAACACCGGTCTCGATCCCGGACAACAACACGAGCGGCATTACTAGGACGTTCACGGTCAATGACGCGCGAGTCATCACGGGTGTCCGCGTTATCACAAGAATCATGCATGAACGGCGTGGTGACCTCGTGATTGAGCTTGAGCATCCGGGCGGCACCACGGTTACGCTAAAGTCAAAGAACTCCGGCCCTGAGGACGACTACACCGACGTCATCGGCATCTTCCCGGATACACGTCAGCCCGATGATGACGTGATGGCGCTGATGTGTCTCCCGGTGCAGGGGGTATGGAAGGTCCACGTCAGCGATCGGGCGGGTGGTAACACAGGAACATTGGATTACCTCGCACTTGAGCTTGACGTGCGAACGAATGCCGCGCCCGTCGCCGATGCCGGCGCCGACTTTGATGTCCGCGAGGGGAACTCAGGGCAGTTGAACGCTTCACAGACGGCCGACGCAGACGGAGACCCGATCACATACGCATGGGCACAGACAAGCGGCAGTGTGACCTTGAACCTGAGTAGCACGACGGCTATCCAGCCGTCGTTCAGCGCACCTAGTGTGAGTCAGGATGAGACGGTCACGTTTGAACTCACGGCAACTGATTGCTCCGGGGCCAGCACAACAGACAGCGTGGTCGTCACAATCAAGAACAACCTGGCCCCCGTTGCGGATGCTGGTTCGGACATCACGCTCATTGAGGGTGACGGTGGCCAACTCGATGCATCCGGTTCGACCGATCCCGAAGGTGACAACATTTCATATCAATGGGTTCAGACGGCGGGCGCGATAACAATCGTCCTTAGCAGCGCCACAGCCCAACTACCGACGTTCACGACTCCTACCCCCATAGCACAGAACGAGAGCGTCACGTTTGAACTCACCGCCACGGATACGCGTGGGGATTTCAGCACAGACACCGTGAGCGTCACGATTGAACTGAACCTGGCGCCGACGTCCAACGCAGGCCCCAGCTTTGCGGAGATCTGGGGGGCGAGTGTCCAACTTGACGGTACGGCCAGCAGCGACCCCAACACCGGCGATGTGCTGGCTTACAGCTGGGTCCAGACCGGTGGCACCAACACGGTTACGCTTTCAAGCAGTAACGACAATCAACCGACGTTCACCGCTCCGGCCGTTGACGATACCCTGACATTCGAGCTGACGGTAACCGACTTGCGTGGGCTTTCGTCAACATCGTCCGTCACGGTCTGGATCAACGAGACAGGTAGCGTTCCCGTCAGCGGTAGTGGCAAAAAAGGCGGTGGGGGGTGCAGCACTGACAGCGGCACCAGCTGGCTATACCTCTTGCTGCTACTGGGTGTGGGTGGAACTCTCTGGTACCGCGCACGTAGTGCGTGAGTCATCCAATCGGCAAGAATGACCGAGCCCCGTGTGAGTACACGAGGCTCGGTGTGTTTACGGGTCATCGCTCTAAAGCGCGCCAATGTCCTTAAGCGCATTGCGGACGACTTCTTTGTTTTTCTCACTGATCGGTGCCAGTGGCAGTCGGGCCGTTGGGCCGCACAGACCCATCAGTGACGCTCCGTACTTTGCAGGCGCCGGGTTGCTTTCGATGAAGCAGGCCTCAACGACTGGCGTGTTCCTGTGGTTCTGTGACGCAGCTTCGTCCAGACGTCCCGCACGGGCATGGTCGCTTAGTTCGCGCACTTGCTTCGGGATCACATTGCCGGCCACGCTGACAATGCCTTTCGCGCCCAGACTGACCATCGGCAGGGTCAAACCATCGTCGCCGGAAAGCACCGTCAGGCCCGTCTTGCGAAGGATCTCTTCCGTCTGCTTCAAGTTGGCCGTGGCATCCTTGTAGGCCACAAACACTTTCGGGAAGTCGTTGCAAAGTCTCTCGATGGTTGCAGTTTCCATCAGTACGGCCGTGCGCCCCGGGATGTTGTAGAGCATGACCGGCAATTCAGGTACGGCTTTCGCGACGGCGGCATAGTGCAGGTACAGGCCTTCCTGCTGCGGCTTATTATATGCAGGAGTGTTGATGAGCGCGCCGTCGGCGCCGAGTTCTCGCGCACGCTTGGTGGCATCCACGACTTCCGCTGTTGCGCTGCCACCTGTGCCGGCGATTACGGGCACGCGTTTATTGACTGTCTTGATCGTGCGCTCGATGACGGCGCACCGCTCGTCGAGGCTCATGGTAATGGCTTCGCCAGTACTGCCGCACGGCACGATGCCTTCAATCCCCTGCTCAATCTGCCTCTCGATAAGGCGATCAAGCGCCTCGAAATCGATGCTGTAGTCGTCGTTGAACGGCGTGATCAGTGCTGTGATAGCGCCTTCGAACATGTCATTTCCCTCGTTTGTGAGTCACTCCGAACGTAGCCACCCTGAGGGGTGAAGTCAAATTGGGAGTAAGAGGCGCTCCAAAACCGTGTCGCAGGTCGATGTATCGTAGACGTGGGGGAGTTGCATGAACGATCCGGTTGAAAGACGCCGTAAGGCCCAGAAGAAGAAGTACCCGAAACACTGGAATCGCATTAGCAAGCGTATCCGTTTCGAGCGGGCACAGGGGCGCTGCGAGTGGTGCGCCAAGCCGCACGGTGGAAGCGTTTTGGTGGGGGCAAACAACTGCTGGGCCGGGCAAGACGGACAGTGGTTCAATCGCCTGGGCAAGAAGATCCCCGGGCCGGAGCCTTGGCCGAAAGACATCTGGTGGAAGTACGTAATTCGCAGTGGGGGGCGCCCGCCGGAAATTCGCGAGTCCGTGGTGATCCTGCAGACAGCACATCTGGATCACGACCCAACAAATTGTGCGGACGATAACCTGGCGGCACTGTGCCAGTTCTGCCACGCTGAGTATGACGTACAGCAACGCATCTGGTCAGGTAACATCAGCCTTGACCTGCGCCGCGGTCAGAAGGTGCTGTGGAAGTAACACGCCCTGGCTGTTGATCGTTGATGGTCCGTGATTGGCGGAAACCGCGATATGCAACTGTACCTCGGTACACTTACTCGCTACTACACCAGCGTGAAGCCGCTGGAAGACGCTGACGAAGAGGTTGTCGCCGGAGCCGTTTCGGCCTGGCGGCACTGGCTGAACAAGGAACTCCCCTACGCCGTGGATTGGGATGAGTCCCCTACAGCGCCGTTTGACACCACAGACGTGGGGGAGAAGGACATCGCAGCCCTGCGTGTACTGGCGACTTCTGAGATCTCGAAGCTGCCGCCCCGTGTTCCTGACAGTTGGCAGCACGAAGCTGGCATCGGAGACTACCCACAGGTGACTCAGCCAACGCTATGGCTGCCGGGTGTAAACGAATTAGTGTTCCAGGCTCGTGAGTTGTCAGAGGACATGACGTGGGTTGGCTCGTCCGTTCAACTGCTTCACGAACTGGATGCCATTCAGCGCAAGTGGAAGCATGACCTCCGGAAACACACTGAGTTCGCTGAGTGTCTGGCGCGAGTCGTCGCGACATTGACGCGTATGGCCCGGAGATCGCTCGAATATCGACTGCCTTTGCGTCTGAACCGGGGCTGATCCATTTAAACGCCTATTTCGAGGGCGTTGCAGTGGCCAGAGCCCAAAATTGCCCCGGAATCGCATACCGAAGCACTCGCCTTGTTTGAAACAACAGCCCGTCTATGTCGCAGAGGTATGCAGAATGGTCCGTCGTCGCATGCAACGTCGAATCGTTCTGATCCTCGAGGAAGTCAACGCGGGAGCTGAGTCATGACCGCCATGAATGAAAGATGCCCGTGTGGAAGCGGTAAAAAATTCAAAAAGTGCTGTGCGAACAAGAAACCCCGACAACACTCGATGGATATTGGGTTTGTGTTCGGCTCCGAGCCTATCAACGTCTACTTTGGGGCGGACATGAGTTACGTCGGCGCGAAGCACGATACTGGCGAGGAAGTCCAGCCAAGCACGTTCCACAGCCAGCGTTCGTACATGAGAGAAAGCGGAAAAGAAAAGGTCGTCTTTCGCTTGAACGGCGAGGTCACCAATGAATATCAATTGAACATGAAGCTCGCTGAATTCGATGTTGTGTACGCAGTCGACACAAACACAAAGCAAGTCGACGATATGACGGTGTCCGTTTGCGTGGCAGTTGAGAGCTACTTCACGGCTTTTAACGATCGCGCCGGTACAAAGTTACTTCTACGTCCGATTCTAGCCCGTACATGGGCCACAAAAGACCAGAGTCCTCCAAAGGTACATCCAGAAAAAAGGGGATGGGAGTTTCTGTTTGGCCATGTCCTCATAAACGATCGAAACAAGAACGTTGCAGTAGTCACCGATCACGACCTCCAGAACATCGAAGCGTACAACCGTCGCGAGAAGCCGTTCATGGAGGGGCGCTTTGTGCTTTCAAACTGCACGCTCATGTATGCAGGCAGTGATACGAAAGCTGACTCAGTGCTGAATCGCCTGATGAGCAGATGCGACCTCGAATCTAGGAAGCTAATTGAGCAATTTGTAAATGAGATACGAGGTGAACCGCCACAACCGACGCAATGGACGCGCTATTAAAATCCATACAGTCAGAAAACGCCCCAGTTTGAAAGTGAAGGTGTGAGAACACCACCCAAGACGTTCAGAGCGATTCTGGGGCAATTCTCGCGGCAACAGGCATATTCAAGCGCCTCCAGAGCCAGCCGGAATGAAAGTACCGGTTTCGGTTTGAACCAGGCGAGGACAGTAAGCAACTTCAGACACATCGATTTGCGGAACCAACTAAAACCGAAGCGATCATGAACCAAGAAGGCCTAGCTCGAAGCTCAGCAAATACCATACGTCCGATAATCGATGTTATGTCCGGTTGAGCTTGGGGAGGGCTGGGGAGCCCTAGGCTTTAGCTGGCGGGCTTCCCGATTGATTCGCGTAGTTTCGGTGCAGCATTCCCGTTCCGTGTTTCAACCCAAGCCGTTCGTAGAACGGTCGCATCTTTTCGTCACAGATCAGGTCGACCATGTAAAGTCCAGACAACTGTTCCAGCATGTCCGCTACCAGTTTCTGCCCGATGCCGCGTCCCTGGTACTCCGGCTTGACCTCAAGCAATGGAATGTACGCCGACAAGACGCCGTCCGAGATCGCCGTAATGAACCCGACCACCTCATTCCCATCCAAGGCCAGTGCGATATTTGAGCTGCCAGCCAACAGACGTCTGAAAGTGTGCGGTGACGGCGGATTCGGCCAGCCGACAAAGAAGCCCCTAAGTTGTTCCGGCGAAATACCGTCCAGTGTTCGTTTTACGTCCATGGTTGGACATTAGAACCGCCGATGGCCGAATCTATCGTGTTTCGCTATCATCAGCTGTTTGACCCTGACGGACCCCTGAAGGATTCCACTATGCGGGCATTTCTGGTTGTGCTTGTCGCGTTGGCCGGCTTGCCCTTGGCTGCCAACGACCTCGCGTTCAACCTTTCCGGCACAACCGGGCCTGACTTTGGCAATCAGCTTAATGACACAGAGGTCGAAGTGGCCAGGTTCGTGGTTCAGGGTTCAGGCGGCGCCGTTCAAGTCGATGCGGTGACGGTGCACGTCAGCAACTTCGCATTGGCGGATGAGGCCTTCACAGGTGTGCGTCTTTTCTACGACGCCAACAATAACGGCAGCTTTGAGGTCTCCGAGCAGGTTGGCTCGGATCAGGTGCCGTCGGGTGTTGCTGATGACCTGACCTTCACAGGCAGTTTCACGGTGCCGAACGGGGGCATCCGCACATTGCAACTGCGCGTTGACATCGGCATGAACGCAACAGCGTATGGGCAGGCCTATGACTTTAGCGTGGACCCGCAAACTGACGTTGTTCTGAATGACACGATCAACGATCAAGTCACCACCATGACGGTTGCCACGTCAAATTCGATCACGATCCGCCACAGTGAAAATCAGCTTGTTCCGGGTACCGGCAACCCGTCATCTCCGCGCACGGCTTCGCACAACTCGTCGAATTTCCCGGGCTTGCACTTTGTGATTAGCAGCCTGAATCCCACGGCTCCGGGACAATTGCAGGGCATCGATCTGAGTTCCATCACGATTTCCATTACATGCGCCGCCGCCGGCGAGACGGCGACGATCACTGGATTGACCCTTTGGCAGGATGACGGCGACAGCGCGTTTGAGCCCAGTTCGGGTGAAGTGCTGATCCAGTCCCGGACGCCGGCCGACGTCTCGAAGTGGATCATCAGTACCAATGTCATCAACGTAACCTTTGATGGCACCGTGATTCAGAACCTGGCTGACATTCCTTCGGGACTTACCAGGACGTTCTGGGTCGGCATCAACTTCGGCGGAGACCCTGATGCCACGTGCGAAGTTTTGGTATCCCGCACCGGCATTTTGGGCGCTTTGGGCGCGGATGCCGACTTTTTTGTCGGTACACCAAACTCAGTCAGTGGCAACGTGATTAGCGTGGTTACCCCCCCACCAGCGCCCAAGGGCGCGGAGCCTCCGGGTGAAGGCGGATGCAGCAGTACTGACGGCACGGGTCGGTTCTGGTGGTTGCTGGCGGCCGCGGCAGTTTTTGTGACAATTGGTCGGAATTGTCTGCGTAAGCTTCGTGTTACGTAGACAACTTATTTAGTATGCGCATCTTGGTGCGTTCAACCGTGTTAAGTTGTTAGCACCCGGTTTGAAGATTAGATGGTCATTCTCAGGAGAGAATACATGAAAGTTCTTGGTTCGTTGGCAATAGCGCTGCTGACCGCGATGGTTTTCGCGAGCAGTCTCAGCGCTGTCGCGCCTGGCGATCAGGGTCCCAACTTCAAGTTCGACAAGAGCTGGAACATTGAAGAAGGCGTCACTGAACTCGACCAGTACCGCGGCAAAATCGTAATGATTGAAGCGTGGGCTACATGGTGAGGACCTTGCATGGCGGGGGTTCCCCACCTGCAAGAACTGCACAACAAGTTCAGCGACAAGGGTTTTGCAATCGTAGCCGTCAGTAAGGAAGACGCGGGCACGATTGAATCGAAGCTGATCAAAGCGAAGGAAGTGACGTACGGCGTGGTGAAGGCCGACATCGGCTCGATCTACCAGACACGCGGCATCCCGCACTGCTGGGTGCTTGACGCAGACGGCAAGTGCATTTTCGAAGGTCACCCAAGCAGCGTCACGGAGCAGTCGGTCGAAGAGTGGACGAAGGACATTGCGCCCACCAAGGTCGATCGCGAACTGGCGAAAGATCTCAAGAACGGCGTCAAAGCCTTTGAAGCAGGCGAACTTGGCAAGGCCTTGGCAGAGGCAAAAGAAGCGCAAGCGAGCGAAGACGAACTCGTGAAGACTGACGGGGCTTACCTTGAGAGCCTCGTGAAGAAGCACGTCGACATGTACACGGGCAAGATGGAGAGCGCCAAGAAGTCCGGTGACCTCGTCAAACTCGGCAAGACTCTTGAAGAAGCGTCAGAGAAGTTCAAGGGCTCCGAACAGGGCGACAAGTGGAAAGACGAGCTCAAAGAACTCGAGAAGAGTGACGCCTACAAAGACACCACCAAGGCCGCCGATGAGCTAGAGAAAATTCGTGACAAGCTTGAGGACATGCGTCCAAGCAGCGCCAGGAAGAAGCTTGAGAAGATCGCTGAGAAGTACCCGGACACCCCGGCCGGCAAAGAAGCCGCCGAGTTGGCCAAGCGCTACAACGAATAATTGAGTCAGCTATTGAGAACCCCGGGCCTGCGCCCGGGGTTCTTGCTTAACGCCTCTCGTCATTGTCGCGTCCCCCACTATCATGCGCGCGGAGGATTCCATGCCGACGCTGAATGCCATTGAAAGACGCGTCATCGGGACACTGATCGAAAAGTCCCTGACGACGCCGCAGAATTATCCGCTTTCGCTGAATTCGCTGACCAATGGCTGCAACCAGAAGTCAGCCCGCGACCCGGAAACCAGCTACACCGAAGTCGAAGTGCTGGAAACGCTGCAAGGGCTTAAACGCCGCAGCTTTGCGACAGAATTCTTCGGTGCGGGGAGCCGTGTAAGTAAGTGGGAGGAGGCCTTCGTCGCCGTTGTCGGGCTGGGCAACGAACAGGCGGGCGTACTGGCAGAGCTGTTGCTGCGAGGCCCCCAAACAGAAGGCGAGCTTCGCGCGCGCGCCAGCCGGATGGCACAGATCCCAGACCTTGCAACGCTGCACAAAGTGCTGGAAGAACTGAACACTCGCGAAGAGCCGCTGGCGACAAGGCTCAGTGACCCCAACCGCTCAAGAGGCGTAGTCTGGGCACACACGCTGTATCCAGAGGACGAAGCCCCAACCGCTGAGGAAGCCAGCCTGAGTACCCGAACCACCGTGCGCACCGCAAGCCCAGCCATCGAAGAACGCCTGGCCACCCTGGAAGCTCGCGTAAAAGCCCTAGAAGATCAACTGGGCGTTGGAGAATCCGGCGAATCGGAGCATGCTTCTTAGACGGACTCGCGCCACGCACCGCCATTCTGTTTGACCCTGCCCTTGTTTTGTTCGTAAAAGGGTTGGTCCCCCACTGCGAGGAAATCAATGAAGTCACTGACAACGATCAGTTGGGCCGCGCTGGCATTGGCGCTCGGCATATCCCTGACAGCCTGCGGCGGTGCAAAAGAAATCGAGAAGGCCGAAGAAACCGACGTGCTTACAGTATTGCGCGGCGATAAGTCAGAGATTCTGGACCCTCACGCCACGAACAGCGGCGGTGACGCGAACCTGATCCAGCAGATGTACGAGGGGCTTGTGCGCTCGTCGGCCAAGGCACCCGTCAAATGGGAGCCGAGCCTTGCTGAAAGCTGGACTATCAGCGATGACTTCAAGACATACACGTTCATGTTGCGCAAGGGTGTTAAGTTTCATGACGGCGCTGAGCTCAATGCCGCGGCTGTAAAACGCAGTTTCGACCGCGGTCGAAACCTGGATGACGCGGCTGCGCCACCAAAGCTGCCGTACGCCGCTGAGTACTTCGGCGACATCGAATCCATCGACACGCCGGACGACACGACCGTCGTGTTCAACCTCAGCGACAGTAACCCAAAGTTTCTTTCCAACTGCGGGCTGTTTGCTGCGTCGATTGTCAGCCCAACTGCCATCAAGCATATGGAAGGGCTCAAAAAGGCCTCTGAGCGCCAAGGCTGGCTAACGCGTCACCCGGCAGGCACTGGACCGTACACCATAAAGGCTGAGGACGACTACAAGAGCGCCGAGACAATCACTATGACAGCCTATGACGGCTATTGGGGTGGCAAGCCTTCGATACCGTTGGTTGTGTTCAAATGGGCCGAAGACCCGAAGAATCGCCGCGAGCAATTGCTTGCCGGCGAAGTTCAACTCATCGATAGCCCCGCGCCCGCTGACTGGAAGCAGCTTGAAGGCGACGACGGCGTGACCATGTACAGTTGGAAGGCTGAGAATCTTTGCTATCTCGGCATGAACTGTGATGCGGCTAAGGGCTTTGCCACGTCCGACGTCAACGTTCGCAAAGCGATCGCCATGGCCGTCGACCGCACGCCGCTGGTTTCGCTCTATGAAGGCACGGCTGTCGCTCATCACGTATTGCTGCCACCAGTTACAATGGGGTTCCCGGAGGGGTATGAACCCAGCACCGACAAAGGCGCCCGCGAAGGACGTCTTGCGAAGGCAAGAGAACTGATCAAACAGGCTGGCGCAGAGGGCACTGAGCTGACTCTGTCGCTGCCCGCTGTGGCGCGTCCGTACCTGGGCAAGCCGTCGCAGGTCGCCGACCTTCTGCGTCAGCAGATTGAGGAGATTGGTCTGAAGATCAAGCTCGAGAAGCAGCCCATGAACGAGTTGGGTGACAGCATTACCAACGGTGCGGCACCACTCGTCCTGATTGGCTGGATGGGCGAAACTGGCGAGCCTGACGACTTCTGGCGTCCGCTACTTTCGGGCACGGATGGCGAGCCGGGCGACAGCAACGTCCCGCGTTTCTACGACGAAGGCGTGGCACTCAAGATCGACCAGGCGTTGAAAGCCGGGAGTACGGACAAGCGTACGAAGATCTACGAGGAACTCGAGAAAACCGTCCACGAAGAGTTCCGCCCGATGGTTCCGCTGCTTTCCGCCATGCAGGCGGTTGCCTGGCGCAGCGAAGTTGAAGGCTTGTTCGTGGACTCAACCGGCGTCTACCGCCTCTACAAGGCTAAGTACAAAGGCAAGTAGTGCCGAATGTTTAGCTTCGTTCTACGGCGTCTGATGCTGTCGGTGCCGATGCTGATCGGCATCAGCATCGCCGCGTTTCTGTTGCTGCATGCGTTGCCCGGCGACCCTGCACGCGCCATTTTGGGCCAGCGTGCGACGGCCGAGAATGTTGAGCAGTTCCGCGAATCGCAGGGACTGAACGATCCATTGCCGACCCAGTATGCCAACTTCCTGAAGGGACTGGCGGAAGGCGACCTCGGCAGCAGCCATCGCACCAACCGCCCCGTTGTTGATGAGCTTAGAGAGCGAGTACCAGCGACGATTGAGCTGACCGTGTTCGCAATGCTGTTCGCGTGCATCGTCGGCATTTCGCTCGGTATTCTCGCCGCTATAAAGCCCCGCACGATCTGGGACTTCATCTGTCTTGGCTTCGCTTTGATCGGCGTCAGCATGCCGATTTTCTGGCTTGGCTTTCTTGTGCAGAAGGCCTTGGCGGGCGGGTTGAAGCTGTTCCCGTTCGGTGAGCGCATTGATATCGCGAAGTGGCCGACGTTCCACTCAGAGAGCGGTTTTTACCTGTATGACTCGCTGTTCGTATACCAGAACGCAGAATTGACCTTCGACGTTCTGCACCACCTGATGCTCCCCGCCATGGTTCTCGCAACAGTGCCGATGGCACTGATTGCCCGCATGACGCGCGCGAACATGCTTGAGGTGCTGGACCAGGACTTCATACGAACCGCCCGCGCCAAAGGTCTCGCGCCGCGCCCGGTGATACTTCGGCATGCGATGCGCAACGCGATGATCCCGGTAATCACGGCTATCGGTACCCAGTTCGGTTACTTGCTCGGCGGCGCGGTACTGACCGAAACGATCTTCAGTTGGCCCGGTCTCGGGCGCTACGTGATCGAAGCGATCGACGTGTTGGACGCCAAGCCGCTGCAGGCCTCAGTCATGCTTGTGGCGGTAGTGTTCATCACCGTGAACCTTTTGACCGACCTGAGCTACGCGATCATCGACCCGCGCTTACGGCACGGCGGCGCGAAGGGCAGCGAGGCGGTACCCGGCGTTGGTTGGCTGAAGTTCGGACCGTGGGCGCTGGCGGGAGTGCCTTGGTTTGTGCTGCTGGTGCTGGTGATTGCAAGCAGCACTGGGCGTGTCGAGCCGGCGACCTTGCTACCCGCATGGATTGCTGCCGGTGTGGTTATCGGGTTGGAGTTTGCGGCACTGCTGTACTTCGCCATTTCACATGGATTAGTGGCGCAGGTAGTCAAGACGCTACGTGAGACTTCGTTCTCAGGCATCAGCCATGCATGGGAGATCGCGCGCGCCGCCTTCAAGTTCCTGCGCAGGCACAAACCGGCCATGGTCGGGATGGCGCTGATCATGATGATGGTTGTCGCAGCCGTCGGTGCGCAGTGGATCGCGCCTTACGATCCCATGGAAGGAATGAACCGCTTCCATGAACCCGCCAGCGGCGAGTTCTGGCTCGGCACCGACAGCCAGGGACGAGACTTGTTTTCACGCCTGATCTACGGCGCCCGCACCACATTACTTGTCGCGCTGGCAGCCACCCTGCTGGCGCTCGTGTTGGGAACGATTGTCGGCGCACTGGCGGGCTATTTTGGCGGGGCGGTAGACAGTTTCATGATGCGGGCTATCGACTTTATGATGAGCTTTCCCAGCTTCCTGCTGGCTGTCGTAACGGTAGCAGTACTGGGCAAGAGCCTGGAGAACTTGATCTGGGCGGTTGGCATCGTTGGCATCCCGCTGTTCGCAAGGCAGGTGCGAGCCGAAGTCCTTCGTGTGAAAACACTTGAATACGTTGAGGCCGCCCGGGGCCTTGGCTTCAGTCAGTTCCGCATTCTGGTAAAGACGGTGCTGCCCAACTGTCTTTCCCCCATCATCGTGCTGGGCACGCTCGGCATGGGCAGCGCAATCCTTGACGTTGCCGGGCTAGCCTTTCTTGGGCTGGGTGGCGATCCGTTTGTGCCCGAGTGGGGCCTGATCCTGAAGCACGGCTGGGATGAATCCAGCAAGGGGGCATTTCAGGTTGGTGTCGCCGGTGCCTGCATCTTGGGCACCGTGCTCGGGTTCAACTTGCTGGGCGACGGATTGCGGGACTGGCTTGACCCGCGCACACGTCTCAAATAGTTGTCTCCCCCACTGCTTTGGTCGGCTCAAATTACCGGCCTGTCACGACTTGTGCTTTCTCCCCGCGGTTTCCACTTGTGGCGTAGTGGTGCATTGCTGTTACACTTCGTATAGAGAGTGGAAGATGAGACGCGCCAATGGGCGCGATGGAGACTGCAAGGCATGGCTAAACGCACTGTAGACATCAACCAGCTGCTCGACTCGATTGAAGACAGCCCGGAGGTACGCGAGTACCGCGACCTCCAGTGGCAGGGTAGCTTTAGTGAATACCTTACGATGGTGTTTGACGATCCGCGGATCGTCCGCAATGCGCACCAGCGTATGTATGACATGATCCTCAGCCACGGCAGCGAGGAGTTCACCCAGTTCAAAGAACGCCTGATTCACTACAAGTTTTTCAGTGACCCGTTTACCGGCGGTCATGAGGCAATTTTCGGCATCGACAAGCAACTCATGCAACTTGTGAGCCACTTCAAGAGCGCGGCCTACCAGTTCGGTACTGAAAAGCGCGTGCTGCTGTTGCACGGCCCGGTCGGCAGCGCGAAGTCAACGATTGCTCGCCTGCTTAAACGCGGCATTGAGCGCTATTCGCGCATTGATGACGGGCGTTTGTACACATTCGGTTGGAAAGTGAAGGACGAAGTTACCGGCGCGGACGTCATATGGTCGCCGATGAACGAAGAACCGTTGAAGCTGGTTCCTCGCGAAGCCCGCAAGAAGTTGCTCGACCAGATCAACGAGAAGTCCGATCTGCCCTATAACCTGCGCATCGAGGGCGAGCTTGACCCGCTTTCACGCAAGATCATGAACGATCTGCTTGAGAAGTACGATGGCAACTGGCGCGACGTGATCGACAAGCACATCGTCGTCAAACGCCTGCTCATCAGCGAGAAAGATCGCGTTGGCATTGGAACCTTCCAGCCGAAGGACGAAAAGAACCAGGACGCAACGGAACTCACGGGTGACGTCAACTATCGCAAGATCGCGTTCTACGGCATCGACTCTGACCCGCGCGCCTTCAACTTCGACGGCGAATTCAACGTCGCAAACCGCGGCATCGTTGAGTTCATCGAGGTTCTCAAGCTTGATGTTGCGTTCCTGTATGACCTGCTTGGCGCGTCGCAGGAGCATGCGATCAAGCCCAAGAAGTTCCCGCAGACGGACATTGACGAAGTCATTCTCGGGCACACCAACGAGCCTGAGTACAAGCGTCTGCAGAGCAACGAGCTGATGGAGGCCTTCCGCGACCGTACTGTAAAAATCGACGTGCCTTACAACACCATGCTCGATAACGAAGTGCGGATTTACGAGAAGGACTTCACCAAGGCCCGTGTCAACAAGCACATCGCGCCGCATACGATTGAGATTGCCGCCATGTGGGCGATTCTCACCCGTCTTGAAGAGCCGAAGCGCGGTGGGTTAACGTTGCTTCAGAAGTTGAAGCTCTACAACGGCAAGTCCGTGCCGGGCATGACGGAAGACAACATCCGCGAGTTACGTGCTGAGTCCAAAGAAGAGGGTATGCACGGTATCAGCCCGCGTTACATCCAGGACAAAATCAGCAACGCCATCGTCAACTATCCTGCGGCGGACACGGTCAACCCGTTCATGTTGATGAACGAGCTTGAACAAGGGTTGAAGCACCACTCGTTGCTGACCAGCGAGGACATCAAGGTTCGCTATCGCGAGTTGCTTGGTGTCGTGCGCCAGGAGTACGAAGAGATCGCGAAGAACGAAGTGCAGCGCGCGATTTCCGCCGACGAAGAAGCGATCGCACGCCTGTGCAGCAACTACATCGATCACGTGAAAGCGTACACCCAGCGCGAGCGCGTACGCAACAAGTACACCAGCGAAATGGAAGAACCGGATGAGCGCTTCATGCGCAGCATCGAAGAGAAGATCGACGTGGCGGACAGCCGCAAAGACGACTTCCGACGCGAGATCATGAACTACATCGGTGCTCTGGCTCTCGAAGGCAAGACGTTCGATTACAAGACGAATGAGCGTCTGCATCGTGCCCTTGAGTTGAAGCTGTTCGAAGACCAGAAGGACAGCATCAAGCTGACCAGCCTTGTGAGCAACGTTGTTGACAAGGAAACGCAGGGCAAGATCGACGTTGTGAAACAGCGTTTGATTGACCGGTACGGCTACAACGACACCAGCGCGACTGACCTGCTTAACTTCGTCGCCAGCATCTTTGCGCGCGGAGACAGCAAAGACTAGAAGTCTTCAGGGACCCAGCGCGTGGAGCCGCGCAGTGTACAGGATTCATTGACCAACGATGTTCGAAGCCGCCGAAGCCTTTGACGTCCGCTATCTTGAGTACTTCGCCCGCCTGGGGCGTCGCTACGTTATGAGTCTCAAGCCCAGCAACGCAAAGCCTGACCCGGAAAAGGTCGAGCTTGCAAAGATCAAGGTCGAGCAGGCCATGCGCGAGATCGTGGACGGCCAGACCGACTTCGCGGAGACTTTCATCAACGCTGCCTACAGCGATGAGCCCGGGACAGTCGTTTGGGGGCTTGGCATGACGGTGTGGTCGAGCTCAGGCCCGATGATGGAGGATGAGCTGCGCAAGCGCGGCAAATCGATCCTGGACGCCGCCGCGAAGAAACGGCCTGCTCATCGATTGCTGGTGAAGGCTCACGCCATCATGGCCAAGGCTGACCGGAACTACGCAAAGGCCCACCGATTTTACGACATGATGCTGCGCCTTGAACCTGCAGATGTAGAGGCTGTCGCCGACAAGATTGACCTGTTCATGACGCAGGAAGAGTTTCAGAAGGCTGCCGGTATGCTCGCGAAGGCGTTGCAACGATGGCCGGACAGCGACGAGTTGCACAGCGTTCAGCGGTCATTCCAGCGAGACAGCAAGCAGTGCCCCCGCTGCGGCACGTACATGCGTTTCGCTGCGCCTTTCTGCCCCAAGTGCAAGCACAGCTTTATGTAGCGTTTCTCGACGAACTGAGTGCCATGCCGAAGGTTCCCAGGTTGACGACACGCATCGCTCTTGGCTGGGCCAAGCGCCATGCTCGTCGTTTTCCACCGCACCCTCTAGAGCCACTCTCGCCGGACACCACGGCGAAAATTCTTGTCGTCAACACGACCGGTATCGGCGACACGATTTTCTGTACGGCCCCGATTGCGGACCTTCGCGAGTCATTCCCACACGCAGAAATCGACGTGTTGGTAGATCGTCGTCGGCTCGAACTGGTTGAAAACAATCCGCGCATCAGCCATACATGCAGCTATCCAGGTAAATTCAAGCGTGTACGCGCGACGGTGCGGAAGCTGCGTGAACGCCAGTTCGACATCGCGATCATTCAGCACGCAAACGATCCTGACGTTGTCCCAATGGTCGCCTCAGCACGCCCCAAGCACATCGTCGGATATGAAAGCCATACGTTTAGCATGCTGTACTCAGTTGCCCTGCCTCCGGCGGATCGTGCCGGCGGCGCGCATACGATCGATGCGCGGCTGGAGTTGTGCAAGGCCGTGGGTGCGGCCGGCACGCACTGGCACACCGAGCTCTTTCTCGATGACGGTGACGAAGCTCAAGCCGCCGAGTTGCTTGATAGCTTCGGGCTGGGGGCCAATCAGGCCGTTGCCCTAAACCTCGGCGGTTCGCTACCGAGCAAACGTTGGCCCGTGACGATGTGGGCAGCACTAGCCCGCACACTGAATGACCGGGGCGTTCCCTGCATCTTTATTGGTGGGCCGGACGATACGCTGCTCGCTGAGATGATTCGTGAGCACGTGCCTGCCGACGCCGGCGTTCACTTTGCTGTCGGCAAGTTGCCTTTCATGGGCAGCGCGGCTCTGCTGAAGCTTTGCTCGATTCACGTTTCGGGCGACACCGGTCTAATGCAGGCAGGGCTGGCGTTGGATGTGCCCACGCTGGCGCTGTTTGGACCCGACGATCCGAAGTGGACAGGTCCACATCCAAACCAGTCGAAGGCGATCGTATTGAAGCCGGAGGCCTCGTTGCGCCCAGACGACTATGACCGCCGCCTCGACAAAGACGGTGTTCTGATGAGGTTGATCAGCGTCGACGAAGTTCTGGGGGCGATGACGGAACTCGGGGTGGACGTCCCCCCCTCACCAGCCTAGACATCGCCGCGCAACTGGTACAATGCGTTTATGAAGATGCACAAGATAGAAGGAGACCACGGGCGCTTTCGCGAGATTGTTCGTGGACGCATTCGTAAAGAGCTTCGTCGCTTTCTGACCAACGGCGAATTGGTCGGACGCAAAGGCAAAGACGCAGTCAGCATTCCGCTGCCGCAGATTGATATTCCCCGCTTTAAGTTTGGCCAGAAGCAAACTGGTGGCGTTGGTCAGGGCGACGGTGACGTCGGCGACGCCCTCGGCGAAGACGGCGAGCCTGGCCAAGGGGCCGAGGCGGGCGACAAGCCAGGAGATCACGTACTTGAGGTAGACGTAAGCCTTCAGGAACTGGCTGAAATCCTGGGCGAAGAGCTTGAGCTTCCGCGTATCGAGCCCAAGGGCAAACACGTCGTCCAAACCGAGAAGTCCCGCTATGTAGGCATTCGCCGCATCGGCCCTGAATCGCTGCGCCACTTCAAGCGTACGTTCAAGGCGGCGTTGTTGCGCCAGGTTGCCAGCGGCGAGTACGACCCGATGAACCCCGTGATCATCCCTGAGCGCGATGACCGTCGCTATCGCAGTTGGGAAGTGCGCCCGATTCCTGAGAACAGCGCTGTGCTGATCTACATGATGGATGTCAGTGGCAGCATGGGTGAGGAGCAGAAAGAGATCGTTCGTATCGAGGCGTTCTGGCTCGATACATGGCTTCGCAGCCAATACAAGAACATCCAAAGCGTCTACATTGTTCACGACGCCGAAGCGAAGGAAGTGGACGAGCACACGTTCTTCCACTTGCGAGAGTCCGGCGGTACCAAGATCAGCAGCGCCTACAGCCTGTGCGCGAAAATCATCCGAGAGCGCTTCAATCCGCTTGAATGGAACATCTACCCGTTCCACTTCAGTGATGGGGACAACTGGGGAGCGGACGACACCGGCAACTGTTTCAAGTTGTTGGATGAAGAGATCCTCCCGGCCAGCAACGTATTCTGCTACGGGCAGGTCCGAAGCGCCTATGGCAGCGGGAAGTTCAAGGAAGACCTGGACCAGAAGTACGGCAGCAATGAGCAGGTGATCACCAGCGACATCGCCAATGTCGACGGCATCATGGGCTCAATCCGCGAGTTTCTAGGCAAAGGCAAGTAGTCGCCATCAAATTGAAAACCGGGGCCCAATTGGGCCCCGGTTGGTATTGGTGCTGACTAGTCTTCGCCGTCGCCGCCGGTGATGACCGGTGGTGGACGGTCAACGCCTGCAGATGCGCGCTTCAGGAACAGTAGCGCGTAGCAGGTGTTGTAGATATCGGATGGGTCCACTTCGTTCTGGATGTCCCACATGCCGCTGGCTTCCTGGTCCTTGAGCAGCACTTCCGCGCCCTCGATGTACCAGTCGTGCCCGCCGATTTCATCAATGCCACCAAGCATGCCAAGACGCTCAACGGTGTAGAGGTAGTAGTAGAAGCGGTAGTGCCCGGCACCCGGATTCTCCTGCATCGTCCAGTTCTGGATCATCCAGGCCAGTCCGTCGCCGATCATCTGGTTGCACTCTTCTTCGACGGCTTCCCAGGCGCGCTTCTGGGCCGGGTCTTCGATCAGCTCGTCGCGGATCAGGATCAGTGCGTTGACGCCCGCAGCCGTCATGCTGCCGTAGGTCTGCTTGTCGAGTTCCTGGTGAGTGCTTTGGCGGGCGTAGCCCCAGCCGCGTGCCTTGAGCTCCTTGGGCGCACCCTCTGAGCTTGTGCCACGGTCTTTCTTTTTCTTGTCTTCGTCGTTGTCGCTCTTCTTCCACTTGGCTTTTACGACCGGGCCGTCCTTGTCCTGCTGACCGCGCAGAAGACGGAAGGCATCAACCAGCATGCTCTTGTCGTACTTGATACCGAGGCGTGACGCGGCCTTCAGCCCGAGAATCGCGTACTGAGTGGCCGAGATGTCGACTTCAGGGTTGGTTTCGCCAACACCCGATTTCGCATAGCGCCAGCCACCGCCGCCGTAAGCCTTGCGATAGCGGCTTTCGAGCGCTTCTACCGCGATCTCGCACATCTTCTGGTCCTTGCGGTCCAGTTTGAAGTTACGGTCCTTCTTCTTCTTCTTAGCGCCCTTTTCTTCGGTGCCCCAGCGCTTGACCGGAATCTTGTTGCCTTCCTCGTCTTTGGTGTAGCGCTTCTTGGGGTTCGAGTAGCCGGCTTCCTTGGTTTCCCAGGCGCTGATGTAGTAAGCCTCAACAGCGTTGAGCAGCGTAGCGTCTTCGTACGTCGTACTGCCGACGTACCCCTGCAGGGACTGGATGGCACCCTGCTCGGTGTAGTTCTCGCGCAGCCAGTTCATGGCTGTGTCGATCTCTTTCTCGTCGACAAAACAGCCGGATTTGCACAGCGCTTGGATTGGAAAGGCTGTGCGTGCGATCAGGTAGCGATGCGGTGTTCCGCCGCCGTAAGTCGGCGGGTTCTCCGGGAACTTTCCGAAGACCGGCTTGGGATCGACCGGATCAATGCCCTGTTGCTGCTTGAGCCA
>JAGQRE010000055.1 GCA_020425695.1 Planctomycetota bacterium
CGCGTGCATCCCGACGGCGTCAATCCAGCTTGCCCCACCGGCGAGGCTTGGCACCACGCGCCCGCCAAGCATAAAGCGCCCGGTTGCATGCAGTCGGTACGAATCCGCAACGCCGCCGAACAATCCGTTGCGCTTGCGCTGATGGTCTTCGCGATACATGAAGTCAGCGCGCAGGAGCTCAAACGCGTGCTCCAAACGCTCGCGGTTTCCGTGGAGCTTGAACAGTTCCCATTCAGCGAGGGCAAACAGCGGCGCAGCAACGCGAGTTGAATCCGACTTATCCGGCGGGTTTCCCCCGGTCGCGACTTCAAGACGTGACGGCAGGTAACCATTCTTGTCGAACGCGCTTAGAAACGCGTCTGTCACGCTGCGTGTGCCGATGCCGGCCCATCGCAGCCCCAACGTCGCCAATGCGCCGTCCCACGCGTCGACGAAACCCTGGCTTAGCCCACGCAATGCGGGCGCCTTCAACGAGCTCTCATCGCCGGGATCTACGACATCCTGACGCAGTTGGAAGCACGCGTGACGATAGGGGTCAAGCAGACTATCCTGCTCGCCTTCTATTTTCAGTACGGGAAAATCTCGGGGTTCAGGCATGTGGTTTCGTTCATAACCTTCGTTGAACGCATGAGATAACATAATTTTGGACTGTTTTTGTCTAGTAACACGTTCAAGAGGCTGCAATATCAAACATGTTCGAGAGCAACTGACGAAGCCCACACTTCACAGACGCTCGCGAGCACTTTCGTGACACTCCCGGCGCGAGTCGGGATCAAACGTAGGAAGGCTTGCGATGACATCCTTTTCAGATGATCCGCTTTTGAATGAAGACCCCGCTAACGACGTGGCACTTGATGGCGTCGTGGACGTCGGCGGTGTCAAACCCGGCGACAACATGGCGTGTCTTGTGAAAGGCATGCTGCGCAGCATCGGTGAAAACCCGGAACGCGAAGGGCTTCTGAAGACGCCGTTTCGTGTTGACCAGGCGATGAAGTGGCTCACCAAGGGCTACAGCGAGAAGCTTGAAGACGTCGTAAACGACGCGATCTTCACCAGCGATAACGATGACATCGTGCTGGTGAAAGACATCGACGTCTTCAGCATGTGCGAACACCACATGCTGCCGTTCTATGGCAAAGCACACATCGCGTACATTCCGGACGGCAAAGTCATCGGCATCAGCAAGCTGCCACGCATTGCGGAGATTTTTGCCCGCCGCCTGCAAATTCAGGAACAGCTCACGTTCCAGATCGCGCAGGCCGTTGAGGAAGTCCTGCAGCCACGCGGCGTGGCAGTGATTATTGAATGTGCGCACATGTGCATGGTGATGCGCGGCATCCAGAAAGTCGGCAGCACAACCGTGACTCGCTCGCTGACAGGCGCATTCAAGGAAGAATTCCAGCTTCGCACTGAGTTGTTCAAGATGATTCGCGGCGAAACGATGTAGTGATTTCACGCTTTCAAACGCCGGGGGAACACTTGCCCCCGGCGTGCGTCTATTTAGACTTCCGGTTCAGCTGGAGACCACCCGTGCCGGAATTGACCAACGAATTCATCAACGAGAGGTTTGCTCATCTGTTTGAGCAGTACTTCGATCGCTTCGAGATACGCACCGACGGCGAGGGCAGCCGGTACATCCACGCCGAATACAGCCATCCGAGGTTCAAGCGCACGTGGCTTCCGCAACTTTTCTGTGGGCTTCGGGTGCGCTGTGTGCCAACAGACGTAGACGGCAAGCCAAGCCCCGAAAGCCAGGCCACGAGTCAGGCCTAGAGCTGCCATTACCGCACCGCGCGTTTTCAAGTTAAACTGACGGCATGGCACGCTCAGCGAAATCCGAGCGCAAGTCCGGCACGTCACTGCGTACTCGCAAGGGCAAGGCCAGTATGGTTTTCGCCGGACTGGTGGCCCTGCTGCTGCTGACTGGCGGCGCATATCTGCAGATCACCGACCAATGGAACGTGGTAACAGCCGCTGCCAGCCTCAAGTACGAAGAGTGGGTGGAAGGCGTGGTAAATCACCCAGACAACGAGGCCATGCGAGCCGACCTGATCGCCCGTGTCGTAGAGCACTACCGGGAAACCCCCGCCAAGAAATCGCTGCCCCTGCGAGATGACGAAGGGCATGTGATCGGACGCTTTCGCATCAACGTGGCCGACGTTGCACAGCCCTTCGCAACGAGCGAAGACCCGGCCCAGAGAAGGATCTACACCGTGGATCTGTCGGGGCAGGGCGAACTATGGCATGAGACGGGCGGGCGCGTCCGCTTTCACGGAAGTGCGTTGGTGACGTACGTCGTCGACTTTGAGATCGACGACTGGGCGGCCTATGCCCACTTTCAGTGCACCAACGTGGAACACCCGCAATTCGAGTGTGACCACATCGACAACATCTTGGGCAAGATATTCAGCGGCGCCGTACGCAGCGCAGGCACGAAGGCGTTGGACGAATCACTGCGACCGGGATTCACCGTGATTGCGAAAACCAACGGCGATACCTGGCTGGCGGCGGGCAAGGTCGGCAGAGAGTTCGTCCCTCGCAAGGGCCCATACACCGAAACGGATGCCGACGAAGGCTTTGAGACGATCACCAATGACGTGAGCCTGCTGCACCCCGGGTTTCGTGACTATCTCGGCCCGATTGAACTCTTCGACGATGCCGAGCTACGCATCACCATGGAAGCGGAGTCACTGGAGCCACCCAAGACCGTCGGCATCGACGTCTACGTGCTGACCGAAGAACAATACGAGCACTTTGAGCATTTCTATCCGGGCGACATGGACAAGCTTGCAAAGCTTGATTCGATCGAGTTCCGCCACGACATGCAAAAACTGAACATGACGACAACCGGTCTCAGCGGCAACGTCTACATCCTGCTCGACTACACCGGCTGGGGCAGCGGCAAAGACCCTGAAGACCGCGCGGAAGCGGGGTTGGTGAAGTACTACGTTCGTGCAAAGCGCTAAGCCGAAACTTCTCCCCATGCTTGACCTGACTGACTCTGCGTATATATCTGTCCCATGGAAGTGACGGCAAACAGACCTTCACAGCCCCGCCCGGTTCACCGGCGGGGCTGTGTGCGTTTAAACAGACACCGCTAGACGAGACCGACTATGACGAACCCGAACGGACTTTCCGCCGCTGAGCTTTTCGAACGCACGCCTTACGCGCTTACGTACAACGATGTGATCCTGATGCCCGGACACATCGATTTTGCGCCGGCCGCCGTCGACCTGACAACCAAACTGACGCGCGACATCACGCTTAAGCGCCCGCTGGTAAGCTCGCCCATGGACACCGTGACTGAGCATCGCATGGCGATTGCACTCGCCCTGTGCGGCGGTATCGGCATCATCCATTACAACTGCAGCGTCGAAGAACAGGTCGCCCAGGTTCGTAAAGTTCGTCGTTTCGAGAACGGCTTCATCCTCGACCCGATGACGCTCAGCCCCGACCACACCATTGCAGACGTGCGTCAGATCAAGAAACAGCACGGCTTCAGCGGCATCCCGATCACCGAAGATGGGACACACAAGACAAAGCTCGTGGGCATCGTCACCAACCGCGACATCGACTTTGAACCTGATCGCAAACGCAAACTGCGCGAAGTCATGACGACGGACCTGATTACCGCCAAAAAGGGTATCTCACTTACCGAAGCGAACGAAATCCTGCGCAAGTCAAAGAAGGGTAAGTTGCCCGTGATCGACGAGCAGGGACGCCTCGTCGCACTCACCAGCCGCCGCGACCTGCGCAAGAACCGGGACCACCCGGATGCCACCAAGGACGCGAAAAAGAACCTGATGGTCGGCGCAGCCATCAGCACCAAGCCGGAAGACCGCGACCGCATGGACGCACTTGCCAAGGCGGGTGTCAGCGCTGTCGTGATCGACAGCGCCCAGGGTGACAGCAGCTTCCAGCACGAGATGATCAAGTACATCAAGACCAAGCACCCCGAAGTGCAGGTCATCGGCGGCAACGTCGTTACCGAACGACAAGCCGAGAACCTCATCAAGGCCGGCGCGGATGCCCTGCGCATCGGCATGGGTCCGGGCAGCATCTGCACCACGCAAGAAGTCATGGCGGTTGGACGCAGTCAGGGCACCGCCGTGTATTACACCGGCAAAGCAGCGCGTAAGCACGGTGTACCCGTGATTGCCGACGGCGGGATCTCAGTCATCGGGCATATCATGAAGGCCCTGAGCCTCGGCGCCAGCACCGTCATGTGCGGCAGCCTGTTTGCGGGCAGCGACGAAAGCCCCGGCGAGTACACCTATCGTGATGGCGTGCGCCTGAAGGTCTACCGCGGCATGGCCAGCTTGGACGCTATGAAGGCCGGCGGCAACAAGCGCTACTTCACCGAGCAACAGGACGTGAAGGTAGCCCAAGGCGTAAGCGGCTATGTACAAGACCGCGGCAGCATCTTCGATCTGGTCGCGTACCTGTCACAAGGCTTGCGACTGGCGTTACAGGATGCAGGAATGCGCAGTGTCGAAGCGCTTCACGAAGGGCTTGAGAAGGGCACGCTGAGGTTCGAACTGCGCAGTCCCAGCGCCCAGCGCGAAGGCGGCGTCCACGACCTGTACAGCTACACACAGCCCGACATGTTGAGCAACCAGCGCGGACAGTAGGCTTGGAGCCCGAAGCGTGAGCGCAGGGGCAGTTGTTTGACTACAGCGCGTTTGCCCACCATGCGGCAGGCCCCTTCGCTTACGCTTCGGGCTCGAGATCATCTTCATCAGGCACAGCGCCCAGCAGCTCCGCCGCCTGTTCGCGGAACTCGTTCGCACCGCCGCGTGCGGGGTGGCGTAGGGTTGCTGCGACTTCGATGGGTTTCCCATCAACCTTGAAGCCTTCCAGTGCCTTCGCCGGTATCTGGCCTACCGCGACAGCTTTGGTTTCCGGGTAGAGGCGCTGGAAAAAGTATTCGAGCGCTTCGAGCCCGTAGGTGATGGTCTCCGCGTCCGGGTCAACGTTGGTCAGCGGCTCGCCTGGTTTGTGTGGGTGCCACGGCACGATGTTCCAGCAGACTACGTCCGTGCGTGAGCCCAACAGGTCCATGACGACGCCTGCTGTGGCCTCACGGTATGCGCGATCGCGAGTGGAACTGCGGTCATAGCAAGAACCGGGAAAACACAGTCGGTCTTCGTCACTGAACGGAACACCCGTGAAGCGCGCGCCACGATAACCGGGCGCGATGCCGATGAATGCGTACTTCGGCGCCGGCAAGGCTTTCAGATAGCGCCGCAAGTTCTCGCGGCGTTTGGCCGCTCCGCCACGAGCGTCCAGCGCGGGATCATCGTGCCGATAAATGTTGAAGACGTGCTCGGGCAACTCGGCACGGCGAAGGCGCGAGATCAATTTCTCGATGCCTTCTTCAAACGGTTTCTGCTGGATCGGTGCTTCTGCCATAGATGTCGTCCGTAGGGGTGATGCTTGCATCACCCGCGTATAACGCGAGACTCGCGGGCGACGCAAGCGTCGTACCTACGCTGTCTCCAAGCCGCACTTCAGGTTGCGATAGCGGGCAAGGGCCATCAACGGGAAGTACTCGCGGTAATAGTGGTAGTTCAGGTAGAACGCGTTGGGGAAGCCTGTGCCGGTGAACTTGTCCTCGCGCCAGCTTCCGCCGGGTAACTGATTTTTGATCAGCCAATCAATACCCTTGGCGACTCTTGGGTCATCCACGTCACCGGCCGCCATCAGCCCCAGCAACGCCCACGCCGTCTGGCTGGGTGTCGCTTCACCCTTGCCCGCCAGTTCGATGTTGCGATAGCTTTCGCAGTCTTCGCCCCACGCGCCGGACTCCTGCTGCTTGCCGTACAGCCAATCGACAGCCTTGCGGATGAACGGCTGTTGCATGTCTTCACCGACCTGGGCCAGCCCACACAGCGCCCCGTGCGTGCCATAGATGTAGTTTACGCCCCAGCGCCCCCACCACGCACCCGCTGCCGGGCCGCTCTGCTCCTGTGTCTTCTTCAGGAAATGAATCCCGCGCGCGACTGGTTTGAACGTACGTGTGAAGCCGAAGTGCCCCAGCGTCTCAAGCACGTGGCCGGTAATGTCGGCGGTACTAGGGTCAAGCATGTTGTCGAGGTCGTTGAACGGGATGTGATTGACGATGTCCTTATCGACGCTGTTCTCGAACGCGCTCCAGCCGCCGTCACGGTTCTGCATGGCGAGCATCCACTCAAGCCCGATGCGGGCTTGCTCGGTGCGCATGCATTTGCCCTTGCGGAAACCGCCCCACAGCAGGGCCATCAGCACGATGGCTGTGTCGTCGATGTCGGGATAGAAATCGTTGTAGAACTGGAAGCACCAACCGCCGGGGATTGCGTCCGGGTTCTTCACTGCCCAGTCGCCCTCGCGAAAGATCTGCCTCGCGTACAGCCAGTCAATGTGCTCCTGCATCTCCGGCTTCTTGACATCGACGCCAGCCTCGGCCAGCGCGACCATGCTCCAGGCGGTGTCCCAGACCGGGCTGACACAGGCCTGCATGTGAAGCCCGTCAGTTTCCGGGTGGTCGATCATGAAACGGTCGAGGGCCTGCCAGCCACGTTTGATACGCGGGTCATCCTTGGCAACGCCGAGTTGCGGCAACGCCATCAGGTTGTACATGATGGGCGGGTAGATCCCGCCCCAGTCGCCGCTGTCGTCCTGGTGCGAGAGAATCCAGTCCTTCGCCTTTCGTAGCGCGATCTTGCGGATCACACTGCCGATCGCGCCTTCGAACTTCTTTACAAAGCGTGCGCCAAGCTGGATCAGGCCGCCGAGGCTGATGATGCCGGGGTCGGTGTAGCTTTCGTAGTCCCAGACGCGTTTGTCTTGCGGCTCGACAAACAACTCGTCTATGTCCACGTGCAGCTTCTTTGTCGGGCGCGTTTCGTACAGCACGGACATCGGGATCAGGCTGATCCGGCACCAATAGCTCAGGTCATAGATGTTTACTGTCTTGCGCTGAAGCAACCCGGGTAACTGCGGAATGTACGGCAGGAGCACCAACCAGGGCGGAATCGGCGGCACGCCCGCCCAATCGAATTGGCCAAACAACGCGAGTAGAAAGCGGGTTTCAACCCCCACTTTCATCGCACCGCCGTTGGCAAGAATCCACTCGCGTGCCTTCTTCATGTGCGGCGCGTCAGGATCATCGCCCGCAACCTTCAGACCGAAGTAACAGGTAATGGTGTAGCTAAGATGCCCGGGGCCACCTGTGTGGATGGTCCAGTAACCCTCGGGCGTCTGCCAGTTGCGCGTATAGTTGGCCAGCTTGCGCTGCTTGACGTCATCCACCTGATCAAGGAAGTGCATCATCAGGATGTACTGCGCACCAAGCCCGGCGTTGGAATCAAGCTCGGCATTCCAGTACTCGTTGTGCGGCTTCTCGCGCAGGCTTAGCAGGCGCTTGATCTGGACATCGATCGCCTGGTCAAGCACCGCATCGTTTGACTTGTTGGCGCGAGGCGCTTTTACTGCAAAGGCATGCAGCATGCCGTCAAGGCTTTCGAGGTCCTTGTCGATTTCACGCAGTGTCCGGTGGCGTGTACGCCCCCGTTTCAGGTCACGGTGCAGTGTGTCCGAATGATGCGCCAACGCGTTCTCCCGGGGGTTGAGGCGCGGAAGTATATGGCTGAAAGGCATCGGCGTAAACGCAGCGTGATGCGATTGATGTTACGTGAGAACAAAAGATAAGACCCGCCAGCCGGCGGGTCCTGTGTTATCGATTTTCGCGGGGCATGCCGGGCTTGTCTTCGTCAGGTCTATACTCCGGCGGTGCATCCAACAGGACCGTGACCTTGTACTTCATACTGTTGGTTTCGCCGGCCTTGATTCCCTTGGGGAACTTCCAGCGCAGAATGTTCCGGTTGCCTGGACGCTTGATGTATTGAACGCTCGTGCCGTCCTTTGGAAGTGTCGCCGAGCCCTCAATGTACTCCGTGTAGTAAGGCACCGGCTCATCGATTTCCGTCGGCCCTGTGTCGTACTCATTGGTGTTGTAGTAGACCAAGGTGTACGTGATCTCGACGGCATCCGTGACGATTTCACGGTCGGCGTACTTCCAAAGATGAAGCCCGATCACGCGGGTCGAGAATGCAGCTTCGTAACCGTTGCGTGTACGACCGGCTTCTAGATAGGCCTCGCCGCGCATGGCCTCGACGCTGCTGTTCGACTCTACGGCTTCGGTTGTGACCTTGCCTGTGTCGGTCCACGGCCCCTCAAGAGCCGAATACGCACGGTAGCGGTCACGACCCATGCGGTAGTTCAACTCTTCGTTCGAATACAGCCCTGGATAAAGGGTAGCATTGCGGTTCGCGGTGTAACCCTCCGCCACGGCCCGGTCATCGAAGCCTTCAAAAGCAACTCGGCGCTCAACGTAGTCTCGATAGGTCAGCGCGCTGTAACCTGAGCGCACGTAACGAGTATCGTAGCCTGAGCGCCGTAGCATCGCCTCGCCTTGCGAGTAGCAGCCAAGTTGGGCGTATTCCAGCACCGGGATGTCGACACGATTCGATTCGGTCCGGGTGGTGTCCTCGCGGCTCGATGAGTCGCGTGTCGTACCCACGGCGTTTGGGTCCTTGATGTAGGTCCCTTCAGCCGCTTCTTCGTTCTGCCCGGTATACACAATCTCGCCACTGCTCTGGCACGCTGAGGTGCCGAGCAGGGCGAGAATTGCAAGCGTGTACAGCAGTCGTCGCATGGACTACTTGATGTATTCGCTGTTGCCGAAGTCGATGACCGCAATGACATGGCCGTTGAGGCGAGCCTGCTCAATGAGAGCCTCGCGGGTAACGGTGTCACCATAGTCGTAAACGCGCAGCTGGGTGTCTTCACCGGCGGTGCCGCGGACATTGGAGTCGCGGTAGCGCTGGTAGACGACGTACGTGACAGCCTTGAAATCGTCCACAGCGGTGACGATGTCGGATGTCAGGTGTACGGGAACCACCGAGATGCGGGTCAGGGCAGTGTGGTCGAACACGTCCATCTTGCCGTAGACTGTTTTGCCGTTCCACGTCAGTTCGATCGTCTTCTCAGAGTCGTTGCTCTTGAGAGTGTAGACCTTGCCGGTATCGCCAGAATAGGTCGACCCTTCGTCGATCTTGATCTGGGCAGTACCAGACGGAACCTGGAACTGGAAGCGCATCGGCTTGGACGAACCACAGCCGACGACAGCGAAAGAAAGGGCAACTAGCAAGACGCCGGTAAGAATCCGGGCCATGGAAAACCTCCACGACGGCTAACAATAATCAACGGGGGATTGGCTGATAGAGGTTCTACCTGAATCGTTTTCCTGGCGCAACGGACTAACGAAGCACGCTTTATCGTTCGTTAGGTCATGAATTCATCAGCGGCTTGCCTGACCGCACTGTCATGTTTACCTTACAGGCGATGTTCGATACGCCAATGCAGTGACGTCATGATATAGTGGTCA
Source organism: Planctomycetota bacterium (assembly GCA_020425695.1). Classification (GTDB taxonomy): domain Bacteria; phylum Planctomycetota; class UBA8742; order UBA2392; family UBA2392; genus JACKID01. The sequence continues at coordinate 9,428 of JAGQRE010000055.1, forward strand.
TGGAGCGTCTATACACCATATACAGGAGTGGCATAAACGACGTGTCATGTTGTCACGCGATTTAACACGATATGTTTTGGCATTTTCTTGCAATTTGCCCAACCTGTGGTCAGAATCATTACACAAGGTTCGAATGGATGCGGAATCTTCCGCACTGAAAACAGAGAGTTCCATGATCGATTCCAAAGCAACTGTGGCCGCTGGAGAGCGCATTAAACGCCTTCGCAGCTTCCGCGGCCTGACTTGTGCCGAGTTGGCAAAGCGCATCGGATGCACGAGGCCTTACCTAAGCGCCGTCGAAAACGGACGTTATCCGGTCAGTAGCAAGATCCTGCGCAAGCTAAGTCAAGCGCTGAACGTGACGCCGGACTTCTTCATCGCTACCGATGAACCCAATCTGGAAGATACCGAGACACTCACACGCGAGATGCTGAATCGCAAGATGGCTGAGCGCTCGCGTGAGTCTGTTGCAGTCGGCGCCAGAAACGGCACCCGGATGATCCCTGTCGTGAGCATCACGGCTGCAGGTCGTCCGCTTGCAGCTTTTGACGACTACCCAACCGGCACCGGCAGCGACTACGTGGACTGCCCGCGCGATGTCGCCGACGAAAACGCCTTCGCCCTGAGAATTTCCGGCGACAGCATGGAGCCGGTGATACCCGACGCCAGCACGATTATCGTCGCGCCAAACATGATGCCGCGCGAGGGCAAGCCGGTCGTGGCAAAACTAGAAAGCGGCGACGTCACCTGCAAGGTTTACCAACGCCGCGGAGACAACGTAATCCTGGCGCCTTACAACCCGGCCCACGATGTACAGATCTTCAGCGTACGCGAGTTGCAGTGGGTCTACCCTGTCATGAAGGTGACGGTCGACCTGTACCATTGATCGTCCGATAACGTTCCAAACCGGCGCCCGCGGAAGCGGGCGCTTTCATTTCACGGCGATCTACCGTTACGCCAACGCCTTGCTTACCGTACTATGTACATCCGGCAGATTAGTGAGAACTGTGTGCGGTACTTGCTTTGCACATCCTTGATGACAGTGCTGGCCCTCACGGGTTGCGGTAACAGCACGCCGCCGGCCAACACGAACGCAAACAACAGCAACACCTCCGGTACAGCACCCATTGCCGTAGACGCACCAGACATCCGCATGCTCGTGCCGCCTGACCTGGATGGCGACGGCAACCTGGACAAACTCACGCACCCGTCGCTGCAGCGCTTGCTGGTTCAAGCGCCGAAGGGCACCGGCTTTCGCCTTACAACAGCCGGCAACACAGACGTGCCGTTTGCGCTGACTGTGTTCACACTTTCAGATGGCACGACTCTTCACGAAATCAGTCTCGAGTCCTCAATCGGAACGCGCGGTCTCACGCTTCGTGCAGGCTCGTACACATTGGTCATGCAAGGCGACCCACAAAACGCCCAGCAGCAACCATTGACCGCAAGACCAACCACAGCAGGCGCGCTGACAAACGACCTCGCCAATCCAACGGGCGCGTTCTTCGGATCCGTTGATTCTGTCGCGTTCAGCCTGAGCGGCGGCATGCCGACACTCGGTGACGGCGGCTTCGTCCTGCGCTCAGGACAGGGCAGGGCAATTGAACTCCGTCTTTCGGTGACCCGGGACGGGCTCATCGCAACACCGGTCGGCACGCTGGAGCCACGGCGCATCTACGCACTGGACGTGGTGGGCGACTCCGTGGACTCCTTCGGGCGTGCTCTCGCACCAGATTTCCGCCTGACCTGCCGGGGCTCAAAAGACAAGCTTCCGATAAAACTGCTGCTCGCCGACCTGAATCGCGATGGCGAGCCGGAAGTTGTCACGCTATTTGCCGACGGCTCAATCACTGCGCTCACGGACCCCAAGGGACGCGCAGACGGAATCTTGCCGCCGGGTGACGAACCGGCCATCGACTTCGCAACCGGTGACTTCGACGGCAACGGTGCGCTTGACCTCGCGGTACTGTTGGCCAGCAAAGACACCTACCGAGTTCTTCGCTTGTTCAACCAAACCAGAATCGGTGATTCCCGTTTCTCCATGCAGGTTGAAGAGATCCCCCTTGAAGCACCCATCGCAATTCGTGCGGCGGACTTCGACAGAGACGGGCGTGACGACCTTGCTGTGCTTGATGCATTCGGCGACGTTCTGGTTCAGTACACAGCACGTCCGGCCCAGTTGATCGCCGGACTCGAAGAGCGTTCACTCGCGGTCGGCCTGATTGCGGACGACGCGAGTGCCGACGGCAAACCTGACCTGTACGTCATGGGCGCCGACGGAAACGGGCGTCTGCTGCTGAACCTAAACGAGGGCGTGTTCGGCACAGAACTCGGTGTTTTGCCGCTGAGTGTGCAGGACGCGCAACGTGTGGTCACCACCGACCTTGATGGCGACCGCCACGCAGACTTCGTGTTCACCGGACGTGGCACAGACTTGGCTGTGGTCTTGGGCTCAAGCATGGAACCGACGGTGTTCCGCATGAACGGCACCGAGCCGAAGCTCGCCGGTGCAGTGCTGTGTCGCGACGTCAGTCGTGACAGCCGGATCGATATCCTTGTAGCCCGCGAAGATGACCAGGGAATTGCCGATGAAGTCGGCGTCTACCTCAACTCGGATACCAGCGACGGCACGCCTGACACCATCCTGCCCATGGGTGCCCGCGTTCGGATTGAGGCAATGGAGTACTGGCGCGAACACATCGTGTTCGCCACCAACGCTGGGCTGCTGGTACTCAAGGTCAACCCGGCCGACATGCCCCCCACCATCGATAGCAAGGTGCGTTTCATTGAAGCCTACCAGCCCGTACCGCAGATTCCGGCGCCCCTGGCGGCTGCCATGGCCGATTTCAATGACGATGGACGAACGGACCTGGCGGCGATTGACCGTGATGGAAACTTGCAGGTCTGGATCAGCGGTGCGGACGGTGAGCCCTTCACATTGTCCGGTGACGCAATCCCGCTCGGGGCCGATGGCGTGTTGCAGGCCATCGACTTCGACCGCGACAGTGCACCTGACTTGCTATACATACCCAACGATCCGCTGCTGAAGCCACGCGTGCTGCGCAACAATCGTACAGGCCGCTTCGACAACAATGACGAAGGCCTTCTGCCGACGCCTCCAAGTAACCTGAAGGGTGCACCGGCACTTGGCGATTTCGACCGCGACGGTGATCTGGATGTTTTGTGGCCCAGCCCGCTGGGACGCCTACAGTACAACGAAGGGCGTAGCGGGTGGCGCGACAGCCGGTCGATGCCCGAACTACGTGATGAATCCAACATGCCGCTGCATTTTTCCGGTGAGTTGTGCTGCGCCGATTTCACCGGCGACGGCATCGATGACGTGGCCGCCGTCATGCAGATTGGTGAGGACTCAAACGGAACGCAGGTGTTACTGTTACTTGAGGGTACCGGCAGCAGCGATGACGATGTCGGGCCGTTCCGTGCGCACATCAGCGCGACGGTTCGAGGACAGATATTCGGGCTAACGCCGGCGGACTTCAACGGCGACGGCAAGCTGGATCTGGCTGTCGGGCTGGGAGAGACGGCCGGTGAGGCCAAACTAACACTGTTGCAGCTAAGCGCCGATGGAGGCTTCGTTCAGTTCGAAGGTTCGCCGCTTTCGAAGGGACGCCTGCTTGATCTGGCCCTGGATGACCTCGACCGTGACGGTGACCTCGACTTGATTGCCAGTGAAGACATACCGGACGGCGGCAACACGATGACGCTGTGGGTAAACAACGGGCGTGGACAATTCGGTGAGGCCACGGAGGCACAGCGGTCACTGGCGCGAGCGATTGGTGAGTTCCGTGCAACGAACCTTTCGTTGGCCGATTTCACCGGCGATGGCCGACCCGACCTGCTTGCCATTGACCGTGACGGCAACGTCGTCATCGTGCGCACAACCCTGCCATGAGCAGAACCGTGAACAATCCAACCGCGGAAATCATTGCCGCCGACATCGGCAACACCAGCGCCACTATCGCGCACATGCGGGGGTTGGAATTGCTTTCGCAGTTCGACGTGTCAAGCCACGCGCCAATCGGTGAGGTGATAGACGCGCTGCAGGATAACCTGCGCGAAGAACTTTGCGCCCTGCCACTCGTTATCGCGAGTGTCAATCCGCGCGGGCTTGAATCGCTTTCCTCAGCATGGATGAGACGCGGCGGCAAAGCTGCCATTGCGCTCGGGCGAGACTTCACCGTTCCCATCCCGAATCTTGCGAAACCGCCGCACGGCGTTGGCCAGGACCGACTGGTGAACACTCTTGCAGCGGTCCGGCGCACGGACGGCAATGCCGTCGTCGTCGACTTTGGTACAGCCATCACCTTCGACGTCGCTCGTGAAGGCGCCTATGCAGGCGGCGTGATCACGCCGGGCATCGGACTGGCCATGGAAGCGCTGCACCAGAAAACAGCGCTGTTGCCATTGATCGAGCCGTCGGGAAAGCCGCCCATAATCGGGACGAACACCGCTGGAGCAATCAACGCAGGCGTGTACTACGGCTACATCGGGCTGGTGAACAACATCCTGCGTGAGTTGCTGAAAACTTACGACAAGCGCCCCCACGTCTTCGCGACCGGCGGATACGGGGCCTATCTGGCCCCTGAGATCGACGGCATTGACGAGGTTGTTCCCGCACTCACGCACGAGGGAATCGCGTTGGCGTGGCATGAGCATCAAGCCGTGTGATTTCAGTTGCGATTGGAATTGCTTCGTTTCGGATTCGGTTTAGACTGCGCGCGTTCTCACTGGAGAGAATTCATGCAGCCACCATCCGGACAACCGCAGGGCCAGTACAATCAAGGCCCGCAACAATACAACAACGGTCCGCAGCAGTACGGCACGCCGCCCGGTGGCCCGCAGTACGGTATGCAGCAGTACCCGTACTATCCGCCACCGAAGAAGGGCATGCCGGGCTGGGCTATCGCACTGATTATCGGCGGAGTCGCGCTCTTCATCCTGCCGATCTTCGCGCTGGCTGCCATCCCGCTTATCACATCGAACACAGGCGAAGCCAGACAAGCTGAAGGCGAGCAGTTACTGAATTCGGCACGCGACTACTTGCGGATCGAGTACTCCAAGACCATGGAAGATCGTGACGCATTCGCGGCTTTCGCCACTTACCACAGAAGCGGCGCGTTTGACGGTCAGTACTACCGAGTCGATCCAACGCCGACGCTGGTACGTGGCGGTCGCTATAACGCGCAGATCACCTGTTCACCCACACCTGCTGCAGCCGGTGGCAAGCGTGGTCAGATGCAATTCGCATGGGTATCGGGCGAGTCTGAGTTGACTTGGAGATAACTAGCTGGTCGCGGCCGCCATCTTTTCGGACAGTTCTTCGTGCCGTGCTGTCCAACGTTCCTGCATGCTCTTGAGCGCTTCGATCTCGCCGAGTAGCGGCAGATCGTGTTCTTCGATCAGCACGTCCAGCGCGTCACTCAAACTGCCAACGTCTTCAATGAAGGTGGCATCGCTGCCTGTGAACCTCGCGTTCACGGCGCGCAGGGCGTCGTCGCTTTCGCTCGCGAGTTGCTCGAACGCCTTTACTCGCAGGCACAGCAGGCGGCACAGGTTGATCAACAACTTCGGCTGTTCGGTTACCAGCTTCGGGAAGTGTTCGCTCGGGATCACGCCCACCACACTCGGTTCATCTGCCTGAATGTCGGCGATGCGTCTGGGTTCCTCGTCGCCAAGCAGCACGCCGATCTCCCCCACCGTTTCACCGGGGCGGACGATGCCATACTGTTCAGAGCCGATGCGCACGCTCAGCCGCCCACTGACTAGCATGTAGACCGACGTGCCCGGGTCGCCGCGCCTACACAGCAGGTCGCCGGCCTTCAGCCGATGTTGCTTCCCGACCATCGTGCGGTCGTCTACGACACGTGCCATGATGATTCGAGTGTTCTTGGTTAGTTCAGCGCCGCCACCTTCGCCAACACCGTAGCTCCAGGTGCGCTTGGCCGCGCTGAGAGCCTGTAGCACGTCGTCTTCACCTTGTGCGTCTTCGCCAATCCGCTGCACAAGGTTGTAGAGGTCCGTACACAGCCCCTGAAAGTCACGTAGGAAACGACTCGCCAGTCGCTGCGAACTGCCGAGGCTTTTGTTCGCGGCCACCAGACGCCGAGCAAGCATGCGGGCCATGGAAAGACCGAAGCCCGGGTCTTCCTGTATCTTGCTCATCACCGCCCGGGTATCGACCGGGACTTCGGCAACGATTGTGGTCTCTGCAGCGACGAGCGACGTCAGGTAGTGCCCCGTAAGTCCGCCCTCAAGCTCAAGCAGGTTGCCTGTTTCTGTGTATAGGGTTACGTCGTGTCCTCGACGGATACGAGCTTCGTCAGCTTCGACTAAAACTTTGTCCGGAACGACGACGCTGCGCAGGCTTCCGGCCCTTAGAACAAATGCACGATCGGCATGCGCACCTTGGCGGCATACCAGTTCGCCGGGGGCGAACTCGCGGACGATAGCGTCCCGTGCACTCATCCAGAGTCTCCGGAGTGTCAGAAACCTCTATTTCAGCAGTTATAGGCGAGCGGGGCAATGGAAAGCGCGAAACGTGCCTCTAGAGCATCGTCGGGTCGGTCGCCAGCTGGACGATAAAGATCAGCACCGCCATGCCACCAATGAAGAAAGCGCTGTTCAGAGTCCCGCGCAGCAGCCCCCGTTTGAATTCACGCGAGCCGGCCACACCAAGCACCATCCCGCTGGCAATCGCCACGGGTGCGTAGTACAGCGCGTATTCGAGAACACCGCTCATGCTTCCTCGCTTGCGGCGTTGATGGCATCGACGCGCATCGTATCTGAAGGCCCCGGTTCGTCCGGATTGACGTGGCGTCGGTACAGCTCGCAGATTGCAATCAGGTTCAGCACACCGGCCGTAGCGGCGTAAACCGTGCCCGACTGGTGGGCCATGATCCCGATGCCTTCGCCCAGGGACAGGCTGTCCGGGTTTCGCAGGTACTCAACACCGAAAGTGATCGGGCCGGCAAGAATCTGGCACATGAAATAGGCGAGGTGGTCAGTGGCGTTTACGGCTGTACCGTCTGAAATGATCAACCCGGCCGCATAAAGCCCTGAGATCACCAGAAAGTAAAATAACCCGTGCAGCATTCGCTTTGCGTAAAAGTGCCCAAGGCCCGGCACAAGCCAGGCTAGTACCAAAGCGAACCAGATGTTGACCTTGCGCTTACTCATTGCGCGGAATGTTAGGGCCACACAGCCCCATGCGCCAGTAGTGTTACGATTCGGGATGGAACCTGAGCCCCGGCTTGTTTATACAGCGTGCCCGACCAGAAAGGCGAATCATGAGCGACCACAAAGTACTTATCATCGGATCCGGACCGGCCGGTGACACAGCAGCCCTTTACGCAGCACGCGCCGGCTTGAAGCCCCACGTCTTTGCCGGGTTCGGTGCAGGGGGCCCTCCTGGCGGGCAGCTGATGCTGACTACGGAAATCGAGAACTTCCCCGGCTTCCCGGGTGGCGGTATCGCGGGCCCCGAGCTGATGGGTCGCATGCGCCAGCAGGCTCAGGATTTCGGCGCTGAATTCGAAGACGTCGACGTAACCAAAGTCGACTTCAGCGAGCGCCCCTTCAAGGTCTGGGTTGGCGATACGCTGTACACCGGCGAAGCTGTAATCATCGCGACCGGGGCGCGCTCACGATTGCTTGGGCTTGAGGGCGAAGAGAAGCTGATCTCACGCGGTCTGCATACCTGTGCTACCTGCGACGGTGCATTCTATCGAAACAAGAGCATGATCGTGATCGGCGGCGGCGACACGGCCATGGAGGAAGCGACGTTCCTGACCCGATTTGGCGACGTGAACCTGGTACATCGCCGCGAGGAGTTCCGCGCCAGCAACACCATGCTTGATCGTGCCCGTAAAAGCGAAAAGATAAGTTGGACGCTCAACGAGCAGCCGACTGAGTACCTGCTGCGCGAAAACGGGACGGTATGCGGCATCAAGAGCAAGAACACCAAGACCGGCGAGGAAACCGAGATCAAGGCCGACGGCGTTTTCCTGGCCATCGGGCATATCCCGAACACGGACCTGTTCAAAGGTCAGCTCAAGATGCACGACAACGGCTATCTGGTAACGGGCGGCCCGGCAGGCGGCCCCACCGAACACCCGAACACTTACACGAGCGTCGAGGGTGTTTTCGCCAGCGGCGACGTTCAGGACCACACCTATCGACAGGCCATTACAGCGGCGGGCAGCGGCTGCATGGCGGCCATCGACGCTGAACGCTGGCTGGCAGCGCAGGAATAGCTTATTGGGCTTTATCACGCCTTCTCGGCCGGGGAACTTATCTGTGTTCCCCGGCCGACTTCTTATTTGCGGCCTTAGCGCTCGCTTACGCTTCGCGTTCAGACGGTGGCTGAGATGATGGGTATCTGCCAGACGGCGTAGCCTTGTGGGTTCCGAATACAGTCGATCATGTCCTGCCAGTGATCCCACACCTGCTCACGCGAGAATGATGAGTGTTCGGCAATCGCGTCGGTGTATCCGTCGCGCCAGGCTTCCCAGATCGATGCGAAAAGCTCACGATCAACCCGGACAGTGTCTACGGTAACGTAGTCGACACGAACGTCGCGACAACCAAGCTCGTTTAGCCATGTGAATACCTTCCGCCCACTCAGTAGATCGCTGCCGGTATTCGCGGCATACGCCACAGGACCAAGACGCCAGAACTCATCCGAATCCAGACGGGTCGGGTGAAAGTGCATCATGGCGTAGTCTTCAGCCAGAATGTGCAGATGCCCACCCGGCTTGGTTACCCGCTGCATCTGTTCTAGGACACGCGGCGCGTTCGGTACTGCCTGCAGTATGTGCCGGCAGACACTCAGGTCGAAGTGATCGTCCGGATACGTGAGCTCAAAGGCATCGCCGCTTTCAAACTTCACGCGCTCGCCGAAGCTGCCGGCTCGCTCCCTTGCTGTGTTCAGGTGGGACTCTTCCAGATCGACGCCAGTGACGGTCGCACTCCCGAACAACTCTGCGAGACGCCGTGTGATCTCACCCGTCCCGCAAGCAAGATCTAGAATGTTCGCAGGAGAGCCGTAGCGCGCAAACAAGCCCTGTTCGAGCGGCCACACCGCCTTCGCCTGTGCAGCAAGGTTTCGCACCATCGACTCGTCGGCCATCTGATCGCGCTGCGGATTGCGGTTCTCAGACATCGATGGCATGCCTCGGGTTACAGTTGTGGTAGACGGCGAAGCGCCCAGATCATCAGCCAAACGACACCTGCGGCGACGCTGATGACTGCGCCGGCAAAAATCAAGAAAGCGCCCATGAACTTGCTGTCAATTGCCCATGCACCGTAGAAGCAGCCGGCAGATATACTGGCGAGCCCAAGTAGCCACAGCCACAACCGAAGCTTCACTTCCCTGAGACGCTTCCTGGCCTCTGCCGGGTCACCGTTGAACTGAAATGCACTGCGCCCAAAAAACGCCCCGCCCGGGATGCGTCGCACCTCAACACGCTCGACCAGATGCGATCCTGCGGCTTCGCCATTTTGACTTTCCGAGTCTTTGACGATTTCGGCCTCGTGAATTTTCCTGGGCTCTGACACTACTCTTCACTTTCCACGGGTACGTCCACGCGACTCCGAGACGGACTGACCTTCAAGATCTCTTTTCCATTCCGGAACACGGTCACTCGCCCTGAACTCTGCGAAAGCACGATTGATATTGCGCGACTGGCCTTTGTTATGGCGGCTGCAACCCTGTGCCGAGTGCCGAGCCCCGACTGCAGGTCAACGCGAATCTCGGCTGGCGGTGACAAGTAAGCCCCGGCCGCCTGAATCGCACCGTTTCTGTTAACCACAAACGCTCCGTCCAGCAGTGCGAATTCCTTCACTGTCTCCTCAAGCGCCGGGTCGAGAATGTTCCGTTCCGACTCCTCGTATCCACGGAACGGATTGATCGTCAGTTGCTGGATCATGTCGCGAACCGCTTCGTCGTCACCCAGCACCATGGCCGTGCCGATTGGTTTGCCCTCACGTCCTTCTTCCGACATCTCGATCATGAGTTGCAGGGCGCGCTCAAATACTTCCGGCTGAACGGTCTCTTTGGCGGTCTTGCTGAAGATGCGCGAGATCATCAGACGAGGCGTCTCGATCCGAACGGTATCGAACGTGTCCGAATTCTTCTCGCCACATAGCGCGACCACGCGCCGTCCCGCACCGAGCAACCCCTTTGCACCGGCCGACAGCAACGCCAACTGCACGGCGCTTTCCTCGCTGAAGTCACCACGAGAGAGCCGGACTACACCGCGCGCCTTCGCGGCCAATGCCTCAGGAACCTCGGCGGACCGGGTAGCCAGCACGAGCTTTTTGGAGACGAACGAACCGAGCAGACCGGGATTCCGGAACACGTCGGTGAACAACACGATCGCTTCGGCATCCACGTCGTCAGCAAAACGCAGCAAGTTGCGTATCAGCGACCGTGTCACCTGTGGCAGACGCCGCGACACGATCAAACGTCGTTTCCGCACGTTGTCGCCGAGGGCGCGTTTCAGCTTGGCCGGCGTATCGCCCCTTGTGGCGCGTTCAAGGCGGTCGGGATCATCGGGGTCTTTGAAAACGTTGGCTAGCTGGCTTAGGACTCGCAGGTAAACGTCGTGATTCCTTGGCGAACTGATGAACAGGAACACGAGATGTACGCGCCCCATTTCAGGGCGTCCGTAGTCAATGCCTGCCTTGCTTCGACCAACGATCATCACCAATTCAGTGGACACATCGAGCATAGCGTGCGGCGCCGCCCAACCCGGCCCAAGCTGTGTGTTCAGGGCCGCCTCACGGGCCTGAACCGCCGCAGACAAGTCAATCTGCTCACCAGCGGAAAGATTCATCGCCCGTGCCGCGCAGGCCGTCACCTGCTCAAGCGCAAACGTCTTGTCGTTTCCCTTTAGGCGCACCATGCGGTTCTTGTGCACCAACGAACCTAACGTCGGCGTATCTGGCTCGGGTACCGCAGCCTGCGTGGTCGCAGACGCTTTCTCGTCGCTCTTCCGTGCCTGTACGGAGGGCTTCGCCTGGGTGCTGCTCTTGGAGACTTTCTTTGCCATCAGACTCTGAACCTCGCCCCCGGTTTCAACCGCAGCCCGTTAGCAACGTCTCTTGCGGGTTTGCGCGGTTTGCCTTCGAGTTGCAACTCCGTCAAACATACCGAACCAGAGCCGCAGGCGACAACGATTCCACGCTTATCTATTGCCTGAACTTCACCAGGCTGTCCCGGTTCGGCATCCGCCTGCAACTCGGCACGATGAACGAGTACTCGTGTGTACTTGTTGTTGTCGCCGTTCAGCCATATCTCGCCCTTCGGCCACGGCTGCACAGCTCTGATCCGATTCACGACGTCCTGTGCTGACTGGTTAAAGGACAGTTCCCCATCCAACTTTTCCAGCGGCGGCGCAAAGGTGACCCCGCTTTCGTCCTGGTCTTTCGCAGTGATACCCGCTTCAAGCGCGCGTAGTACCTCCAGCATCATCGGCGCACCGAGTTCACCGGCTTCCGCCAGCAACTCCTCCGCTGTCTTGGCCGGGTCCATGCGCCAGGGCTTCTGCAACAGGATCGGGCCGGCGTCGAGCTTCTTCACCAACCTCATGACTGTCAGCCCGCTGTTTACCACACCTTCCAGCACTGCACGCTGGATGGGCGCTGCACCTCGGTAGTGCGGTAACAGGCTGGGATGAAAATTCAGGCAGCCGTATTTCGGAAGATCGAGCACAACACGCTTCAGAATTTGCCCGAATGCTACCACCACAATCACGTCCGGCATTAGCTCGCGAAGCGCTTCAAGGGCTTCACCCTTGCTGATGCTTTCCACTTCGTGGACAGGCAACTCTAGTGCCGCAGCCGCCGCGCCGACGGGGCTGCTTTCGACGCGTCCGCGACGTGAACGACGGGCAGGCGGCTGGGTGAAAACCCCTACCGGTCTGAACTCGCTGCTCTCCGCCATCGCACGAAGTGTTGGAATGGCGATCTCGGGTGTCCCAAGGAATACGGTTCTCATGGGCGCAAGATACGAATTAAACGACATGTGGTCAGTGTTCAGTCGCAGGACCGGACACTGACCACAAACATCTCATCGTTACTTGACTTTATAGATCTTGAGCCCCGCGCCGCCTGCGACGAAGAACTCTTTACCCTTGGGGTTCACAGCAGCCAACCCTGAGGGCGAGCGGCTCCATGCGTAAAGCGTGATCGCATTCTTGCCGACATCCACATCCAGCACGCCGGCCGGGCAAGCGAACTTGCAGTTACGTTCATCACCCGCGTACAACCCGCCAAAGAATGGTGACGCCGCGGTTTGGCCGTAAGTTGAACGCCCCGGCAACTCCTCAGTCTTGAATACCGCGCTGAAGCTGGTCTCGATGGCTTCACCGGAGTCATCCGGGCCGATCACCGTGCAGTTGATGCCCGTGTAGCCCCATTTGTTGACTTCGTTGATGAGGACCGCCTGCTTGCGCTTGGTGACGAAACCTGTGACGGCGTTGTCACCGACAAACATGATGTCAGCATCGGCAACGTTGTAGGTGATCTCCTTCTCACCTTTTTCGTTGACCAGGAACAGGCGTCCCTCGCCAACTTCACGCTCGGAAATCAGGAACTGGTCACCCTTTTCGCTGATCCAGAAACACACGGCCAGCGTGTCTTTGTATTCGCAGCGGTAGATGCGGGTTGGCTCACCCCCGTCAAGCTTCTGCAGCATGACGTTCCCGCCTTCGTCCTTCGGCTGCGAATACAGAACGCCGCTGAAATCCGGCATGGCGCGAGCCCACGTACCCGGGATCATCGGCAAGTTCTTTTCAATGGTGTCGGTAGCCAGATCGACCAGCCATACCCCCTTGTTGCGGGCGCAAGCGAGGATCTTCTTGCCCTTTGAGTCGAACGTTACGAATTCACCCAACGTGCCGCTCGGCAGAGCGCTCTCAAACGGGATGCTGTTGATCTCTTCCCGCGACTTGGCGTCCAGCACGAAGATGCGATCCAGCGCCAGCACGGCCACTTTCTTGCCACTATCGTCGTAGCTCATGCACAGCGGCTCAAAGTCAACGGCCTTGGCGCGATACAGCCACGTCGGCTCGTCCGACGTCACGCCCTGAATGATGCCGAACTTCGCGGCCACCACAGTTGCACCGGGGCCGATACTGGTGAACGGCTCCTTGTCGTTTTCGCCGCCGGCCTCTTCGTGGGTGACGCTGGTTGCCCAGAGTTCCTTGCCGGTTGCGAGTTCAATCGCCTTCAGTGACGCACGCTCTGGCGTTTTGTTCTCAAGGAACACGCCAATCTTGCCTTCCGGCGCAAAGCCAACGCACGCGTCGTAATAATCGGTCTTGTAGCCGCGCTCCCACGTACCGCGGTGAATGACATACGGGTGCATGCCGTCTTCCGGGTGGGCCACGAAGTAGGTGCCATCGGGGCTCAGTGTGAATCGAGGTGCGTTGTTGCCTGCGTATGGCTGTGGGTCAGTCTGTGCCTCTTTCAGGCTACCCTTTTTGTCAAAAACAAGCGTGCTGAGGCTGCATGCGCTGGAGAACGCACCAGGCGTGCGGGGTTTCGTTACGAGGACGACAATCTCGTTATCATTGACGGCGCAAACGGCATCGCGGTTCTTCGGCGGAATGCCGTACTTGTCGTGATCCCAGTTCAGTGTGATGCTCTTCTCATCAGCGAAGTGCAGCGTTGCACCTTCGCCGGTGTACTTCTTGCTGTCCTTGTCGTACTTCACGAGCACGGATAGCGCGAACTTACCTCCCGGGCCACCGTGCACGCGGTAGACTTCGGCCGGTTCAGACGACTTGCCTTTGTCTTTGCCGCGTTTTTTGTTGTCGGCCGGCTCAGGTGCTTCTTCTGCGATTGCGGGGTCGATGCCCGCCGCCACCTTCACCTTGCCCTTGAACGGTTCGACAAATAGGGTCGCTGCCTGATTAGAAATCACGCAGTAGTCGCCGCCATCGAATGCGACACGCGGCTCATCACCCAGACTTGGCACATCGGTCGGCAGCTTTACGGTTGTGGAACCGAGCGTGCCGCTGATCAGGTCAAGCGTCGCAAACTTCAGCGTGTTCGCCTGGACATCGTAAGAAACGAGACGATAGGCCTTGTCCGCCGTTACACCGATTCGTGGCTGCTCAGACTGTGTCGGGAGCAGATTCAGGACGTCGTACTCACCGTCCGCCTTGAGGTCTTCAATCTTCAGCGGGGGCAGTTTCTGATTCTGGGCGTTTTTGCCCCACGGCTTGTTGGCGTTGCCGCC
>JAGQRE010000056.1 GCA_020425695.1 Planctomycetota bacterium
TCGTATCGACAAGCAACACAAGGCGGGGAAACTGACCGCCCGCGAGCGCATCGCGCTTCTGTGCGACGAAGGCAGCTTCGAAGAGATCGACGCTTTCGTTACCCACAACGTCAGCAGCCACGGGCTGGCCGACAACAAGCCACTAGGCGATGGCGTCGTGACGGGTGTTGGGCGCGTATACGGGCGCCCGGTTTACGTGTTCGCACAAGACTTCACAGTGTTCGGCGGCAGCCTGGGCGAGCGCTACGGGCAGAAGATCATCAAGATCATGGACCAGGCCGTGAAGAACGGTTGCCCGGTCATCGGCTTCAACGATTCCGGCGGCGCACGCATTCAGGAAGGCGTTGCAAGCCTAGGCGCCTATGCCGACATCTTCCTCCGAAACACGCTGGCCAGCGGTGTGATCCCGCAGATCAGCGCCATCATGGGCCCCTGCGCGGGCGGCGCGGTGTACAGCCCGGCGATCACCGACTTTGTCTTCATGGTGGAAGGCACCAGTCACATGTTCGTGACCGGCCCGAACGTGATTAAGTCCGTCACACACGAAGAAATTGACATGGAAGGGCTTGGTGGCGCAGCAGTACACGGCGAAACCAGCGGCGTTAGCCACTTCACCAGTGAGACTGAGCCTGACTGCATCGTTGGCATCAAGAAGTTGCTCAGCTTCCTGCCGCAGAACAACCTTGAGCCGCCACCGTTCATTGAGCCGGATGACGACCCGGAGCGTGAAGACGACCGCCTGGATCGTGTCGTGCCGGACCATCCGGAGAAGCCGTACAACATGCTCGACGTAATCGAGACCGTTGTGGACGACGGCGACTTCTTTGAGGTCCACAAGGCTTACGCGCAGAACCTGATTGTCGGATTTGCGCGCCTAGGTGGGCACAGTGTAGGCATTGTCGCCCAGCAGCCCATGGTGCTTGCAGGTTGCCTCGACATCGCCAGCAGCCTAAAGGGCGCGCGTTTCGTCCGGTTCTGCGACGCGTTCAACATCCCGATCCTGACGTTTGAAGACGTACCCGGCTTCCTGCCCGGCGTGAACCAGGAGCACAACGGCATCATCAAACACGGTGCGAAGCTTCTGTACGCTTACTGCGAGGCGACCGTGCCAAAGCTGTGTGTCATCACGCGCAAGGCCTACGGCGGAGCCTATTGCGTCATGAGCAGCAAGCACATTCGCAGCGACGTGAATTTCGCGTGGCCGACGGCCGAAATTGCCGTGATGGGGGCGCAGGGCGCCGTGAACATCCTGTATGCCCGGGAACTCGCTGCCGCCGAAGACCCGGACAAACGCCGGGAAGAGCTAATTGCCGAGTATCGTGAGCGCTTCAGCAACCCCTATGACGCGGCTGCACGAGGCTACATTGATGCCGTCATCAAACCGCGCGAGACCAGGCGCCGTCTGATCCGCGCGCTTGAGGTTGTGCGGCACAAGCGCGACGTAAATCCGCCGAAGAAGCACGGCAACATTCCGCTGTAACTCAATGTTCGTTAGTATGCAGGAGCGTAGGACGGTGGGGGCGTACAACCCCAATCAGCCCCATGAAGGATCAACCGTGAAACGCATCTCTTTCACTTTCGCGCTGCTTCTTGTTTCCGCGCTGGTGGCGGCCTGCCCGCAGGACACGGAATGGACACCCGAACAGAAGGGTGTCCACCAGGCAATGATGGACTGGTCTGGCGCTGTCACAAAGCGTGATGCGGAAGCCATGTGGGAGATGATCAGCCCGGATGCCCAGGAAATCTATCGTCGAGAACTGGAAGCGCCGGGTGGGGCAAAACAGACGGTTAAGCTGACGCAGGCATCACTTGAGCCGGGTTCGCTGATTTCGCCCGAAAGGCGCAAGGAACTGGAAGAACTGCTCGCCGGCCTGCCGAAAAACGTCGAGAAGATGACACCGAAGGACTACTACGTCTGGCGCATGACCCCGGAACTGACCTCAGAGAACGCCTTAAACACGGAACGGCTGTTGGCCAAGGACAACGTCAGCAGCATTTCGATTGACGGTGACAAGGCGACTGTAGTGTTGAAAAATGGAGATCCCGACAGATATTCATGGGTTCGTCACGATGGGGTCTGGAAATTTGACTTAAAGCCTAGCATCCTGCGCGCACTCGAAACTGCTCGGCAGCTAGAGACACAAAACAAATAGTCGCTCATACAGACACGTAGAAAATGGAACAGGAGAGTCGGGGAATGAAGAACACTTTGAAACTTGTGCCGCTGTTTATGCTTGCGGTGTTGATGTTTGGTTGTGGACCCAGCGGCGGCGCGGCCAGCTCACCGGAAGAAATCGGCGACGCGGTCAAAGATGCCATCGTCACCGAGAACTTTACGGCCATCTACGGTTACTTGCCGGCGTGGCAGATTGAGGCAGACAAGGGTGATAGCGAAGTCAAGAAGTGGCGTTACGAAGAGAAGTGGGAACTCTGGAAGCCGCTCAAGGAATATCTCGAGACTCTCGACCCGAAGGACAAGTCCGGGATCATCGACGAAGAGAAGTGGAAGGCCGCTACCGACGCCGAACGCACAGCTGTTTTCCTTGGCTGCTACAAGGTTTACGAAGGTGATAAGCTCGAAGATCGTCTCGGCGAAGGCATGTGGTACATGTCCCGTCGCAGCGTCAAGCTTGACGTAGAAGGCCAGGGCACGGCTACGATCGTCTACTCCAACAAGTACAAGGACCGCATTGAGGTCAAGTGCAATCGCGAGAACGGTCTCTGGTCACTGGCTGGCGTTGAGATTGAGTTCCCGAAGGATCTTCCGGAAAAGCCAAAGTCTGAATAAGGCTGGATCAACCTGAAAGGCGCGCTTCGGCGCGCCTTTCTTTTTGGGTCTGGCTTGCTGGCGGTTTCTGCCTAAATTCAGCGCATGCTCAAGAAAGTCCTGATCGCCAACCGTGGCGAAATTGCTTTACGAGTCGTGCGCGCCTGTCGAAAGCTGGGCGTACAGAGCGTGGCCGTGTTCAGCGACGCCGACAGCCACCTGCCATTTGTCCAGGAGGCTGACGAAGCCCATTACCTCGGGCCTTCGCCCGCAGCCGACAGCTATCTGAAAATCCAGCGCCTCGTTGACCTCGCCAAAGAGTACGAAGCTGAGGCGATTCACCCGGGCTATGGCTTCCTCGCCGAGAACCCCTTGTTTGCCCAGGCCTGCGAGGCAGGTGGGATCGAGTTCATCGGGCCGGACAGCGGCGCGATTGACCGTCTAGGCGACAAGCGCCACGCGAAAGGCGTTGCTGAAGAAGCCGGCGTGCCGGTAACGCCATGGGTCAAGTGTGCCGGTGAGGCCGACGCGGAGACTATTTCCGCTGTCGAGAGCATCGGTCTGCCGGTGATGATCAAACCTGCGGCCGGTGGTGGCGGTAAGGGCATGCACCGCGCCGACACGATTGAAGAACTGAAGACGCTAATCCCCAAGGCCGCACGCGAAGCCAAGGCCAGCTTTGGTGATGACGCGCTGCTGGTAGAAAAGTTCCTGCCGAAACCGAGGCATATTGAGGTGCAGATTGTTGCCGACAAACACGGCAACGTGCTGCACTTCTTTGAGCGCGAATGCAGTCTGCAGCGCCGCCATCAGAAGTTGATGGAGGAGACTCCCAGCCCGAGCCTCTCACCCGAGCAACGGGCAAAGATCTGCGATGACGCGGTAAAGATCGCCCGCACCGCCAACTACGTGAACGCCGGCACATGCGAGTTCCTGTACGACGAGGAAGACGCAAGCTGGTACTTCTGCGAAGTAAACACGCGCTTGCAGGTTGAGCACCCCGTAACGGAAGAAGTTACCGGGTATGACCTGGTGGAGCTTCAGTTGCGCGTTGCCTCTGGTGAGAAGCTTGAGATCAAACAGTCGGATATCAAGCAAACAGGCCACGCCATTGAGCTGCGCATTAACAGCGAAGATCCGTTCGCGAACTTCATGCCTTCGCTGGGCTACATCGAAGCGTTCAGCCCGCCCGAAGGCGAAGGCATTCGCGTTGATGCAGGCTATCACACTGGCGACAGCGTTACGCAGTTCTACGACAGCCTGATTGCCAAGCTGATCGTTCACGACAAAGACAGGCGGGCAGCCATAGAACTCGCGAAACAAGCTTTGCGTGAATTCATGGTCGTCGGGGTCGCCACGACGATTCCACTGCACCTGAACCTGATGGAACACCCGGATGTTGTGAAGGGTGCGTTTGACATCCATTGGGTGGAGAAGCACTTGAGCGAACTCACCAAACGCGACCGGGCGGGTGATGCGGCTGTCATGGCCGCCTTGATGGAGTATCGGCGATTGCTGAAAGTACGGTCTGCCCAAAGCAAGGCGGGTGAAGTTGCCTTTGATCCCTGGAGTGCCAGCAGCCTGCCGAGGTTGAGATAGCCATGGCGATGGAATACGAAGTCGAAGTTGACGGGCAGAAGTACCAGGTGCGTTTCTTTGAACGCGATGGGCAACTGTGCGTCACCCACGCAGGCGGAACGTTCCCGGTAGAGTTGAACACTCCGCTGCGCAGTAAAGTGCAGTTCGCGAAAGTGAACGGCGACGCCAAACGCTTTGGGTATCACCGCGGCAAGGATACTACCGACATTGTATTGGATGGGGTCGTCTACTCCGCGGAAGTGCGCGAGCTTGAGCATGTGCGGCTCGCGGCCGTTGCCAAGCGCAAAGGTGGTGGGGGTGCCGTTGATGTGAAGTCGCCGATGCCGGGCATGGTGATTGCCATTAACGTGAAGGTCGGCGACGAGGTGAAGAAGAACCAGAGTCTGCTGAGTCTTCATGCCATGAAGCTTGAGAACGACATCCGCGCCACACGCGACGGTGTGGTCAAAGAGATCCTGGTCAAGCCGAACGACGTACTCGAGAAGGGCGCGTTGATGATCAAGCTCGGTGGGATCCCCGAAAAGCAGAACGCTTAGCAAACGCCATGACGAACCTTCAAGAAGACTATCTGCGCTGGCTTGAGCAAACACGCACGCCGTTCACGGCCAAAGTGAAAGAGCGCCGTGAACAATTCGAGACAAGCAGCGGTTGTGAGTTTCCAGCATTGACGATGCCTCAACCCGACCATCTCTCAGCGGCTGGCGAAGCTGCATACGTGGAGCGGGTAGGCTATCCCGGAGAATACCCGTACACCCGCGGCGTCTATCCAAGTATGTACCGCGGGCGGTTCTGGACGATGCGTCAGTACGCGGGGTTTGCCAGCGCTGAAGAGTCGAATCAGCGCTATCGCTTCCTGCTGGATCAGGGCGTTACCGGCCTGAGCATCGCATTCGACCTGCCGACGCAGATCGGGTACGACAGCGATGTGCCAATGGCCGAAGGCGAGGTCGGCAAGGTCGGTGTACCGGTTTGCAGTACAGCCGACATGGATGTGCTGCTGGACAGCATCCCGCTCGACAAAGTCAGCACCAGTATGACGATCAATTCCAGCGCGGCCTGCCTGCTGGCGTTCTATCTGATTCAGGCGGACAAGCAGGGCGTTGCCTGGAGCAAACTGCGCGGCACACTGCAGAACGACCTGCTGAAAGAATTCGTCGCGCGCGGTACGTACATCTACCCACCGCGCCCCAGTTTGCGCATTGCCACCGACATCATTGAGTTTTGCAGCAACGAAGTGCCGAACTTCAATG
This sequence comes from Planctomycetota bacterium, assembly GCA_020425695.1. Lineage (GTDB taxonomy): Bacteria > Planctomycetota > UBA8742 > UBA2392 > UBA2392 > JACKID01. The sequence goes on from JAGQRE010000056.1 coordinate 5,617, forward strand.
CCATCAGCATCAGCGGTTACCATATTCGTGAAGCGGGCAGCACCGCCGCGCAAGAGATCGCGTTCACGCTGAGTAACGGGCTGTGTTATGTCGAACAAGCGGTTCGTCGCGGCATGGACGTGAACCACTTCGGTAAGAATCTCAGCTTCTTCTTCAACGCGCACAGCAACTTGCTTGAGGAAGTCGCTAAGTTCCGCGCTGCCCGGCGTCTGTGGGCGCGTCTGATGAAGGAGCGGTTCAAGGCAACCGATCCCAAAGCCCTCATGCTCCGGTTTCACACGCAGACAGCAGGCAGCACGCTTACGGCCCAACAGCCGGAGAACAACATCGTCCGCACAAGCATGCAGGCGTTGTCGGCGGTTCTTGGCGGTACGCAGAGCCTTCACACAAACAGCTTCGATGAAGCCCTCGCTTTGCCCACAGAACGCAGCGTCGAGATTGCGCTGCGTACGCAGCAGATCATTGCTTACGAGAGCGGCGTCGGCGACACGCCGGACCCGCTGGCCGGCAGCTACCTGGTAGAGCAACTGACCGATGAGCTTGAACAGAAGGCGAGCGAGTTGATCATCAAAGTGGATGACCGTGGCGGCTCGATTGGCGCGATTGAGCAGAAGTTCATGCAGGGTGAGATTGCACGCGCCGCGCTTCAGTATCAGCGCGCCGTGGAGAAGGGTGACGCCGTTGTCGTCGGCGTCAACAAGTTCCAGACGCAGAACGACATTGAGCCCCAACTGTTGCAGATCGACGCCGAAGCTGCGCAGAAACAGCAGGCGCGCTTGGCTGAATTCCGCGCGCAGCGTGACGACAAAGCCGTTGCCGACGGGCTGTACAGCCTGCAGGAAGCGGCAAAAGGTGACGAAAACCTCGTACCGAAAATTATCAATGCGCTCCGTGCCAAGGCGACACTGGGTGAAGTTTGCGATACCATGCGCGGCGTTTTCGGTGAGTACCGAGACAGCTAACTTCACAACCAGGACACGGCATGGCATCCAGCAAGACTTCGCGCGTTGACAAGAACACTGGCAAACAGAAGAAGAAGTCCGGCAAGGCACGCCCGACAATTTCTCTCGACACGACGCTTCGCGAACGCAAACAGCTGATTGAGCTGTGCTCGCAGATTGGCGCCCTGATCATTGGGCAGCGCCATGATCGCATGAATCAGGCCGTGGAGATTCTGCAGAAGCAGTCCAGTGCCCTGTTGCTGACACAACACCTTGAGGTCTGGCTGCCCCGATTTGAGGAGCACTACAAGGCGCTTGAGAAGGTCGTTGGCAAGGACTTGAAGCTGGATGGGGGCAATCTGGTGAACGACTTGCGCAAGAAGATCACGGACGCCGGTTATTCAACGGTGCGGGACTTCCTAATCAAGCGGGTGTTGCCGACGGTCAGTTATCACGGTTTGCTGCTGTTCCTGAACAATCAGGGCGGGGTTGCATTGCCAAAACAGGTACGTGAAGAAGTCGTGCAACGGATGAATGGCATCAACAAAGTACTGGGCGGGGCGTGTGCCGCCATGGTGTTGCAGGACTCAATGGGTATCTAAGACGCCTAACCAGCAGGGGCTCGTCATGAGGCTCGACCACATTGGAATCGCAGTCAGAAGTATCGCCGAAGCCCGCGGTTTTTATGAGCAGGGCTTGGGACTGACGTCTGAGCCCGAGATTGAGGTTGTGGCCGGCGAAAAGGTTCGTGTGCTGAAACTGACAGTCCCGCCGGGTTCACATATAGAGTTGCTTGAGCCCATGGACGAAGATTCAGCCATCGGCAAGTACATCGCCAAGCGTGGTGAGGGCCTGCATCACCTGTGTTACGCGGTTGACGATGTGCTCAAAGCGACCAAATTGATGCAGGAATCAGGCTACACCCCGATCTGGGATCAGCCGCACGTAGGGGCTGGCGGCTGTCTGGTGAATTTCTTTCACCCCCGGGAGACCCATGGGGTCTTGACAGAGATTTCACAGGGGCCAAATTAGCCCGCAGTTGACGCAATTCGTGATTGGATGGGAGCTTGCACCGGCTGGAAAGCCCCGCTAGACTCCCGCCCCGTTACGCCGCTGGAGGGCGTTACGGTTCGTTTGGATGTACTGACATACCAGTACGTCCTGGATGAAAAAAATAAGGAAGAACAGCGTGCCCACACGGGAAGAGATCGAAGAATCGGTCAAACAGATCGTTTGCGACCAAATGGGTGTCAGCCGCGACAAGGTGACACTTGAAACTTCATTCGTGAACGACCTCGGGGCGGACAGCCTTGATACAGTCGAGCTCGTCATGGAGTTCGAGGATGAGTTCGAGCTGAACATCCCCGACGAAGACGCCGAAAAAATTCAGACCGTCGGTGACGCGGTCAAGTACATCGAAGAAAAGACCGCCTCAAAGGCGTAAGCAGCTTCGAACGCGTCCGGGCAAGCGGCGACGCGCCTTCGAAACAGGGGGCGCTGGCTGCTTGCCCGGGCCGTTTTGAAATCCGCCGTGCGGTAGTGCGACCACACCCCGGCCAGCACAGGAAGCCTCTATGTCTGTAACTCAGCGACGTCGCGTCGTCATTACCGGGCTGGGCGTGCTCAGCCCGATTGGGAATGACGTTCCGTCCTTCTGGGACGCCGCGATGAAGGGCGCCAACGGCATCGAATCACAGCAGGATTTCATTGATGCCGGGCTTACCACAACAGTTGCCGGGCGCCTCAGGAATTACGACGCGGTCGAGTTGCTTGGCGGTGACCGCAAGTACGTGCGACAGACGGACCCGTTCGTTCACTACGCGGTGATCGCAGCAGGCCAGGCACTTCAAGACTCGGGCATTGATCGTGAAAAGACCGACATGGAACGCGTCGGCGCGATCATCGGCTCCGGCATTGGCGGGCTTGAGGAGATCATGGACGGCAACCGCACGCTCATTGAGCGCGGTCCGCGTCGCATCAACCCGTTCTTCATTCCGAAGCTGATGCTGAATGCGGCCTCGGGCAACGTTGCCATTCGCTTTGGTCTTAAGGGCCCGAACTTTGCCACGGCCAGCGCCTGTGCGTCAGCGAACCATGCGATCGGCATGGCCCTGCGTACGATTCAGTATGGCGACGCTGAAGTGATTCTAACCGGCGGTTCGGAAGCGGCGTGCACAGTTTTGGGTCTGGCCGGTTTCTGCTCGGCTCGTGCCATGAGTACACGCAATGACGATCCTGAGCACGCCAGTCGTCCGTTCGACAAAGAGCGCGACGGTTTCGTGATGGGCGAAGGCGCGGGCGTCGTGGTGTTTGAAGAGCTCGAACACGCCAAGGCCCGCGGGGCGAAGATTTACGCTGAAGTATGCGGCTTCGGACAGACTGACGACGCGTACCACATGACGTCACCGTCCGAGGACGGCGAAGGCGCTACTCGCAGCATGTTGCTCGCTGTCAAGGATTCGGGCGTCACGCCTGATGCGGTCTCCTACATCAACGCGCACGGCACGAGCACCGAGTACAACGACCGCACAGAATCGCTGGCGGTACACAAGGCCTTCGGTGATCACGCGAAGAAACTTGCGATCAGCAGTACCAAGAGCATGGTTGGTCACCTGCTGGGTGCATCCGGTGCTGTGGAACTCGTCGCGACTGCCCTGGCCGTGCAGAACGACCTGGTGCCGCCGACGCGCAACCTGACGAACCCTGACCCGGCCTGCGACCTTGACTATGTGCCACACGAAGGGCGCAGTATGAAGGTTGAAGTGGCACTCAGTAACAGTTTTGGCTTCGGCGGACACAATGCCACGGTTGCTCTTCGTAAGTACAAAGAATAGAGCATCAAAGTCGCATCGTTATAGAGGCGCGTCAAATGACGCGCCTCTTCGCATTCCGGGCTGGCTGCGTACAATCCCGGCTGGAGGATCACATGAAGTGCATGGTCGTAATGTTGTTGCTGTTGATGCTCGTCGGCTGCTCAAGCGGAGAGAGTTTCTTTCGCCTTGAAGAGTACGGCGAAGGCTGGAAATTGAATATCAAGGACGACGGCGAGACCTTCAAGGCTAGCTGGATCAAGGGTGAGAACCTTAGCGCGAAGCTCGTGGGGTATTCCGATGCGTCCAATGCCAACTACTACATCCTGAACACTCTATACCTCGAGCTTGATGAAGACGGAAAAGTCGTGAACGGGCGTCTGAAACGCGTTGTTCTGCCCGAGTTCGAGAAGCGTACCTACTATGAGCAGAACGCGCAGTGGTTCCGTGTGCTGGAGGGGCGCTGCACACTGAATGCTCAACTGGAAGGTACCGTCGAAGTTCGCTGCGAAGGCGGCTATGAATTCAACGGCAGTGTTGAACCGATGAACGACATTGTCATCACAAGGCCGGAGGAGTAATGGCAGCCACAGGCATACCGTTCGTGAAGATGGAAGGCATCGGCAACGACTACGTCTACATCGACGCTCGCAAGACCGCACCCAAGGGGCTTGCGAAGCTCGCAGTTGCCATGAGCGACCGTCACTACGGTGTCGGCAGCGACGGCTTGATTCTGATTCGTGCCAGCAAGCTGAAGGGCGTCAAACATCGCATGCAGATGTTTAACAGCGATGGCAGCGAATCAGAGATGTGCGGCAACGGGCTGCGCTGTGTCGGCAAGTACCTGTATGACCGCAATCTTGAGCGCAAAGAGGAGTTCCCGGTTGAGACAGGCGCCGGTGTACTCCACCTTCAGATCACGCCGAAAAAAGGCACGCACACGGCCCAGAAGATCCGTGTGAACATGGGTCAGCCTCGTCTGCTGCGCAGTTCCATACCGATGACAGGGCCGGCCGGCGAGCAAGTGTTTGATGAACCGCTGAAAGTGAAAGATCGCGAGTTCCGAATCACCTGTGTGAACATGGGAAACCCGCACTGCGTGATCTTTGTTGACGAGCCGGCTTCGGATGAGCTCGTGCACACCTATGGGCCGCTGATCGAGAACCACAAAGTCTTCCCGAATCGCACCAACGTCGAGTTTGTCTACCGCGAGAGCGACAAGGTGCTGCACCAGCGCACATGGGAACGCGGAGCCGGGGAGACCCTGGCCTGCGGTACCGGGGCCAGCGCGGTTTGTGTGGCCGCGGTCCAGAACGGGCTGGCCTCGCGCAAGGTCAAGGTGAAGCTGCTGGGCGGCGATCTCGACATGGAGTGGAGCGAGAAAGACAACTGTGTGTTCAAGACGGGCCCCGCCAGAGAAGTCTTTTCAGGGGTGTGGACGGGATGATCCCCCTTGGCGTGACATTTGACGACACCGTTGTCACCAAGCTCGTGATTGGGCTGATCGCCTGGTTTGCGCAGATGGGCTTCCACGAAGGCGGCCACGCCTGGGCGGCTTGGAAACTTGGTGACGACACCGCCTATCTGATGGGCAAGCGGACGGTAAACCCGTTTGCACACGTAAACTGGCGCGAGCCGTTCAGTGTGATCTCGGCGGTTGTCATGCCCGCCGTGACTTCGCTCTACTTTGGGATTCCGTTGGGTATGGCGTGGGTGCCCGTTAACCCGAGCAAGTTCCGGCATCCTCTGCGTGACAATGCAATCGTCGCGTTCGCAGGGCCTGCGGGCGGGTTCGTTGTGGCGATCATTTTCTTTCTGTTGTACGTAGCTGTCTACCCAATCGTCAGCGGCCCGGAGTTGTCCACCGCCGGGGCTTTGCTGTATCGGTTGATCGTCATTACGTACATCACGGCCATTGTGTACAGCGTATTCAACCTGGTACCGATTCCGCCGCTGGATGGCAGCAGCATCCTCTACTACTTCGGTAATGAACCGCTGCGTAACTTACTCGATAAGATCCGTCCCTATGGCTTCATGATCATTGTCGTGGTGTTCTGGATCTTGGGCGGGGGACGTATCATTTCTCCGGCCATAGACGCTTTGATTACACCGTTCGTGAAGATACCGCCGCTGATCTGGGGAAGTTAATGGGTGAAGTTCGCGTACAAACTCAGGTCTACACCGGCCCGCTCGATCTGCTGTTGTATCTGTGCCGCCGGGCGGAGGTGGACATCTACGACCTGCCCGTGGCCGAAATTGCAGAGCAGTACATCCTTGAACTCGAGAAGATGGAGACCATCGACCTTGAGTATGCGGGCGAGTTCCTGACCATGGCGGCCACTCTGCTGAAGCTCAAGTCTGAGCTTGTGCTGGCCCGCAGCGAAGAACGAAACGAAGCCGAGCAGGAACGTGCACGGCTCGTGCGACAGTTGCTTGAGTACAAACGCATTCGGGACATGACCGCATTGCTGGGTGAGCGTTACGATGCACAGGCACGACGCCGTGGCCGCCCGGGAGGCTTACTGCAGGCTGAAACGCCGGAGAGCGACAACGACACATACGTTGAAGACATCAGCGTCGTTGATCTTTACCGGGTCTTCCATCGTCTGTACGGCGAAGTCGCAGCGCCTGTTGCGCACCTGGTGGACCTGACGGACAAGCCTGTCCGGTACTACATCGACCTGATTCTCGCGCAGCTTCGGGAGCATGGCAAAGTCGATTTTGCAGCCTTACTTGGCGACAAACGGGATAAGTCCGAGGTGATCGGTAACTTTTTGGCGTTGTTGGAAATGGTGAAGCAGCGCGACATCAGCATTGAGCAGAACGAGGCGGGGGAAATCACCATCGGACCGCCCGTCCAGTACGACGAAGACGAGCACCCAGCCGCGCGAGAGAACTCCGAAGAAGAGTGACGCCGTTACGACTCGTGCTGGCTGAAAGCCTTACGGCGACGCCACCAGAACAGGGCGAGTGCCGCAAGCGCTAACGGGAACGCGCCGGTTGCGTCAACACTACAGCCTGAATCATCGCCTCCGCCGCCGCTCCCGGAACCTCCACCGCCACCCATGCTGGTATTGATGCCGGTGTAGCTTGCGGCGAGCGAGCGCAGGACACGCTCCATTACGGCGTCTCGAGCACTCGACTGGTTGATCGTTTCAAACGGAAAACCGAAAACCACGACAGCGTCAGAAGCCGTCGCGGCGAAGACACCAGCCGAATATTGCAACGCAGGAGCAGCACTGCCGCTGCTCGAAGGTTCGATGATGTCGGGGTAGCCGACTGTGTAACTGTCGCCGCTTCCATCGTCGAAATCAAAGCCGGCAAGCCCGTCGAATAGCCCGCCCGTGACCGGATCGACGCTGTAGTCGGCACTGTCGTCGGCGACGTAATTTGTCTCGAGTTGCCCCTCATAAAACGAGACATCAGCGCCACTGCCCTGTGAATCCAGATCCCAACCGATTTCAGCGCCGCTAACAAACAGGCGCCCACCCGCCCCAAGATAGCTGCTGACAAGTCCTTGCTCGGTGCTGGAGAACGTCTCGTCTGCGGTGCTCTCGTTTCCCAGAACCCAGTCAACAACTTGATAGCCACTCAGCGTGACGCCTCCGCTTTCGATGCTTTCATTGCTGGTCGAATCAAAGAAGTAGGAACCGCCGGCGCTGGTGATCGCAGCGGCGGCCGCAAGCGCGTGTCTGCGTAATGAGTCGCGTTGGTTCCGGATGTGCATGTCGCCCGTCTGGTTCGTCGCGCCCTGTTGGTACCAGGTGAACTCATCAAGGCGGTCATAGCCGGAGACCAGCAATAGCGGCGCAGCGAGGCCTTCAGCCTGTGAGTCAGGTGTTCGCACGCAGATCAGTTCACTGCGCAGGCTTTCGCCGCCCGCGTTTGTCGCGGTGACTCGTGCGAACTTGGTGGTGCCGGGTGCCAACCCCGTTAGCGTGTGGCTGGTGCTACCGTTGGCTGCACGCCCGGAATCAAACGAGAAGCCATCATCACTGAGGTAGACACGATAACCCGTCGGCGTGGCGCTGGTTTCCAGTGGATCGGTCTGCGCTTGCCAGTTGATCGTGGCTTGGCCCGTACCAGTGTTTCGCATGCTCAGGTGCGTTGGCGGAAGAGGCAGGATCACGGCCGCCGAATTGAAGTAACGGGCAATGGCTTTGTAGATTGCCCGGGCTACGTCGTGCCGCCAGTTCGGGTTGCGGATGTACCACGCATCCTGCGCGTTGTCGTGAAACGCCATTTCAAGCAGGCAGCTTGGTGTCTTGTTGTTCGTGCGCAGTTCACCGAAGTTCGCCGTGTTCAGCCCTCGATTGTTCCACGTGTCGCTGTTGGCGGCCGCCCAGTCGTTGCAGACGCGCATCACTTCGTTCTGTACGAGTGTCGCGTACGAAAGGCTGTCGTTCAGTAGTGCCTGCGGGTGTTGCGTGCTGCCGCTGTTGTCGTAGGTGTACGTGACTGTGCCACGTGCCGTGCCGCTTGCTGCGTTGCTGTGAAGCGCGAAGGCGAGGTCAAAGTCCTTCCACCACAGCAGCTTGCGGGGTGGCGTGCTTACGTTGTCGCTGCCGTCATCAAGACCGCTTACGTCGTACACGCTGCTTGGCATCTGGTCGAATTCCGCGTAATAGCGTGAGCACTCTTCCCAGCGCGGGCGCCCGGATGTCCCACCACCGCGGTCGACGCTGCCAACGCCGCCGCCAACCTTGCATGCATCGGCCACGACGACGCTGCCGTTGGCGGTCTGGTTGCTGAGCTCAATCGTAGCGCCGCTGGACGGGGTGAATTCGAACTCACCCAGATACACCCAGCGTGCGCCCTGATCGACGGTTTCCGTTACGTTGTCGTAGGGGTTCGTGTACTGGTGCTGATTCTGGTCAACACGAACTTCTGTGGTGCCGCCAGCGTGCTGAACTCGGTAAAGGGCGTCCGTGCTGCGGTCGTTGCCGGCGGTCCAGCGAACATACACTGGGTATCTGCCTTCTTCGGTGATGGTGAAGTTCCAGCCTGCGGTTGCGGTCTCAGTCGCGCTGGCAGAAGCCCAGTGGTAGCCGGTGCCCCAGTATCCGCTGACGTTGCTGCTGGCGGTCCAGCTTCCGGTTTCGAAGTAGCTCGAATCACCATCGTCGCCAATGAACTCGGCGCTGATGTAGCCGCGTTCGCGGGGGACCATCACGTCGGCGCCTGCATTGATCAAGTACGGCACGAGGAAATCCAGCGCCATCATGGCGTTGCTGAAGTCTTCAACGATACCGTTGTTGACGCCGCGCTGCGTGTACCAGAAGTTGCTGGTGTTCTGCCACGTCCAGCCGTGGCCCGGGCTGACCATGATTCGTTTGCCGTTCAGGCTGCCTGAGCTTGGGCGGCGATGAGGATCGGCCGAGGCTGTATCGGTGTTCAGTACACTCATGCCAACAGCGGCAATGAGCAACGCTAAGATCGTTTTCTGCATAACGGAGGTCATTCGCACCATGAAATAGGCGCGAAGTGTAGTCCACCATCACAGTGAGAAAAGACAAAAGTCGATTTCAAAGCCCGGAATGAAGCTGAGCGTGAGTATGTTGATGGGTAAGGGAGATCCGGATGAGTGAAGACGTTTCACGTAAGATGAGCCGTGGTATGGGCTTGCTGATCCTGCGCGTCGGTGCGGGGCTACTGATGATGTACCACGGGTGGGGGAAGGTCGAAAAAGTATTCGCTGGCGACTTCCAGTTCGCGGACCCGATCGGTTTGGGGCCGGGTGTCTCGCTTGTGCTGGCCGCTGGGACTGAGTTCGTGCTGGCTGGATTGGTTGTTGTCGGGCTTGGTACCCGGCTGGCGTCGGCTCCGATTGTCTTCACGATGATGATCGCGGCCTTCGTTCAACATGCCAGTGACGACTTCGGCGTTAAGGAAAAGGCAATTGTGTATGCACTGATGTTTCTGGTGCTGACATTTACCGGCCCCGGCAAGTTCTCACTGGACGCTTTGGCGTGGCCGGCGATCAAGCGACGTCAACAGCGTAAAAAGAAGGCGTGATTACTTGCGGACAGCGGTCTGGTGCATCGCTGTGCTACTGCTTCGAACGTCGTCGACGACGATAAAGCAGTCGTCATCAATGCGGCGTGCGATCGGTCGGACTTTGGCGGCCTTCTTGCGCGGCAGGTGGATGAACAGAAGCTGGATCGGGCCGTCGCGCCCTTTGCCTTCGAACTGTGTCACGCGAAACCCGATTTCACGGAAGTGCGCCGCCATCTCGTCGCCTTGGTGCGTGAAGATGCGAACGACCTGTTCGCCCTTTGCGAACACGCCCTCAAGCGTGACGCCTACCAACGTTCCACTGGCGAAACCGAGGGCATAGAAAATCGCGTATAGAGGGTGGTTAAGGTTCGTGACGATGCTTGAAACGACCACAACCCAGATCAGCGATTCAAGAAATGCGAAGCCCCACGCGGCCTTCTTACGACCGGCCGACTGTGCCGACATGCGCAGCACACCCAAGCTGACGTCAAAGATACGGGCGAAGGCGATGAGAAAGCCGCCGACGACCATTTCCGGGGTGATGCCAGAGAAGTCCAGTGTGATGGCCATAACGCCCGCAACCTACTCAGGCTTGACCGACTTCGCGAGTGCCTCGGCCTGTTCTTCCAGTTTTGTGTCCGGGGCGGCGACAACAAGCACAAGAAGTTCCGGAAACGGGTCACCGTAACTTGGAAAACCAAAGTGCACCGCGTCGCGGAGAGCTTCCTCAAGACTGTCCTCGTCGTCACCGCTTGTCATCATCTCGACGTCAGGCGAGTGCTTGAGCTGGTAGTCCACAACGGCGCGGTCGAAGATGTCATGTAGCTTGGATGTGTGTTTGCCCGCATGGAGAGTTGCCCACGCGCAACCGGTTTCCAGCAACTGTTCCGCGATGCGTTGAAACCGAATTTTGTCTGGCCTCTCACCGCTGCCGCTGATCACCAGCGCACCGTATGGCTTAGCCGGGACGGTCTCCCACTCGGCCTGCGAATCAGCGATGCCGAGGATGGCGACACTGCGTCCGTTTTCTGTTGTTCCGGTCCTTGCCATCAGTCCTCAAATCCCGCTTGCGGGTAACGTTTGGTCAGGTACTCGAGCGAATAGAATTCTTTCTCCTGCTCTTCCGTAAGCAGCTTGTGCTCGCGCACCAACTCCTTGATGGTCTTGCCCGTGGCTACGCTCTCTTTGGCTACCTTTGATGCGTTCTGGTAGCCGATGACCGGGTTCAGCACCGTGGCCAGCGCCTGGCTGTGTTCGAAGTAAGTCTGGCAGCGTTCACGGTTAACTGTGCAGCCGGCGATGCTGTCTTCGGCAAACTTCGGCAGGAAGTTGGCTAGCCAGTTCATACTCCAGAGCGTGGTGCAGGCCATGGTCGGCATCATCACGTTCAGGTCCATCTGTCCCGCCATTGCGCACAGGTAAACCGTGTGGTCGTTGCCGAGTACCTGGTACAGCAACTGGTTCATGGCCTCGGGATTACTCGGGTTGATCTTACCCGGCATGATGCTGCTGCCTGGTTGAATCGGCTTCAGACGGAACTCATCAAGCCCTGTCGTCGGCCCGCAGCTAAGCAGGCGTACGTCGTTGGTAATGCGGGTCAACTCAATGGCCGCTGTGCGAATGGCTGCGCTGAAGCTGCTGAAGGCCCAACGTGAGTTCACGGCCTCGAATGGATCTTCTGGCTCACGTACTTTCAGACCCGTGAATTCGGCAATGTAGGCGACGGCCTTGGCGCGATAGCCGTCGGCCGTGTTCAGCCCGCTACCAATGGCACTGCCGCCAAGGGCCAACTCCAGCAGGTTGTCGGCGGCCTGTTGCAGGTTCTGGCGCAGGTGGCGAATGCAGTTGCGCCAACTCATGAATTCCTGGCCTAGTGTGATCGGCACGGCGTCTTGCAAGTGTGTGCGCCCGGACTTGATGACATCTTTCCACTCTTTGCCCTTGGCCTCACAGGCGTCCTGGACAGCCTTCAAGCCGGCATCCAGTCGTGGCAGTGCGAGCAGAGCTGAGAGATGCAGGTTAGTCGGGATGGTGTCGTTGGTACTCTGGCCGTAGTTGACGTGGTCGTTTGGGTTGATCTTGACGCTCGCATCAATCTGCATGCCCCGGTTTGCCAGCACCTCGTTCATGTTCATGTGGATGCTGGTACCGGCCCCGGCTTGAAACACGTCGATGACGAATTGCTCGTGGTGTTTGCCCGCGAGGATTTCATCGGCCGCTTTGGCAATGGCGTCCGCAATCTTTTGGTCGATTACGCCGCAATCAGCGTTGGCGAGTGCGCTTGCCTTCTTCTGGTAGGCATAGGCGCGTATGAAATCGGGAAGCGTTTGCCCGGTCATGCCGCTGACCGGAAAGTTGATTACAGACCTCGCTGTGGACGCGCCGTACAGAGCATCTGCAGGAACGGGCATTTCACCCATGGAGTCTTTTTCGATGCGTGTGTCTGCCATGATCAGAGCCTCTTGCAGTGGATTCATTACCAGTACGGACAATATCGGGTGCGAGTTCGAATTTGCAAGGCTTCCAATCTGCATTGGATGGTGCGCCCCCTCGTTGACAGCCCGGCACTTCGCGGCTATTTCTGGCCCTTTCACATAAGCCGGAGAACCGTAGTGCTTAAGGCAACAGACCTTCGCAAAGGCAAAGTCATCAAAATGGATGGCAAGCTTGTGCGTATCACGGACTTCCAGCACATCACGCCGGGCAACTGGCGCGGAATCGTTCAGATTAAGTACAAGGACATCATCACTGGTACGGGCTCGCAGAAGCGCATCCGCCCGGAAGACAAGTTTGAAGACGTCTTCCTTGATCAGCGTAAGATGCAGTACCTGTACAAGAACGCCGACAAGTACGTCTTCATGGACATGGAAACGTACGAGCAGCCGGAGCTTAATGAAGACGTCGTGGGTGACGCGAACCTCTACCTGAAAGAGAACGACGAGTGCTCGATTCTCTTCTATGAGGGGCAAGTCGTTTCGCTTGACCTGCCGGCCAACGTGACGCTTAAGGTTGAGTACACCGAGCCCGGCGTGAAGGGCGATACGGTCCAGAACGTCACCAAGCCGGCGACCCTTGAAACCGGAATTGAAATCAAGGTTCCGAACCACATCAACATCGGCGACAACGTCAAGGTCGACACACGCACCGGTGAGTTTGTTGAACGGGTAAACAGCTAGCGCAGCCTCAGCATTTACAGAAGGCGGCGCTTGATGCGCCGCCTTCTTTCTTTTGGCGAATCATGTAATCAACCCTGAACACACAGTGTGGTGCGGCAGGACCGACACAGAACCTAACAATGCTCGCAACAAAACCGGTCGAGACAACAGCTGCCACCGACTCGCCAAAGCCGGACGGTTTCAGCGTTTCACGTGGTATTGAGTCGATGACATTTCGACGCGGCGCGATCGCGAACGCGGTAGAGGGCACGACGTCGGGCATGCTCAGCCTGAACGCCTACGTTGCGTTGAAAGCCATGGGAGGTGAAGCCGCCGGTTTCGAGGCTGAGCTTTCGACTTTGGCGACCATGCTGCCTTCCGTCGCGATGCTGTTCGCAAGTGCTTACAACAGTGGGGGGACCGTACGCCGCCGTCGGCGCTATTTCCTGTTTGCGGCAGTGTTTGGGCGACTGGTGTTTCTGCTGGTGCCGTTGATTGCTTTGCTACCGGGCAGCATCACGCCGTTCGCGTTCGTGACACTGGTTGGTTTGTCAGCCCTGGTCTGCGCGGGCGTGCCCCCGGCCCTGAACCAGTTGTGGGGGGCGAACTACATCCCCGCCTCACGTGGAAAACGATTTGCGTGGATTAGTTCCATCAGCATGCTGATGGTCATGACATCTGCCTGGTTCGCCGGCCGGTTCCTTGACGCAGAACCGCTGATTCGCGGGGTGCAGAACTACAAACTGTTGTACCCGGCAGCGGCTGTTGTAGGCGCCGTTGCTCTTTTGCTGTTTTTCAGCATCCGCATGCGTTACGCCGCCGCCATTGAACAGGCGGAAGTCAGGGGGATCGGCCCACTGAAAGGGATGGCCCGAGCCTATGGGCGAGCCTATCGCCTGTTAAAGCGCGATCGCAACTTCCTTCAGTATGAAGCGGGTTTCTTTCTGTACGGAATAGCGTTCATGATGATGCTGCCCGCGGTGCCTGTGATGTTCTCGAAGTATCTGCATGCGGATTACAGTGATTTCTCGCAGGCCACCGTAGTGACCATGCAGTGTACGCTGATGCTGGTGGTGCCTGTCGTCGCGTGGCTTGCGAAGGGGAAACGGGTTGCAGTCGTAACAGCCACCGCTTTTTTGAGTTTGATCAGTTATCCCGCCATGCTCGGACTAACGGCACTGACGGAGACTTTGGCGTTTGCGTACCTTGCTTACGTGCTGTTCGGCATATCGATGGCGGGTGTTCATTTCGTCTGGAATCTCGGACCCGTGAGCTTCGCTCGTGGTGGGAATCCGCTGCCTTACACGTCGACGCATACTTCGCTGGTGGGGGCGAGAGCGCTGATCGGCTTTCCGTTGGGCTACGTGCTAATGAAAATCTTCCCGGACAGCCTGCTGCCGATCTTCATCGGCGCCGTGCTGATGCTGATTGCCGGTGCGGTGGTCATGCTGCACCTGGATCGCCGCATGGTGAAGCAGGGCATCAGCCAGGCCGCATAAAGAAACGGGGCGCTCGAAAGCACCCCGTCGTTATCGCTTATGGCTTTGCCTTACTTCTCTTCGTTGATTTTCTGCAAGCGCTCCATGTAAAGCTCACCCCACGGATCTCCGTCACCGACTTCAAAGTCAGTCCAGTCATCGTGGGCGTTCGTGAGCTTCTTCTGGTCATCCTCAGTCAGGATTCGTCCGATATCTTCTTTGTTCTCGGCCTTGATAGCGTCAATTGCCTCGGCGTAGGTGCGGCCTTCGATGTCACCCGGGATCTTCTTGGTTGAGAGCTCGACGAACAGGGTCTGGACGTCGGTCATCTTGCCGTCGCCGTTCTGAATCTTGATGAACGCGTCAATCAGCTCTTCCGCATACACGCGACCATTCTCGTCGGGAACCTCAAGCGTCTCCAGAATCTGTTTCTTGGCATCAATGATGTGTTGCCGAATCTGGTCCTTCTCGCCTTCGCTGATCTTCAGTCGATCAAGAGCCTGGCCAAGGTCTTTTGTGGGTGCGTTGGCGGCCTGCTCTTCAGCAAGGCGCTTGGCCATCAGCTCTGCAACCTTCTCTTCGTCGACTGTGCCACCACCATTGGCGGCTTCCAATTTGACGGTTTCGATATCCGATTTCATCCCATCGACCTGTTTGCCGAGGGCATCCAATTTGGTTTCAAGTTCGGAGTTATCGGTGCCATCACCGGCTTCGTCGAGGCGGCTTTCTAGTTTTGCAATGCGGTCAGTGACAGGAACAGCGGCAGCATCATCCTGGTTCAGGGTGCCGAGTTGTTTCTTCAGGTCTTCGATCTCGGCGCGCATGGTGTCGCGCTCACTGGCCCAGCGGTCGTTGCTTTCATCCAGGTGCTTCTGCTGGGCGACGAGTTCCGACTTGAGCTTCTCGACATCCTGGCTGCTGTCCTGACAGCCGCCTACCAGCATGCCGCACAGCACCAGACCACCCAATGGAAGAAGACCCTTCATCGCTACCCCTTTCGCTTCTGACCGATTCGCATGTCCGTGATTGCCAAATGGCACTTGGCAATTTCATTCCGGAAGCGTTACCGGTTTGTACTCGTGATCGCGCAGGTTCTCGGCGCGTACTGACTTGATCTTGTCTCCGACGCGAAGTTGGTCTGCGACTTCCATTCCTTCAATGACACGACCGGCGACTACGTACTTTCCGCTGAGGCTCAAGACGGATTCATTGTTGGAGACGCAGATGTAGAACTGGCATCCCTGGCTATCCATGCGTTGAGAGCGCGCCATGGCGAATGAGCCACGGAAATGGTTGCGTCGGCTGATTTCCGACTTCAGGCGCCATCCCGGTGAGCCGGTACCATCGCCGTTCGGGCAACCGCCCTGTGCCACAAAGTTCGGTTCGACCCGGTGGAAGTTGAGACCGTCATAAAACTCGTCCTTCGCCAGTTTGACGAGAGCGGCGGTTGTGTTCGGCGCATCGTCTTCGAACAACTCAACGACGATTTTGCCCTTGTCCGTTTCGATCACGAGGCGAGGGTTTGTCTTTTCCGCGTCTTCGGCCTGGAACTTGAGCTCGTCTTCCCACTGTTCAACGGCCTGCCGCTGGAACTGCAACGACTGCTGGATCTGATTGAACTGCCGGGTGTCCAAGTTCTTTCGCTCGTCCTTCAGCAGAGCTTCGAACACTTTTACCGCTGCTGCTGAGTCACCCTTTCGCACTTCGAGTGCGGCCAACTGGAAGGTGTAGTCAACGCGGAAGTTCATGTCCTTGAGCAGTTCTTCTTGCTGCTTGATGTAGTTCAGTTGTTTTTCGGCTTCAGAGACCTGGCCCCAGGTGATGCAGCGTTCGGCCCATTGGAGTCGCATGTAGCCGTCTGTCGCCGGGCGTTCTGTGCATAAGGGTGAAGCGAATATTGCTGCGGAGTGGGCGAGGGCAGCGTCGTTCTGGCCAAGCACCAGCAGATTGTACAGGTAGTCCAGATGCGCGCTTGATTGTCCAAGCCCGGCTTGAACGTAGAGCTTCTCAAAGTCGATGTAGTTGTGGTCGACGTCGGGCAGCCCCTGTGACGCTGCGTTGTTGCTAAGTAACCATTGAATATTCAGGGCCCACAGCGCCTTCGGCCACTTCTTGGCCGACGCTTGAATCTCGGCCCAGGTGCCCTTGATGTCGCGCACGCGAAGCTTGGCTTCAATCGTACGCATGGATTCGTGCATTGCCTTTTCTTGCTCGGTGATTGCCTCTACGGGGCTGTCGTCGAGCTCGTCAATTTCAGGAAGCTCGCTCAGTTTGAATGAAAGCATCTTCTCGGGCGCCTTGGCCGGGTTGTACATGTCCATCCCGGCCGGAAACACAACCGTGGCCGCTTGGTTCCCGATCACCATGCCCATGTGCCATTCGTCAGCAAGCGAAGCCGGGGAGTTGCCAGGCATGATCATCAATCGCAAATCCACCCACATTGTGGCAGTCCAGTGAGCCCACGGAGAGACGTCGCTCTCTCCAACGAAGGTTGGCTCCGTGGCCAAGCGCTGCGGCGCGCCGCCTTCTTTCGTGTAGGAAGCCTCAAACCGATAGGATGACAGCGTGCCTTTACCGTCCGGCAGCCAAAGCGGGTTCGGGAAGTAGAACAGATGACGCCCGTGCAGCCCGTCAACAGACAGCATCAGGTCGATGCTGCTGCCACGGCTGCCCTGGCCGTCTCCAGCGCTGTAGGGGAGATGAACGTCGAAGTCGATGCGCAACAAGTCGTTCTGGCGCGAAAGTGTGGCGCTGCCGTCACCACGCTCAAAGGGAATCGTGTAGACGAGCCCGTCTTCGGTCAGTTCGGGTGCGGGTACTTCAACTTCTTCGGGCTCGTCTGTCTTTTCGTCGCCAGTGGGCGTAGTGTCGTCTTTTGGTGGGCCTTCGCTGGATGAGTTGCCGGTTGGCGTGCTGGAATTCCCGCCATCCTGTGCGCTGATGGCGTTTGTGGGGATCAGGCCCATTTGATGCGCAGTCCCGAGACCAATCAATCCGGTGATTGCCAAAACAACCACGATTGCGACGATTCGCTTGTTCACAGAATGTCCTCCGTATCCTCGTTCCTCAGTGTACCTTGCCTGTTTTGATACGTAACCCGCGCCTTGATTTGGACTTGTTTCCGTGGGGCGAACTCGATAGTTTCCCGCCCATTGCTTCGGTGTCGGTAGTGGGCGCGGAGAGTATGCGCCCTCACCAAACGACACACAGGTTATTGGCAGATCGACATCGACTAAGCTGATCCCGAGCATGGGGATCTGACGAGGAACGAAAATGGACATCGATGAAATTCATCGGCTGATTGAGCTGATGAACGAGAACGAGTTGCTTGAGCTGGAACTCGTTGAAGACAGCAAGAAGATCCGCCTGAAGAAAAAGTATGACG
>JAGQRE010000057.1 GCA_020425695.1 Planctomycetota bacterium
CAAGGCTCATCGTGTGATCGAAGGCAATCTCGTCGCAGGTGACGCGAAGTTCGCCATCGTCGCAAGTCGCTTCAACGAGTTCCTGGTCTCCAAACTTGTGGAAGGCTCGCTTGATGCCATCCAGCGCCACGGCGGGGACGCCGGCAAGGCAACACTGGTCTGGGTGCCCGGGGCCTTTGAGTTACCGCTGGTTGCAAAGAAGCTCGCGGAAAGCGGCAACTATGACGCTGTCATCTGCCTGGGCGCTGTCGTTCGAGGCAGCACACCGCACTTCGACTACGTCGCGGGCGAAGCTGCCAAAGGCATCGGCGCCGTAAGCCTGCAAACCGGTGTGCCCTGCATATTTGGCGTCGTGACAACGGACAACCTTGAGCAAGCCATTGAGCGCTGCGGTACCAAAATGGGCAACAAGGGTTTCGAGGCTGCGGTCGGTGCCATCGAGATGGTGAACCTTTTCCGGTCTCTGTAGTTTTCAGCGACTCATGCTGTGGTATACCAAGCGCCATGGACGACGCGCAGAATCAGCCTGATTCCCGCACTCTTGCGCGAGAGCTTGCGCTCAAACTCTTGTATGTCACCGACATCAGCAAGCCCGAGCAAGTTGAAACGCAGTTGCGTGAAGTGCTTGAGATTGAGCACGCATCGCGCGACGTAAGCGAACTTGCCAGTGAGATTGTCGCAAAAGTCGGTGAACTTCGCACGGAGTTGGACGAAGACATCCAGAAAGTGGCCGTCAACTGGCAGGTAAGCCGTATGCCCGTGATTGACCGCGCCATACTGCGAATGGGTGTCTACGAGCTATTGTACATGCACGACATTCCCCCAAAGGTAACAATCAATGAGGGGGTCGAACTCGCCAAGAAGTACTCGACCGAGAAATCCGGTGCCTTCGTCAACGGGCTGCTGGACAAAATCTTCCAGACTCGCTGTCCCGAAAAGGTTTAGCCTGTGGCGCTGTTCTCACGCAAAAAGAAGGACGCCAAAGCCGAGGCGTCACAGCCCGAACCCGCACCACAGCCAGAGTCAGTCGATGACCCGGTCAACGGTGAAGAGGTCCAGAAGAAGGGCATGCTCAAGCGCCTGACCAAGGCGATTTCACGCACCCGCATGGTGTTGAACCGACGAGTTTTGGGCGTTGTCGGTCTGGGCAAGAAGATTGACGACGACATACTCGAAAACCTTGAAGAAGCCATGATCGAGGCCGACTTCGGCGTCGAAACCAGCGACTTCCTGATGGATGTTCTGCGCGGTGCCTGGAAAGGTGGCAAGATTGAAACCACGAACGACATCCTGCCGTTCCTGCGCACAGACCTGAAGAAACGCCTTACGCATCGTGGCAATGACCTCAAATTCGCGCCCAAATCCCCCACGGTCATTCTGGTGGTGGGCGTAAACGGTGCAGGCAAGACAACCAGCGTTGCCAAACTTGCCTGGTATCTTGAGAAATCCGGTCACCACACCGTGCTGGCTGCCGCCGACACCTACCGCGCGGCAGCCGTTGAGCAACTCAAGACATGGTCTGAACGAATCGGCTGCGAGATCGTTACAGGTGCGGACAAGGCCGACCCGGCTTCGGTCGCCCACAAAGGGGCCGAGCGCGCGCTGGAGATTGGTGCTGACGTGCTGCTGGTAGACACAGCGGGGCGCCTGCACACACAGAAGAACCTGATGGACGAGCTGCGAAAGATTCGCAACGCATGCGCTGCCAAGAAAATCGAAGGGGCACCACACGAGACGATTCTCGTACTAGACTCAACGACTGGGCAAAATGCCGTCAACCAGGCCATGATGTTTAAGGAAGCCGTCGAAGTGACGGGGCTTTTCCTTTCCAAGCTGGACGGCACAGCCAAGGGCGGAGCAGTGTTGAGCATCAACGAAAAAGTTGAAGTGCCCGTAAAGTTCGTCGGTTTGGGCGAGCAACTGGAAGACATGCAGCCTTTCAACGCCGACAACTTCGTTGAAGCATTGTTTGATCTGGAATCCCTCGCCGAGTCCAAAGACACGGAGTAACCCGTGACGCAGGTACAAGCACCCCGGGAAATACGTGATCTGCTTGGCGGACGCCCGGGCGGCGTAAACCGCATCATCAAGAGATTCGGCAAGCCGGTTGTTGATTACGCAACAGCGTTGATTCCGGACCGTTCTGAGCCGTTTGCCAAATTGGTTGAAGACATTCTGGTAGACGTGCTGTCACAGGCGCGTGCGGCAGCTCGTGCGAAAAGTGACGAAGAGGTCTTTGAGTTCGTCACTGAATCCGCTCTGCGCACGGTGCGCTCGCGCTATCGCGACGTGCTGGAAAGCCCGGCGAAGCCAACCAAAGCAACCAGCAGCTACAGCTTCAAAGAAGTCCTCGCCCGCACCAGCATGACTGAGGCTGAGTTGACTGAGGGCATAAGCTCCGGGCGTATTCGCGCGGTGCGCGAAGATAATGAAATGAAGGTCAAGCCCGATGGCATCAGTGGGCTTAACGACCGTAAGGCGCACTACGCCTTCCACGTAACGGCCGCTGAACGCGAACTATTGTGCCTGCACTACCGCCTCGGCTTTTCGCCTGAGGTCATCGCTCGCTGGGCCGGTGCCACGCCAGGCCAGATCGAAGAGATGCTCGCCACATCGTCAAACAATCTGGCGAAGAGTCTGGCCAAGAAGGGTGAAACGCCTGAGCGCCAGGACACCGAAATCCGCCGCTACATTGATGGGCGAATGGGCGACGACGAAACCGCAAAGTTCGAACGCGGAATCATCAAAGACAAAATCGCGCAACGCCGCCTCGACGAGTTGCGCTCGCAGTCTGACGGCATCCGCGAGCTGTTTGACAGTGACTACTACGACCTGTCATCTGTGGCCGTCAACGTACGCACGCGCAACCCGCACCACGCGCTTGCCCTTCCGCCTGTCGCCGCATTGTGGCTGCAAGTAGTGGGCATCGCCGCGATCCTGCTGATGTTCCATAGCGTCGGGGGCTACATCGCGCCACCGGACGTGAAAGTCAGCTCTTTGGTTGGCGAAAACAAGTTGCCCGCCGAAGGGCGACTCAACGTCGGCGGCAAGCTGGAAACGGACAGCGGCTCACAGTTGCTGATGGTGCTGGACGAATCCAACCGGGTAGTGCTGGCGCCAGACACGGAACTGCAACTACTGGAGCCCCACGCTGACGCGCGGCAGGTACTGGGCGTAACCAAGGGTGAAATCTGGGGACGCTTCACTTCGGCCGGCTATGCGTTCAAGGTCGAGTTCCCGGTTACTGAAGACAACTACGCCGAAATCGCCAGTGATGCCGGCGCTGAATTCGATCTCATCGTCGGCGAAGCAACCAAAGGCATGCTGCCCGATAGTCTTGAGCGGGAACGCATTCGAGCGTTCGTCGGCGCGTTTGAAAGCGACATGGAAGGTCTGAAAGCCGCTCGGGCGCTGAAGGCATACGCCAACTTTCGCATTGGTGCCGGTGGTGAAGACGCACCCGGTTTGAAGTTCGGCGACCGGGTCGAGAGTATCGACGGTGTTGCCATTCGCAGCGCAGAAGACTTTGCTTCTGCTGTACGCACCATGACGCCGGGCGAGTCACTGCAGTTGACGCTGCTTCGGGGCGAAGAGCGCATTGTGCTGCCGTTGACCCGTCTTGACGTGCCTCCCACGGCCGTGGTGCGAGTGTTCCACGGGGCGTTGATGGCGGGCGCTCGTGGCGGCGACAAAATACTGGTGAATCGCGGGCAGTGGGCGCTGTTCACAGCGGACCAGCCGCCAATGATCGGGCTGCGCGGGCTTGAGGACTTCCGTGTTCTGCGCATCGACGCAAACGAGCGCTTCAAGGACCGCCTGCACTGGCTGAACACCGAAAGCTACCCGCTGCGGGCCGAGAACAACCTGCTGGTCGTCGAACGCGCCTTACGCGACCTGGCCTTGAAACTCGAGAGCTACCGGGCCGACGAGATTCAGCGCAGTGGGCCGCGCGAGATTGCGAACTTCGAAGCCATCATGCGGCAAGCCATCAGCGACGCGGCGACGCGCATCGCGCAAGGCAATCCGCGCGAACGTGGGCCTGGCGTTGAATCACTGTCGGACGAAGCCCTTGTCTCGGCCGAAGACGAAATTCTCGCCATCATCCAACACTGGCGCCGTCAAAGTGCCACCGGCGTCTACCCGACACTGGGTGACGCCGCCAAGACCCTGAAGTCGCCGATTCTGCGCTTCCGCGACGACCTGGAGGCACGAGGCGAAGAACTGACCCGCGCCATCCTGATGCAGTCCGACATCGAGAAGAAGGACGAAGCCATCAAGCTTCAGGACGATGCGATCAATGAACTGAAACAGTCTGAGTTCTACGACGCAGACGGCTCAAAGCGTGCGACCATTGACGCGGCAATCAACGACCTCGAGAAGCAGGTACGTGCGGCCAAAGACGCGGTCGGTCGCAAAGAACTTGTGATGGTCAAGCTGAACGCGCTTGATGACAAGATCGACACGCAGCGACGCAAACTCACCGGGCTAAATCGCGCCGTCACGGACGCGCAGAAGGCGCTGGACGACGTCAACGCACTGCTTGAAGCCAATGTTTACACGCCCGAGAAACTCAACACCGCTGAGCTGGAACTGCAGGCGGCTGAAGAGAACTTGAAGGATTGCCAGGCCGAGTTGGGGAACGCGGAAAGCACAGTCAGCCATGCCAAAATTGCTTTGAGCGACAGCAAGGAAGCACTCAAGGTCGCCAAGGAACCGATCGCCGGGCTTACCACCAGTCGCGACGCGGCCAATGATGCCCTGACCGATGCGGTTACGAACCGATCCACCGCGCAGACGGCGCTGGATAACGCAAACGCCGAAGTCGATAGACTGCAAACCGAACTCGACGCCCTGGCCGAGGACGACCCGAACAGAGCGGCAAAACAGAAAGAGCTGGACGCCGCAACAACGACACGCGATGACGCCCAGACGACATTAGATGAAGCTAGTGCGGCAGCCACTGCGGCGAACAAAGCCCTGGACGAAGCGACAGCAGCACTTGAAGAAGCACAGGCCGATGTCGCGACGGTTCAGGAATCCGTGGACAGCGCGAAAGTTGACCTGCAAACCGCCGAGAAGCGCCGAGACGAACTTGCCGGCGACGTAAAGACGGCCGAGGGCGAGCTGAAAACTGCCAAGGCTGTACTGAAGACACAGCAGGACGCAAAGACTGCACGCGCCTTGCTTGATACCCGAAAAGTCGAAGCCGAGGGCGAACTGGCCGGCGCACAGACAGCATTGGCCGATGTTGAGGCAAAGATTGCTGATCTTGAAACACAGGCCGCGCCGCACCGTGAAAAGCTAAGCACCGAGCTGGCGTTGATCGAACAAGGCGAAGACGCAAAGAAGGCGATCGAAGAACGCCGCACGGAGCGCGGACGCTATCAGGCCATTTCCGACGACATTGACCGTCGATCAAAGGACCGGCAGGCGCTGGTCACTGAGCGCGACCAACTCGCGAATTCGAACCTGATCGTCAACTACGCAACACTTCAGGACGAGTACCAGGCCCTTTCGGCTCGCATTGATGCGTTCGAGTTCGTCTCGGCCCGGGGCATCATCGAAGACAACAACTTCGCCCTTGAGCAAAAGGCCGCGCAGGATCGCTTCCGTGAAGTCGCTGAGGATGCCACCACACAGGCCCTTGGCGTACTTGACCGATACTGCCCTCCATATGAGGACGAGGCCTACCAGACATTCAAGGGTGAGGAAGGTGCCAAGCTGCGCCATGCCGTGCTTGAGGCCATGTGGAAACTGTATTACGACACAGGGCTGAACAGCAGGTCTGACGACGAGGACATCGTCTGCTATTATGTAGCGGTCCAGTCGGGTGCCGGTGCGGAGTCGCTGTCACAGTTGGACAACCGCTGGCAGGCTTATCTGACGGAAGCCCTTGGTCGGTCAGGCTTTGACGAACTGTCCGGGCTGTCGCCGGATAGTCTTCAGGCACCGAAGCCGGCCGACAAGTCTCAGGGAAACGGGCCGGACGACGAGTAAGTACACAGGGCAAAGAAACGAGTGATACGTGGCTATAGACCGGATTCTCTGTTGTGTGAAAAGCAAAGTCTGGCTGCCCGACGAGTACCTGACGACCATCGTCGGTGACTGCGACCGGGGCAAGTTTTCGATCACACGCCCGTTCACGTTTCCGTGCATGCTGATGCCCAACGGCAACCTCTACATCGAAGAGCAGGAAGGTATTGAGGTTGAAAACCAGCAGTTTGACCTGAGCCAGATACGCTGCGGCAACTGCGACTCAGAAGTCGAGATTCGTGAGATCGACATTCGCGAGATCCTTGACCGACTGCGCCAGCGCGAAATCACCATGAAAGAACGCAAGCGTTTGCGCGAATCAGGCAAGGTTGACAAGACGCCAGATTCCAAGAAATAGGGCCGAAATCAGCCAGAAACCCGGGAGGAACGTGCGATGAACAACATCAGGTTGCTGACAGGCGGACTGGTGCTAATCGTTCTGGGGCTTGCAGGCGGCACCGGCTACCTCATTTACGACCGCATCCAGAGCGAAGTGACGCCCACGGAGCGCGCCACGAAGCAGGACATCGTCGAGCTAAAGCAGGAACAGGCCGAGACGAAGAAGGACGTCCTTGAACTTAAGGATCAAGTAGCGACGAACTCAGCAGAGTTGACCGTGCATCGTCGTGAACTGGCCACCGCCAAGGGTGAACGCGACATACTGAAGAAGACGCAGGAAGAGTTGAAGAAGGACGTCGACAGCAACAAGGCCGCTATCGATGCAAACGAAGCGAAGATCAGTGATCTTGATGACGCCGTGGCCGAACACACCAGCAAGATCGAGTCGCTCGAAACGGAACAGAAGAAGCTGAAGGACCAGCTCGCCAAGATGGGTGAGCGCGTCGACAATCTTGAGAGTCGCGTCGAATCAACCGAATCCAGACTCGACGAGAAGGACAAGCAGATCGAAGATTTGAAGAAGCAGCAGGCCGACACCCGCGCCGAGCTTGCGGAACTCAAGCGCCAACTGGGTCTCGGCGACCCGGAGCCTTCAAACTAGCAGCAAGTCCTAGCCAACTGAGATATCACGGAACAACAGTGTGAGCGACATGGTCGGCTCCGGCGGCAACGCGTCTTCTTCGGTGGCGGCCTCGGCCGGCTGTGCGTTGGGGTCGGCATTCGGATCAGGGGCCGGCGCGGCGGCACCGGGCGTGCGGCGATAGACGGCACGGAACGTGCGCGTCACTTTGCCCACCGTTGCCGAAGCCTCGACCTCGAAGACCGTCGACTTCACGACAAGCCATGGGCGGATCAGGTTGTAGGTTTCCTCGGTGAAGCCTTCGATGGTGGTCGGCGTCTCGCCGTTTTCGTCCTGCGCCTGGTTATTCACGCGTTGCACGAAGGCTTGATAGCTCGCAATGTCCTGCGGGCGGAATGACGCCTTGTCCTCTTCCTCAACAGGTTGGCCTTCTTCGTCCAGCGTCGGTTCCTCCTCGTCAGGAAGCGTTCCGCCGTTTTCGTCGGCCTCGACAATATCCTGCCGCTCCTGCTCACGGGCGGTGATGATCTGGTCAACAACGTCCCAAGTCAGTTTCTCATCCAGCGCCAGCAGCACTTCACGCGGGGCCGTGTTGATGTTGATGAAACCGACCGAATACAGGGTTACGTAGTTGATGATCGGCAGCGGGTTCGGATCCGTGGAACGCTGATCGACGCTTTCAATGCTTTCGCGGCGTTTCTCGAAACGTTCTTCGTCAGTCAGGTCTTTCCAGTCTTGTGGCCCTTCTTCCTCGTCTTCGTCAGTGCGCTCAATGGCTTGGTCCACACGGCGCACAGGCCCGTAGATAAGATCATTGCTCCACCCCTCAACCTGAAGCAACTCCCCCACCGTAAGCATTTCCCACGGCGTCTGCTTCTTCATGCTGCGCACGTCCGGTTCGTCGCCGGCCTTGGCGGTAAACTCAAGATCTTCGGAGTCTTCACTGGCGCGCTCCTCCAGATACTTGACCAGGTTGCGCACAAGTGTGTCGGTGTTCACCGAGTCGTCGTCAGCGCGGCGCACAGTTTTCACGCCGCCATCCAGTTCCAGGCGGTCGTCTTCGCGCCGGCAGATCGCGATCAGTCGCTTGAGCGTGTCCGCGGCCTTCTTGCGCTGGACTTCGTTGCCGCGCACCAAAGTGAGAAGGTTAAACTTTCGCTCCTCGTCAGTGATGATGATTTGAGGTTGCGGTGTAGAGCCAGTATCAGAACTTTCGGAGCCTTCATCAGCACCCCACGTTTCGCCGTCCCACGAAACCGGCTGGGCCCATGGTTCATTCAGGCTGTCGTAGTCGGCATGTTCATCAAGGCGCAGTATCACCTGCCCCCGCACCATGCCCATCTGCGCAAGATAGGAAGCCTTCAGGTCATCGCGCACATTGGCCGAGATCGATACTTCCCGCGTCACGTCGCGCTTGAAGGCGAACACCAAAACGGCCAGCAGGATGATCAGGATCATCACTATCAGCAGCGCGAACCCTTTTCGGTTCTCGCGTGGCACTGAGTTCTCTGCCGATTCAGGCATGTTTGTTTAACGCCTTGAAAGGATCACCGTTGGGCTGGACTTAAATGCGTAACCCGGGTTACAGCATACGCGCCGCAACCCGGGTTGCCCATGTCTGTCTAGCGTGCATTCTTGGCACGAAGGACGAGCGTAAGTTGCTTGCGCTTGCCTTCGCGGATGATCTCCAGTTCCAGCTTGTCACCTGGGTTGTGCTCTGCCAGCAGCGTGCGCAGGTCGCCGGTGCCGGTCACGACGTCGCTGTTGACGTAAACGACGATGTCATCGACCTTCAAACCAGCCTCTGCGGCCGCGCCACCCTGGGCAACGTTGGTTACGCGAATACCGCCTTCGATGCCGGCGGCCTTGGACTCTTCAGCGTCCAGGTTCACGAAGCTGGCGCCCATGGTTACGCCCAGTTTGACACGATCCGGCTTGTGGGTTTCCGGCTTTACGGCCGGTTCTTTTTCCGGGTCTTCCGTGCTGGGTGTCGGCTCTTCCACTTTATCGGCCTTGCCCTTTGCCAGCTCATTCAAGCGATTGTCGAGGTCTTCCTTCACCCGACGGCGTTCGGCATCAAGGTCGCGCAGGCGCTCGCGGAGTTCTTTGACGCGGGCGTCGTCGCCGAACTTGTCATCCTTGTCCTTCACCGACCCAAGGGTGATCATCAGCGGCTCAGTGCGCCCGTTTGAGCGGCGCACGCCAAGGCTCAGCATGTCGCCCGCACGCTTGTCGCGCATGACATTGCCCATGCCCTCAACAGTTGTGATGGTCTCTTCCCCGGCCGAAAGAATGATGTCGCCAACTTCAATGCCGGCCTGCTTTGCCGGTGATTTGTCGTCAACACGGGTTACTTTGAGACCGCCATCAATGCCCATTTTACGGGCGTCGGCGTCTTCAACGACTTTCACCTTGATGCCAAGCCAGGCATCACCAGACTGCGCAACCAGCTGCGAGGCGCACATAAGCGTCAGAATCATTACACAAGAAAGCACACCGGCGAATCGCATCTGTCTCTCCGTCATAACCCATGGTTTTTGGACTGCTTATCATACGGATGAACGGCCCGCGAGGCGAACGGTTTGGCTGGACTTGTCCACACCCTTTGGCAGACTCATGCCAGAGGACAAATCATGGTTCACACAGTCGAAATCATCTCCTATACGCCCAAGAGCGACAAAGCCGGGCGCTTGACCTTCAAACTTGGCGGAAACACATACAACGCAAGGTGTTACGCTGATGCCGCACTTGCCGATGGGCTGCTTGTAGTCGGGACCACTTACCCCGTCAGCCTGACCGTCGAAGCTGAAGGCAGCGTGGAATACGCGGTCGCCACGGAGCCTTCCTTCAACGTGGTAAAAGCCGACGAAGCCGGTGACAGGGTTGAAGCCACCGGGCGCACGTGGGACAGCTTTGACCATCAGGTCATCAAGCTGGATTCCAACCCGACCGTCGGCGTGAAGATTAATCTTCCGCAAACAGCCACCGACTACCGGGGTGGAAGCTGGCTGAAAGCTACCGGCACATTGTGCGCCGACCTTCCGCCTGAAGACCATGATTAGTCACATTCGGCAAGGTCGCATCCCGTCGCGACCGTTGGCATAGTGCCCATTGACTGGCCATCAGGGACGCCGCGTTGCTTCCGCTACTGCAAACCATGCTCACGACCACCGCGGAGTCGCTAAATGACCTCGCGGGCCAAGCCGGTTGGATGGAAGCGTTGTTTGCCACCATGTTCGACCCGGCCTGGAACCAGGAACACGCGACGGTTATCTGGCCGACCATCATGTTTATCCTGGCGTTGACGGGCATCGGACTTCCGACGCCTGAGGACATCTGGCTGACACTTGCGGGCTTCAGCGCCTACAAGCAGGGCGGTGACGAATTCATCTGGTACTACTTTCTGGGTGCACTGTTCGCATGCAGCTTCGCCAACCTCGTCGGTGACACGGGTGCCTGGTTTCTGGGGCGTAAGCTTGGTTTCGGCATTCGAGACCGGTTCAAGTTCATGCGGCGGATACTGACTGAAAAGCGCCTGCGCAAAGTTCAGGGATGGTTCGACAATTACGGAAACTGGACTGTCTTCCTGGGGAGACAGGTTGCGGGCATACGATTCGTGACGTTCTTCAGCGCCGGCACCATGCGCATGCCACTGCCGAAGTTCCTGCTGTTTGACTTTCTCGGCTGCATGATCAGCATTCCCATCTGGCTGACGTTGGGCGCATTGGCGTCGATCTATGGTCGGGAATGGCTTGAAAAAGCGTCAAAAAGCGTTGGCGGGGGGCTGTTCGCAACGGCCGTGGTGGCGGTCGTGATCTTCCTGATTGTCGTCAAGGTGCGAGGCGCCAAGCGCGCCAAGAAGGACGCCGCGGACATCGAGGCCGAGATTCGCCTCTCGTCCAAGGTGCCAACCGTCGCTGAAACCGTGGACTAATCGTCGCCCGCCCAAATTTGTCGCAACAGCATGTATGCTTTTCATGTCGCGGGTAGTGGTACACTCCGCGCGGGAGGAATGCCGTGCCCATTGCAATCGGTCCAACCGAGCGACAACTGAATCTTCTCAGCACGCTGTTGAAGGCGCGTGGGCCTATTTCGTGGCACGACATTGCACGCATTGACGGGTATAGCGACGACGAGACGTCCATTCGCTCACGGCAAAAGCGTTTCGAGCGCGACATGAAAGCGCTTGAGAACACGGGGCTCAGGGTCAGCCGAACCACGGACGGCGTGCGCCCAAGTTACGAAATCGATCGTGGCGCCTGCCTGCTGCCGTCGCTGCCGATGTCGCCTGAGCAGCGCCTGCTGATGTTCCGTATCGGCATGTCTTATCTTGAGCATGACGATGCAGGTCCCTTCAAAAAACACCTGTCCAGCGCGCTGCTGAAGTTGCAGGCCGGTGCGGGAAGCGCGGGGCTACCCGCAGACCTTCCTCGGACATTCGTGAAGCGCTCGTTGAACCGACGCCCGGCCGAAAGCAACCGCCTCGCGGTGATCGGCGAAGCACTGCTTGAGCGCCGCCGCGTGACCTTCCAGTATGAAGGTCAACGGCGTGACGGCGTCGACAAACGCACGGTCGCTCCGTACGCGCTGGTTTCAAGGCGCGGCGGCTGGTACCTGGTGGGCTACGACACGGCGCGCAAGGGCGTGCGCACGTTCCGCCTGTCGCGCATTCGCGGCACCGTTTCGTTGGCCACGCCACAGATGTCAGCGCCCGAGTACGATGTACCGACGGACTTCGACGCCGAGGGCTCATTCTCAACGGAAGTCTTCGGGCGCGGCGACAACGCCTTCAAGGACGTACAGATAGCCTTCGACGCCGAGGTCGCCTTTGTGGTCGAGAACGAATTCGCCGGCATCTACAAGATCGAGAAGCGCAAGGACGGCTCGATCACACTGCATCTGCCGCAGGCTTACCCGGGCGAGTTGCTGCGCTATCTCGGTGAGTTCCCCGGCCACTGGGAAGTGCGAAAACCGACTGAGTTACGCGAGATGGTTGTAAAGAACCTGAAGGCGGCGCTCAAAACGCTGGAAGGCAGGGCACGATGAGCGACGTAGGCGAGCTGGTAAGCCTTGTCAGTTTTCTCGTGGTGAACCAGGGGATTTCTCTGCGCGATGCCGCAAAGGCCACACACCGCACACCAAAGAAGCTGCTGAATGACCTCGACCGCCTCATCATGTGCGGCGTGCCCCCCTACACACCGAGCGACTACTTCCATTACTCGCTGAAAGGCCACGGCGACAACGCGCGGGTAAAGGTGAACTTCGCCAGCCACTTCGCACGCCCGCTGACCTTCACACCGCAGGAAGCCCTTGCCTTGAAGTACGCGCTGGAGCACTTCAGTCGCGGTGCAGACAGTGAGACCACCAAGCAGATCGACGCTCTGACTGAGGCCCTGAAAGAGGCTTTGCACGGGCGCGTGCACGAACTACTTGCCGACGCCGGCAAAGGCTTCGTCACGCCTCGCCAGACCGATCGCATGCGCAGCATGATCGGGCTGCTGTCGGCTGCGGCTGAAGACCAGCAACTTGTGGAGATCGAATACTATTCGGCGCATCGCGCGCGTCTGGGTACGCGCAAGATTCATCCGTTTGCGGTACTGGAAATCGGCGCGCATTTTTATCTGTTCGCCTACTGCGGGCTGGCGGAGGACACGCGGCATTTTCGCCTGGACCGTATACGTGACGCCCGAGTGCTGGACGTGTTCTTTGACGAAGCACCACCCAAGAAGCGCAAGCTCGGCAAAATGGAAGCGCTGTTTCAGGGCACCCCTAAAGACAAGCTTGTCGTGCGATTCAGCAAACAGGTCGCGCGTGAGGTGATCGACGAATGGTCTGATTCGCCGGGGGTAAAGATTGAGCAACTGCGCGATGGACGCGCCGTGATTGAGACGCCACTCTACAACCAGTTCTGGGCAATTGGCTTCGTTATGGGCTTCGGCGAATACGCCGAGCTACTGGAACCGAAGTGGCTACGAGTCGAATTGGCGGAAACGATTCGACGATCGCTGCAGGCCCACTTGTAGGGGATCGCCCCTATCGCCGGCGCTTCCGAAGTTGCCGGAATGGCATACCGATCAGATACACCAGCCCGCACAAAAGCAGACTCAGCGCACAGATGGCGAACGGATAGTGCAGCTTGATAACCATGCTGCCGATGAACTCAAACACCGGTCCGTCACCATCGGCCTTGAACAAGCGGTCCACGATTACGTGAATCACGAGCACCACGCCGCACAGCACAAGGATGCCGACCGAGCCGTTCTTCAGGTCCTGCCGGCTCGGTGCCATACCCATGGTGAAGCACATCGCAAAATACAGAAAGACCCATGTGCGCCAGTCAGTCAGCGCTGATGCCTTGAAGAACAGCACCAGATCGTTCCAGACAAGCGTGGCGAGGTCCGCGACAAAAACAAGCTGGTTTGGCTGCACGCCTTCGGCGCGCACGTCATAGAAGTTCACAGGTGAACGCAAAAGCAGCCCAAGCAGCACAAGACAAAGCGTGCAACCGAACAGCGGCGCCAGGCTGATCATCACGTCGCCGAAGTATTTCAACTTCGGTTTCCCGTGCTTCACTTCGCCGCTGCCGTCGCTGCGGAAAAGCACCATGCTGTGGACTTTCGCGCCCGTCATCACACAGGCGGCTGCGTGGGATAACTCATGCACCGCGACTCCGGGCGCAATCATGTAAGCAAGAATCTGCGGCGGGATTGCGCGCACCCACAACCAGCGCAAGCCGTACGTCGCGAGAATCAACAGGCTGATACCGAGGGTAAGATTCAGGAAAGCGGCAAGTGTGGGCATGGGTTCAAGTCAAAAGACAAAAGTAGAGAGGTAAAAGTAACCACGACGGATACTCGGGAACCGCGTGTAGTTCACTTTTTCCTTTCGACTTTTTCTTTTTGCCTCGGAGCAGCGGCGCTATGCGTCCGCAAGCTTCACCTGGTTCTTGCCGTTCTTCTTCACCCAATAAAGCGCGCGGTCGGCCTCGCGGAGCAATTGCTCTTCACTGGTCGTGCCTTTGCTCAGGCAAGCCACACCGACTGACATAGTAATCCGCATCAGTTTGTCGCCTTCGTTCGGCATCGGAATGTCCGTCTCGGCAATCTTTCGACGGATCTGGTCGGCCTTCACACGCGCCGCCTCACCCACCGTTTCCGGGAGGATCACACATACTTCCTCGCCGCCGTAGCGACAAACCGTGTCAAGATCACGGAAGCTTCCGGCCAAGAGATTGCCAACAACCTCCAGTACAAGGTCGCCCTGCTGGTGCCCCCAGGTGTCGTTCACGTGCTTGAAGTCGTCGATATCCATAATGAGCAAGCTGAGATCGCGCTCATATCGAAGGGCGCGGCGGAACTCGATGCTGAGCTGCTCTTCGAAGACGCGACGGTTGTAGAGTCCCGTCAGCTTGTCCATGCGGGACTGCTGCTTGATGCGTTCAAGGTTCTCGTGATCGCTGATAACGACACCGATGAAGTCGGCGATGGTGCTGACCAAGTCTCGAATCGATTGCTGAATCGGCTTGTGACCTGCATAGAAGCGCTGAAGGTTCTTCGGCAGACCTACCTGCAACAGCCCCCGCATGACGCCGCCGGCGCCGATACCGGCGTAGTGAACGCCGTCTTCGTCAACAACGAGGTCCTCACCGCCACTGAGGACGCGCTTGATGTGTTCAGTCTCTTTCACCTGAACGCTGGTTGTTGAACGGAAAGGGTTGGCGTACTTCACCTCAAGTCGCCCTTCGTCATCGCGCAGCAGTACAACGCAACTGCTGAACTGGGCGTCGTTGACCATCGTTAGCGCGGTTTCCTTGTAGACCGAGTCGAGGTCCTCAAGCTCAAGCAGGCGTTTGGTCAAGACCGGAATTGCGCGCAGTACCTCAGACAGTGCACCAACACGCGTGTTGGCCTCAAGTACTTCGAGGCTCTTGCGCTGGGCGTCCTTGGCACTTTGCTGCGCAGCCAGAGTGAGTTCGCGGTTAAACTCGGACTCATTGCGCAGCTTCACTTCAAGCTTGACCTGGTCGCTGACGTCGCGGGCGCTGCCGACCTGAACGATCCGCCCCATGTATCGAATCAACGTAAACCGAACTTCCAGATGTCGCACTTCGCCGTCCGGGCGCACGACGCGAAATCGTGTGATGCCGCTATCGCCTGGTTCCTGGGCCGCTTTGCGATGCGCTTCAACAAGTGTCCGGTCATCTTCGTGGATGATCGACGAAGTCGCGACAGGGCGTCGCGCCTCCACCAGTTGCTCTCGCGTGTACCCAAGCAACTCGCACATCGACGGGTTGACCTTAACGAAAACGTCGGCCGACGGGTCCAGTACGTACTGGCCGTCCACCGACGTATCGAAGTGGAGTTGCAACAAGCTTGGGTGAACCGTAGCTGTGGTGTCGCTTTCCATGCGCCTGCTTTGTGCGGCGCATTAGTCCCTGTCTGCGTGGACTTTGCGCTCGCTTGGGGCCACGACGGCATCGAACACTCGAACCGACGGGTCCCGCCTCACCAACACAACATCTGCCCCGACGAATTCCGGTTCTTCGGAATCTTCCGTCGGCTCAAGCTCAACCGCCGATTCTGCCACTACTTCGGCTGTCTCCGGCGCTTCGTCATTGTCGCTTTCTTCGACCTCATCCGCCATAGTTACGGCCTGAGTGACCGGCAGCACCAATTCTTCGGCCGGCTCTATCGCAGGCTGTTCAGGGGTTGGCTCCGGTTCGCTGGCAACGGCTGCTTCGGGCTCGCTGACTTCCGAAACGATCTGAGGCTTCAGGGGCTCAGCCGGTCCAGCCAGCCCGCGACCAGACTCCTGTGCGGCTTCCGGCGCTGACTTGGTTCTCTTGCCAAGCTTCGCGCGCAGGATATCCGCGCCTAACCAGGCGACGATCAGCCCCGCGCCAATGAAAGCGATCCAGGAGACGTATTCTACAACAAGTAACATCATGTCTCGACACTCCGTTATGGGCCCTTGCCCCCTGTGTCATGGGGGCCTAGATTTCCGGTATGACCAACGTACTCGCTGTCATACCGGCCCGCCTTGCCTCGACTCGTCTGCCCCGCAAGGTGCTGCTGGACAAAACCGGAAAGCCCCTCATCCAGCACGTCTGGGAGGGCGCCAAGGCCTGTGATGCTATCGACCGGATTGTGGTCGCAACTGATGCCGAAGAAGTGATGAATGCTGTAAAGGCGTTCGGCGGGGAGGCAGTGATGACCTCTGAGGCCTGCGCCAGCGGCACGGATCGCGTGGCTGAGGCCGCGACGCATTTCCCCGATGCGGACATCATCGTCAACGTCCAGGGCGACGAGCCGGAGATGTCGCCCGAGCCGCTTTACGCACTGGTGGAAGGCATGAAGGCCAACCCGAAGGCCGACATGGGTACGATCGCGGTGCCCTGGCCGGCTGAAGTACCGCTGAGTGAGCCCGGTTTCGTGAAAGTGGTGACAGACAAGGACGGCTTTGCGCTGTATTTCAGCCGCAATGCCATCCCCCACTATCGCGACACACCGGACGTGCCGCCGCATGAGAACCGAGATGACGGCAGACCGCGCTACTTGAAGCATGTCGGGTTGTACGCTTACCGTGCGCCATTCCTTCAGGAGTACGCGAAATTGCCGCAGACTCCACTGGAGCAAGCCGAAGCGCTTGAGCAACTTCGTGCACTCGAGAACGGCAAGCGCATCGCAGTCTTCGTCACCCAGTACACCGGCTACGAGGTAAACACACCGGCCGACTACGAAGCTTTCGTTGCGAGGCAAAGTCAGGCTTAACGACAAGTCCCCCGGCGTCCGCCGGGGGACTTTGCTGCCTAGGCTCGTTTTCGACGCTTGAGTGCCGCAACGCCGGCAAGGCTCAGCAACAGCCATAGCCAACTTTGCGCACCCTGTTGGGCAGAGCAGCCACCACCGGTGCTTCCACCGTCTTTGACCTCAACTTCCGGCCTGACATCGATGGTAAACACTTGCACGGCATCCGGCCCCCAAGCGTTGGTCGCCGTGACGGTGATGGTGCCGCTCAGCCCGGTATCGGGAAGCGCGGGTGTACCTGAAAACGTACCCGTGGCTGGGTCAAAACTAAGCCAGGCAGGCAGCCCCGTTGCCGACAGCGTGGGCACCGGCGTGCCCGTTGCTGATACGGTGTATGAATACGCAGTCCGAGCCGTGACTGAATAGACCGGCGTGCTGGTAATCTGCGGCGGTACACCCTGCACGTCGATCTGGAACGTCTGCATGTCTGTACCGCTTGCATTGGTAGCAGTGACGACGATGCTCCCGGTCAACCCAATGTCCGCAAGACTCGGTGTGCCGCTCAGCCTGTTGCCGCTCAGCGTCAGCCAACCCGGCAGACCGGTGGCACCGAAAGCCGGTGCCGGCACGCCGCCGGAAACAACATCATAGGTATAGAGCGAACCGACCTGCGCCGTTACAGGCGGCGTACTGCTAATGACCGGCCCGTCGATCACGTCAATCTGAAACTGCTGGTCGTCGGTGCCGAAGGAGTTGGTCGCCGTCAGGGTGATTGTTGTCGTCGTACCGATATCGGCCGCCGTCGGAGTGCCGTGCAGAGTCGATCCCGTCAACGTCAGCCATGAAGGCAACGCACCTGTGGTAATCACCGGCGCGGGCGCCCCAGAAGCCTTCACGACATAGCGATACAGCGACCCGACCGAAACCGCCGGTTGCGGATTGCTCGTAATCGCAGGCGGGGTATCAAGTTCAAAGGTCCACACGTCATTAAATGGGTCGCCGTACCAACCGCCGCCTATAACCCAGAGCTTACCAGCGTGAACCGTCGAACAGTGATCACTACGTCCGGCCCAAGTCGCTTGAGGCTGCGAACTCCAGTTCACACCGTCTGACGTCGTCCAGACGTCATTCAGCCCCTGCGACCAGTGTCCGCCCGTCAGCCAGATTCGGTTGTCGAACACACATGCAGATGGAAAGCCGCGTTCGAGAAACGCTGCATTGGAGAGTTCCTGGCTCCAGTTGATCCCGTCTACGGTTGACCAAACATCCTTGCAGG
Organism: Planctomycetota bacterium; assembly: GCA_020425695.1. GTDB lineage: Bacteria > Planctomycetota > UBA8742 > UBA2392 > UBA2392 > JACKID01. The sequence continues at coordinate 18,035 of JAGQRE010000057.1, forward strand.
CAACCGTCTCAGACCCCGTCGGGGTCTGAAGTCTCTGCTGCCCGCCAATCAACCAGATTCGACCGTTGAAACTTAGCACGTTCGCGGCGCGGCGTTTTGTCCATCCGGGCTGATCTGTCTCCAGCCGCCAGTTCACACCATCTGCGGTTGACCAGACTTCAGTATTCTCGAGCCCGATGAAGTCGCCGCCCATGATCCAGATTCGGTTGTTGAATACTACTGCACTCAGATTGCTCCGCTCGCTCCAGGCCGCTGACGCCGTGTTCTGGATCCAGTTAACTCCGTCTGACGTTGACCAGACGTCATTTGTACCGACACCGATATCACCGCCAATCACCCACATCCGCCCGCCATGAACCACTGTTGCGTGGGCCATCCGTGGTGAAAACGGTGCAACGGTCTCAAGCGTCCAGTCAACACCATCGAGTGACGACCAAACCTCTGAGCTCAGACGAAGCCCGATTGAGGCCCAAGACGAAGTTGCTTCAGCGCCGTAGTCGACCATGCCTCCGCCAACAACCCACAGTCGATTGTTGAATGACACGGCTGCGCTGCCAAAGCGAGGAGACCAGTTCGATCCCGAAGTTGCACGTTGCCAGGACACACCGTCTGCTGATGACCAGACGTCACGTCGCAGAAGCCAGTAGGCGGGCGACCCTTGCCCGCTGTAGGTCTCATAGAAACCACCCATGACCCACAGCTGATTGTTGAACACAGCGCAAGCGTGAGCACGCCGCCCGCTCCAGCCCGCTGACTTGATGGCCTGGGTCCAGTTCACACCATCGCTTGAACACCAGACATCGTTTTCAAAACTCCAGCCACCACCCATCAACCAGAGTTGGCCGTTCTGGACGACAACGGTATGGGCTGAACGGGCCGACCACGGCGCTGACGCCACTTCCAATGTCCAGTTGATACCATCCGTTGACGACCAGACGTCATTGCTTTCACCAACCGAGCCAGACTGACCTCCGAAAACCCACATTCGCCCCATGAACACGGTGGCCGCGTGTTCGAAGCGGTTGGGCCACGAGGCATTAACCGTTTCCTGCGTCCAGTTTACGCCATCCGGCGAGGACCAGACGTCATTGCTGTGGGCCGGCGCGCGACCACCCATGACCCAGATTCGGTTGTTGTAAACGAGCGTCGCGTGACTGGCCCGTGGAGACCAGCCGGCCGATCCAGTTTCCAGCGTCCAATTCACGCCATCTGCGGACGACCACACGTCGTTCTTAAGTCCGAACAAAGCCGAGGAGCTGCCACCAACTACCCATAGACGGTTGTTGAAAACCACAAACCCGTGATTTGCTCGTGGTCCAAAAGGCGCGTGATCGACTTCCTGGGTCCAGCTAACGCCGTCCGACGATGACCGGACTTCGTCGTGTGTATACCCACCACTGTTCATCTCTGCGCCGCCAACGGCCCATAGCTGCCCATTGAACTCGACCACACGATGGCTCTGTGCCAGGTGCCAACTACCAGTGCGGGACCACTGGCCGCTTTGCGCGTTAACGGTGCAGGCCGTCAACGTGACGATGACAGCAAGTACAATCGTTCTCATGATTTTCTCCTTCGGGTTGTGTTCGGGTCTGTCGCACAGCCTAAGTTATTTATGGAAGCATCTGGCTGGCCTTGCGCAGGTCGTCATTCATTTATGGAATGGCAAATCATGGGCTTCGAAAAACGGAAATACCTCGAATCACTGCGCGTTCGCTTCAATGAGTTGGCGGCACGCTTCGGACAGGCCGAGCTTTCGCGCCGCACCGGCATGCCGCAGGCCAACGTCCACCGCTACTTGCGTGAAGGCAAAGTACCCGTTGAGTTCTGCGCCGCGTTGGTAAGCGAATTTCAAATCAGTCCGATCTGGTTGCTTGAAGGGCGCGGCGGGATGCTTCGCAGCGAAGTACGCAAGCCGATCGCCGACATGGGCGGCGACCTGCTTGAGTTGGTCGAGACCATGAACTCGGTCTCGCGCATGCGCATCGGCGCTGTGGCCGGGCAGCGCGACCTGAAGACGCTGCGCGAACTGAGCGATTCGATGGACGCGTTCGATCACCTGCGCGAGAAACTGAACGCGCGCTCTCGCCCTCTGCTTGGCGCTGTACTCGACGAACTGGGCGAAGCCGTCGATCGCATGGACCTGGACCGCGCCGCCACCCTGCGCCTTACCGCCCAGCAACTCGCGAGACTGACAACCGATGACACGCTGTTGGAGAAGCTCGACTCACACGAGGGTGGGTTTGCCTACCTGTCCGGCAATCTCGAAAGCGCCATTTCATCCGAGCGCAAGGTCTTCGCACGCCGCATGGTCGACGCGCGAATCCACAATGAGGACGATCTAACCAGGGCCCGCAATCTGGCGATGGCGCTGCGTGATTCCGGGCGGCTAAGGGAAGCCCGTCGTTTCGTGCGGGCATGCCTGGCACTCTCGGAAGACGACTGCCGCGGCTCAAGCGTCAGGCACCAGATGCGGATGTTCGAAGCACATCTCGATGCCGACCTCGGCGACATCCGCACCGGGCTGGACAAAGCCGCGCGCGCATTTGCTGAAATCAAAGACGACTTCTTCTTCGCAGGCATCAGTTACAGCTACATCCAGTTGCTCGCCGGGCTGTGGACTGTCCAGGAAGCGTTGCCGTTCGGGCGTATGAGCGGGGGCAAGGCGCGCATGCTTACACGCTTCGCGGCAGGCATAGAAGACGTAGAAGGGCTGTCAGCCTGCCTGCCCGCATTGATCGGCTCGCCGCCGGAAGGATTGCCCGAGCATGAATACGACACTGCCCTCGCGCGGCTGATCCTCGACCTGCTGAAGGGTGGCAAGCGCCGCGTTGAGGACTACGACGAAGTCGCTACCAGGTACCCGCCAAGGATCGCCTCGCCACATTTGCGCTCCGTGATGGTCAGCCTGCATCGTGCGCAGGTTGCCCGACTCTGCGGCGACAATCGCGTACTGAAACAGGAGTGTACGAAGTGCGAGCAGGCCTGGCGCGACGTGCCCGAAGAGCTGTACGTCAAAGTCGAATGGCTGCTGCCTCATTGTCGAAACCTTGAGGCAATCCCGCCGAGACAACGTACGAAGCTTCACAAGGAAGGCTTGGCACGCTTGCAGTCTGAAATCAGCAAACACATCACTCGCGGGTACGGCTTCCTGAAAACCGATTAGTCGCTCGTCTGTTGTCTGCAGTAGTAGCACAGGCATTCCTGCCTGTGGGGCTGAGCCAAGCGAAGCCCTGCTCACGACACACGGGCCTAGTCGCCGGCGCCGGGGATTGTGCTGGTGCGCGCGCTTTTGCGCATGGTGGCGATTTCCTCAATGACGTCCGAGGGGCTGCTTGTGCGAGGCTCATTCGCCTTTCGCCGCAGGTCTTCTTCGTTCTCGAGCTTCAGGCGTGCCGCGGCTTCCTGCATGTCAGATGCCATTCCCTTGCGCTCAAGTTCACTGGTCGCGACCGCCTGCTTCAATTCCTCAACTTGAGTCTCGAGCTCTTTCACCCGTGGATCTGGCGGCGGCTCGGGTGTGCCGCTCATGCTGACATAGACGATGTAGAGAATGCAGACGAACAGCGCAAAACCCAGCGTGCCAATGCCCATGCCGGTCACGCGCTGGTTCTTACTGCTTGTCGGGCGGGCCGCGAGCGCCGGGTCTTCCCACGGCTTGAACTTTGCGGGTGCCTGGCCGTCTTCCGGCGCTCGCATAACCTCTGCGGTTGGCTCAAGTGACAGGCTGGAGTCATCGGCGCTGTTGTACTGCGTCGGTTCACCTCCGGGCACAAGCTCCCACAAGGCGTGGCGCTCCATACCGGGGATCGTCTTCTGCAAGGCCGCCAACTCGCGCGGAAGATCCTTTGCAGGCGGCCGATCCTGCGGGCGCTTAGCCAGCATCTTGCGAACCAAGTCTTGCAACGCGCCGGGCAACTCACCGTCGTCGAGCCCCCGCGGTTCCACTTCTACGTGCATGCGCAGCACTTCAACGGGGTCCGAATTCTCGAACGGAACCTTCCCAAGCAGCATCCGGTACAGCGTGATACCGAGCGAATACACGTCAGCCTGCGTGTCGATCTCGGGGCTGACAGCGCCCTCAGGCGCCATATACGCGGGCGTGCCCTGGGCGACCATCGGCGACGTCAAGTTTGTGGAACCGGCCGGTCGCGCAAGCCCGAGGTCGCACAGTTTCACGCGCCCCCGGCGATCAATCATGATGTTGTCGGGCTTGATGTCGCGGTGCACGAGACCGACTTTGCTGATGTACCCGACAGCCTCGGCGATCAGGCGTGCAATTTCGATGGCATGGGGCAGCGCAAGCTTCGGCTTGTTGCGCAGGATCTGCCCGACACTGCGACCGGGCACGTACTCCATCACCATGTAGACGTTGCTGCCCTTTTTGTTGATGTCGTAGGCGCGCACGATGTTGCGATGCTGGACCTTGCTGGCAACGCGGGCTTCGCGCAGGAAGCGCTGGATGTACTCACGGTTGTTGCTCAGCGCTTTGCTCAGGATCTTAACGGCCACCACACGCCGCAGACTGGGCTGCCACGCGCGATACACGCTGCCGCGCCCACCGCGACCGACCATGTTCAGCAGGATCAGTCCCGGCAGGGTTGGCTCAAGCCCTTCAAGCTGATTGTTGCCGATCAGGGTGATCAGGTCTTCGACGACTTCCTCGGGCAGCAGTTTTTCGCGACCGAGGTACTGAAGCAGCGGACCATCCTTGTCGAGCGACCAGCGCGAGTTAACCAACTCAAGCTCGGCCGAGGACAGGAAGCCCTTGGCGTTCAAGTAACGAAGGATGTCGTCCGGGCTAAGGATCGGCACAACGGTTTCCCGAAGGGGGGCACACAGTATAGCCGATCAACCCAAACCGTCCACGCGTTCAACGACCCGGCGGAGTCTGACCGGCGTCGATGGACTCACGCCAACGTGTCAGAAACTCGTCCAGTTTCAGGGCTTCCTTTGCATAACGGATGTGTGTATCGAATCGAACCTTTAGCGTACCCGGCGCCTGCGCGCCCAGCTTGGCGATCTGCCTGCCATTCACACCCTCGCTGAATCTTTTCCACTCAGCCTTCACCGTGGTCGAGTCTTCGCTTTGGACGTCCACTCGGATGTAGTACTCCCATGACCATGCCAAGGCCAGTACGTCGTCGCG
>JAGQRE010000058.1 GCA_020425695.1 Planctomycetota bacterium
CGTCGGTATTGGTTTCAACGTATGCCCGTGACGGGCGAACACGATTGTCAACGCGCGCCTGGGTCGCGGTCAAAAACGCGGCCATGCCCTGGAAACTCTTCTGGCTCAGGTCTTCGTCGTAGGGGTGGTCGTGGCATTCGGCGCACTGGATCTGCACGCCCATCAGGTTTTTACTGAACAAACCGATCAGGTCCGTGAACTTCTTGCCTTGCCCGTCAGCGAAGTAGGGCACGATGGCCGGGTTGTCGACCAGTTCACCGTCTGCGGTAACGATTTCACGGATGATCGTATTGAAGCCCGTGTCCTTGTTGAATTCATCGGCGAACCACTGTGCCATCAGGTTCGCGCCAGACAGTGCATCGGCGCGGCGCGGGGTTAGCAGGACTGTCCAGTGGTCGCCCATGTTCTGGCCGAAACGCGGGTCTTCGATCAGCTGGTCGATCAGTTTGTTGCGCCGGTCTTTGTCCTTTGAGTCCAGAAACGCGACCGCCTCGTCATAGGTCGGAGGCACACCGACCGTGTCGAGATAAATGCGGCGCAGGAACTCTTGGTCGCTGCTTTGCCCAACGGGCTTTACACCGTCACGCTTCCAGACCTTTTCGATCTCTGCATCAATGCGCGCCGTCAGGTCGCTTTCGCTGTCACCGGTTGAAGTGGACTTCGACGTCGACTCTTGGGCGCGCGGGGCGTCTTGCAACAGGGCAAGCGAAACACAGGTGCAGGCCGCTACCAGCAGCCCGGCGGTGATGGCTTTGCGCATGGAACTCTCCGTGTCTTGTTCTGACGGTTGTTCCCATTGTACGTGTGAATATTTCCGCCCCTCATCCAATTCTCTGTTGATCCGCGCGCAGTTTTCCTCGCCGCTCGGAACCCGCTGGCAGAAGATGGTTTACACGAACCATTGCCCGACGGCGGAACGCACAAAGGAATAACGCCGCCGCGGACCACCACTAGATTGGTACGAAACTGGACAAAGGAGAGACGATGAGAACTGCACTGGTGTTGATTGCGTTGTGTCTGCCACTGGCGCTTGAAGCTCAAGACTTTGACGCATTCCCCGACCACGGCCATCGCGATTATGAGCTATTCACGCGGCACGAGACCGGAAAAATCCAGCGCGGGGGCGAACTTGAAGGACGCACGGGACATGAGCTCGGCGATGTTTCGGTCGGTGGTTCTGTCGGGCTCGCTTTCGACGAGATAGGCTTTCTGGCCACTGGCGAAGCCGACTTCTGGTTCACACGCTTTTTCTCGGCAGGACCGCTGCTTCAGCTCAACACCGGTCGCGACTTTTTCCTGATCGCCGGTGGCGGTCCGAAAATCACCTTTGATTTCGACGACAACGACTTCAGCGACCTTGTGAAGCCATACGTACACCTTGGGCCGGCGTTCGTGATCGCGAGCGGCGACCATGACCATCACAGGCATCACAGAGACCACGACCCTGACACGGAAGTCGGCTTTGCCATCGTTCTGGGAACGGGCGTCGACTTTTACATCACCGACAACCTGTCACTGGGTACGGGTTTCCTGTGGAACTGGCTGGTGACTCGCCCGCTGGACGATCGTTTCTACTTCGGCTGGAAGGTAATCGCGGCCAAATTCCACTTCTAGGGCTACTGACCACAAAGAGACACGGGGCGCCTACTGGCGCCCCGTGTGCATGGGTTTGCAGCTGCTACTTGTCTTCGTCTTCTTTGGCTTCGGTTTCGCCGTAGGTGATGGCGCGCTTCTCGTTGCCCGCAATGCCTACGGTCAGGGCCATCTTGCCCTGCGGTGTCTGCACTTCCGCATCGAATGAACCTTCGCTGTCAAGCTCAATGCTGACGATGCGTCCTTCGGCGATGTCGTACAGGTAGTGGCCCTTGCGCGTGGCCGTGATTTCGGGCTTGCCGATGTTTTCGTCCTGCAGCTCACCGGTCATGGTCAGTTCGATGGTAACCTTCAGGTACTCCATCTCCTTCTCGGTGACGATCTCTTCAGCTTTGCACGTGGCCGTCACAGCCTTGAGCTTGATGCCCTCGTCGCCGCTGAACAGGGCCTTGAGCCCTTCTTCGTCAGCTTCCCAGCTTTCGCCGATCTTCACTTCGCGGTCGGGCACGAACGGGTTCACGAACGGGTCCGTCTTCTTCATCTGCTTCTTGACGTCGTCGAGGTCGGCGTCGCCTTCTTCCAGCTTGGCTTCCCAGGCTTTCTTCTCGGCGTTCCAGGTGTAGAGAATCGATGCGCCCGTGAGTTCCGAGTCAACAGTTACAGCGTCTTCCGGCTCTTTGCCGAGTTCGACCTTTTCTGTTGTTGTGGTGCCTTCAGTCCAACGAATACGGGCCTTGGTGATTTTGCCCTTCTCGTTTACTTCGAGGACGTCGGTGATCTTGGTTTCGGTCTCAGTGTTGGTCTCGGTCTGGACGACCATTTCCTGCGCACTGACCTCAGTTGTGTTTGACTCTTCGGCCGTCTCGGTGCGGCTGTGGCCGGCCTTGAAGCTTTCCTTCAGCATGACCGTGCGTGCGTCTTCGGTCGTTTCCTGCGCCATGGCGGGAATTGCCAGCGCGCTCAGCAGCAACGCCGTCAGTGATACCTGCATCCACTTCATCATGTCCGTTCTCCTTTGGGACCCCATTGGGGTTAGTCTGTGAGCGATGACAATTCTTTCTCGGGGAAATGAGTTATCCGCAGGGGCACGCATACGCAAGGGAGCAGGCATCGCTTGCATATCCTATCGGGGCAGCGCTGAATTGCATAAACTACCTGACGGTTGGCACTTACGACCGCTCCTGACACTGGAAGCAAAGAGCCCCGTCCTTTCGGACGGGGCTCCGGATTGATTCAAGCTAGACGTTTGCCTAGTGGTTCGTGGCAAACTCCGTCGAGGCCAACAGGGCAAACATGATGTCCTCGTAAGCTTCGCTGGCGTCTTTTGTTTCCTTTACATACTTCTTCATGTCAACCAACTCGTCGCGGGCCGGCTCGCGCCCCAGCACGGTCAGGTACAGGCGGGTGATGCGCGCCTCGTCGTCCTTGAGCTCGTTCATCAGCTTCCAGACCACGCTGCCGCGCCGTGAGCCCGACAGGTTGTTCGTCACGTCGCCGTTCATTACCAGCAGCGCCTGGTCAATCGTGAGGCTAAAGCCGTCGGCCTCGTTCATTTCGTCGTCACTGCTGAGCTTCGAGTAATTCTGGGCCATGCTGCGACGGATGAACCAGCCGCTGTCCATCTTTTCGTACCAGGCAACCAGACGGTCGAGCGCCTCTTCGTCATAGTCGTAGTCACGGGCGTTCGGGTCGTCCTTCTGCTTCTCCATTTGTTTCATACGACCCTCGACGCGGCGCTTAAGCTGGTCGGCCGGCGTCCCCATGCGTGTGCGCAGCGTACGGGCGAGGTCGTTGCCGCCTGCAATCTCGATGAACGTGCCGAAGAACTGCTCGGGCGTCATCTGGCGCACCGGCGCGCTGGCGAAGTGCCAATGCTCGGCCTTCTTGGGCGGGTTGGTGCTGGAAAGCTGGTAGGTGTTGCTGTTCAGGATCGCACGATAGAGGCGCTTGATATCGTAGTCGTTGTCGATCAAATCCTGGCCAAGAAAGCTCAGAAGCTCGGGGTGTGTGGCTTCGTTGAAGCTGTTGAAGTCGTCGATGGGGTTCAGCAGGCCGATGCCGAAGTTGAAACCCCAGAAGCGGTTCGCGATGTACTTCGCGGTCTGCTGGTTGTCGTCGGCGACCATCCACTTGGCCAGCGCCGGGCGCCAGAAGCGGCGGTCTTGCGTCTTGACCGCCGTGCCATCCAGCGTCACCGGCTTGCTGTAACGGGCAAGCTCGTTCAGACGATTCTGCGCATCCGTCGGCAGCTTCTCCATCTGCGCCTTGCTGGGCGTGCGGAAAGCGCGCGCGTCGTTCGTGACAGTCGGGTCAACGGGCAGGACTGTGTTGTTGATGCGAACCTGCGTACCCGCCCAGAAGCTGGCGACGCCATCGAACGTGGATTCTTTCCACGCTTCTTCATAGGGATGGTCGTGGCACTGCGCACACTGGATCTGCACGCCGGTCAGGTTCTTCGTAAGCACTCCCGCCGCGTTGGCAATCTTGAACGGCACTTCGCGGGTGTAAACGGCCACGGCCGGGTTTTCACTGACGCTGCCTTCGGCGGTAACGATGTCGTAGATGATGTCGCTGAAGTGGTCGCCCCTGTTGATGCGCTCACTGAGCCAGACACTGAACAGGGTGCTGCTGCCGCTGTAATCGCGACCGCCACGCCCGATCAGGATGTTCGTCCAGAGATCGGCCAAATGACGCCCGAAGCGTTCGTCGTCAACGAGCTTCGCGACAAGCGTGCGGCGCTTCTCTTTGTCTTTGTCTTTGGTGAAGGCAACGATTTCGTCCGGGGTAGGCGGCAAGCCAAGTGTGTCCAGGTAGACGCGACGGATGAACTCTTCGTCGCCGGAGGGCTTACTGGGCTTGATTCCGTCACGATCCCAGACCTTCTTGATCTCGGCGTCGATCCGGTTGCTGACCTCGCGCTCGGGCATTGACGTTGTGGTCGATTTGTCGCCCGCTTTGTCAGCCGACGGAGCCGTCTCTTCCTGCGCTTGAGAGGGCGAAGAAGACACCGCCAAAACACCACAAAGCATGGAGCAACAAAGAGTTGCAGCAAGCAGCAAACGTCGGTTCATAGCCATCTCCGCACAGGATTCAGCCCATCAAACCCTGGCTGCGGAACAAGGTTGCGACAAAAACGCTGAGCCAAGGATTTCAGGGGGAAACACGAAGAGGGCTCTTACCTCTGTCCGACAGAGTGACGCTTTTCCGCCCTAGCCGATGAAGTGGTGAACTCTGGGCGCTCGTCCCTCTTTGCATCTTCTCAGGGGCGGGTTTCCCCGCCCCTGAGTTCCATCGTTAAGCGATGGCGTTCGCTGGTTCGGGCTTTACGCTCGGAAAATCGATCTCGGTGTCTGCAACGTGGTTGATGTAGTTGGTGTAGATGTTTAGCACGACGTTGCCGACGATTTCGAGAATCTCCTCGTCGCTGTAGCCGGCCTTGCGTGCCGCCTCAAGGTCGCCATCGCTGACCTTGCCTCGGGTTTCCAGAACCTTGCGGGCGAAACGCAGCCCGGCGCTGGCTTTCGGGTTGCTGTTGTCGGCGTGACGGGCCTCGGCGATGTCGCTGTCGTCCAGCCCGACCTGTTTGCCGATGGCGGTATGGGCACTGGCGCAGTAGGCGCAGGAGTTGGCCTCGGCGACAGTAAGGGCGATGCGCTCGCGCTGGCGGGCGTCGAGCTTCCCGCCGCCGAGGGCACCGGACAACCCGAGGTAGCCCTCAAGCGCGCTGGGTGAGTTGGCGAAAACACGCACGAGGTTGGGTACGCCGCCCATCTTCTTCTTGACGGCGTCCAGCAGTTCTTTCTGTTTGCCTTGTGCGGTTGCCGGGCTGACTGAGGGAATGCGCTGCATGTCGATCTCCGTTTCAGTGGATCATCCATAAGTAGAAAGACCATTCTTTCTATAGTCACACCAAAAACAGCACCCGGCGCGGTCCTGTTCCCGGATTTCTGAATTTGTTTTCCGTGTTAGAAGAGAGCCATGCGGACCAAGGACCCCAACATCCGTCAGCAAATCCTCGATACTGCGGGGCAACTCTTCAACGAACACGGCTACCGTGCCGTCGGCGTCGAGTTGGTGCTGGAGAAGTCAGGCTTCGCCAAGGCCACGCTGTACCGGCACTTCAAAGGCAAGGACGCGCTGGTCGCAGCTTACCTGGCACGGCGAGGCGAGTCGCACCTGGCCTGGCTTAAGCAAAGCGTCGAGCGCGCGAAAGGCTCGAAGTTGGTGGCCATCTTCGACGCGCTTGAGAAGTGGTTCCGGTCGCCCGATTTCTATGGCTGCAGCTTCATACACGCCGTAAGCGAATACCCCGACCCCGGGCACGAAGTTCGACAGACCGTGGATGCGGTGATGGGCGCCATGCAAGACTGGCTGACCGAACTCACGACGGAGGAGAAGCTAGAGCAGCCCAAGGCAAAGGCTCGCCAATTCCTGCTGCTGATCGAGGGTGCCAAGCTGAGAGCGGAAGCCACCAGAACACCCGCCCCAGCCCGTGAGGCCAAAGCCGTCGCACAGGCACTGCTCAACACCGCGCGCGATTGCGAATAGGGCGGCACGCTTGTTGGCACCGCGAAAACTCACCAGCCCTTGTAGCAGTGCATCGCGCCAACGCCCCTGTGCGGAGTGGTGAAAGCGCAATAGAGGTAGAAGTCATCACATAAGTGTTACAAGACGCGGGCGCTGGCATTGGCAGAGTTTTCAAAACCAATCTCCCAAATCGAAGCAGAGGAGGCCGTTAGGCCTCCCCTGTGTGCTACGTATTCAGGCTCCCAAAGTGCGCTGGGGCACTCAGGGTGTTTGGTCTGGTTATGCCTTGCTGCCGCGCACGCGTGTGAAGACTACGAATGCGCTAAGCAGACCCAGCAGAACCATCCAACTGTAGTGACCGTTGCCGCCCGTTGAGCAGCCGCCGTCGTCGCCACCCCCGCCACCGCCACTGCTGGCTGCTGCGGTGTTGCCGCTGTAGGTGAAGACAAACGGGTTCTCGCCGCCCGTGGTGTCATCGTTGGCGATCGTCACCGTGAAGCTGAAGGTGCCAGCCGCTGTCGGCGTGATGCTCAAGATGAAGGGTGAGGAGCTAGCGGCTGCAATCGAGGAAGCCGGCTGCGAGGTGACGGTAACGCTGCAGTTGTTCAGTGCACCGATCACGACCGGCGTGGCACTGGGCGTCAAGGTCAACGCCGCTGCACCCTGGTTTTGAACCGAGAAGTTACGGCTGAAGTTGGCCGTGCCGGTGGCAGATTCCGAATAGGTGCTGCCGTTCGCGATGTCGGTGTTGCTGGAGTCAATCACAGCGATTTCTGGGGCTGCGGTGGCCTGTGCGTCGCCGCTGATGGTGAAGGTGTAGGGGCTGTTCGGGTCGTCACTGGGGATGGAAACAGTGGCTGTCCATATGCCCGTGCTTGGTGTGATGGTCACGGAGAAAGTGTCATTGCTGCCTGCCGCAATGGTCGCACCCGGCTGTGTGATCGTGCCGATGGCCGGTGCGCCGGTGCCGGCCGTGACCGTAATGTTGCCCGAGAAAGTCAGCAGGGCCGAGCCCACGTTGCTAAGGGTGTATGTAAGGTTCGACGCAACGGCGTTCACGGAACCGAACACGGTGTCCGTGCCGCCACTGGCTATAGTGGCCGTACGGCTGGCCTGAAGCTGCGGCGTTGGTGTGGCAGAGGCCGTGCCGCTGACCGTGATATTGTACGGATTCTCGTTAGCATCGTTGTTGTTGATTGTGATCGTGAAGCTCCAGGCGTTGGCGGAGTTGGGTGTTACATCTACTGAGAAGCTGACGGTGTTACCCGCAGTGATCGGTCCGGCCGGCTGCGCACCATTCAGTACGGCAGCACAATTGTTGACCGGCGTAATGACGACGTTGAGGTCGTCGAGGTCACCTGTCGCTGCACCGGAGTTTTCAATGGAATAGGTCAAGGTTGTGACCACTGAATCGACGGTGCCCAAAACGGTGTCAGAGCCGCCGTCGGCGATACTGGTAGCGACCGGGCGCTGAACGTCGATCTCGGGCGACACGCCGTTACCCTGAATGATGATCGTGTAGGTACCTTCATCGGCGTCGTCGTTGACGATTGTAATCGTGGCTTCGAAGGGGCCGTCAGCAATCGGCGTAATCGTGCCGTCAAACGTGGCAATGGCCCCCGGCCCGATCGGAGATGCCGGGGCAAGCGCGGTCGTATTGATCGTGCAGTTACCGACGCCAGTAGGCGTTGCAGTGATGCTGGTGATGTTGAGGTTGTTGGTAGAACCGATGTTCTGAATGATCAGCGTCCCTGTGCTCGCTACGCCCGTGACGTTGTCACCAATGTTCTGCGTGGAGCCGTTCGCCCAGTCAGTCGGTCCTGAGGACTCTTGTACATTGATCTCCGGGTCACCTGAGGCGATCTCATTGTTCATGTTTGCGGCGATCAGCGACGGCGTGCGGGCAACGTCCCAAAGACGGAATTCATCAAATGAGCCGGCGTAGGTTCCGACGGTGCCTTGTGTGCCCAAGATCAGGTTTCCGCCGCCGATTCCGGTCGAGTTACCCTGCGCATCCTGCGTGCCGTCAACGTAAATCGTCAGGGTGTTTCCTGACTGCGTGATGGCAATGTGGTGCCAGTTACCGTCATTCACGGCTGTTGCACCTGACACCGCGCCGCCCAGGTCAAGCCAGCTGACCGAACCCGGGGTTCCTCCCCAGGTACCGTCGTCGATGACGACGAGGAAATTGGAGACTCCCGTGTCACCGAAAATGTCAGCGACAGTCACGGTCGTGCGAAGCCACATCTCGAGTGTAAAGTCACCGGGCACCGACGAGCCTGGCAGTCCTGTATTCAGACTCTCGGTCGTGAGGGTGACCGCCGCTGCACCGAGTTGCTGGGTGGAAGTATCCCAACCCGGTGTCGCCGAGAAGCTGGGGTTGGCCGATCCGGCACCTCCGAGATTCGCTGTGGTCGAGCCCGTGCCTTCGTTGAACTGGTAGTACAGGTATCCCGGAGCATTCGGGTCAACGATGGTGATTCTGACATCAAACACGGTCTGTAACCCACCGTCGTCAAGTGTCACGGTGTACGTGTATGTGCCCGCCGCAGATCCAGCGACACCAGTCCAAACCAACGCAAACGGAACCGCGCCGGCAGTCACATTTGATGGCGGCGTTACGCCCGGTGCCGCTCCAGTGGTGGTGATGGTCGCGTTGATGTTGGCTGTATCCGCGTCGCTGATGTCCAGGCTAAAGTTCGCCAGCGCCGTGGCAAAACTGCTCGTTGCACTGAAGCCGGTAACTGTATTGCCGGTGAACGCCGAGCCGGACGTCGAAGCCGCCACCGGGGCGAACGGGCCTGAGCCGCCTAACTCGGTGGCAATGGTTGCGGCAATTTCGGATGGAGTGCGGGCATCGTCCCACAGGCGGAACTCATCCAACGACCCCTGAAGAGTCGCACCCACGATCGGGGCGCCACCAATCTGAAAGGCTCCGCCAATCCAGTTGCCAGCCAGCGTCGTCTGTGCGTCTTGCGCTCCGTCCACGTAAGAAGTCACTGTCGTGCCACTCCTGACAAGTGCAAAGTGGTGCCAGCTCCCGTCGTTGATCGGGGTGACACCCGGAAGTGCCCCGGCAGAGTCACCGTAGTAGATGGAACCGGCGGGACTTCCGGCTGTGCCATTGTCCAGGATGAGGAAGGCTGACCCACCATCGAAGCAGATGTCTTCGAAGCCGGTGCTGCTCGTCCGGATCCAGAACTCGATCGTGAAGTCGTTGGTACCAATCGCGCTTCCGGCCAAGCCGGTGGTCAGGGTTTCACTGGTGAAGGTCACAGCCGCAGCACCAAGCGCTTGTGTGGTCGTATCCCAGGTCGGGGCTGCAGAGAACGTGCCATTGGCCGCTCCGCCGCCACCGAGGTTTGCGGTGGTTGAGCCGGTACCCTCGTTGAACTGGTAGTACAAAAGGCCCGGAATGTTCGGGTCGACAACCCGGATTCGGACGTCAAACACGGTCTGGTTGGTCCCGTCGCTGAGGGTCACTGTGTAGGTGTATGTTGCCGCGGTCGTACCCGCCGTGCCCGTCCAGGCAATCTGAAAAATAACTGCGCCGCCCGTGACATTGCTGGGTTGAGTGATGCCCGGCGCTGCACCGGAGGTCGTAATCGTCGCGTCGATGTTGCTGCTGTCTGGGTCGTCGCAATCCAGGGTTGCGTTGGTCAACGTGGTTCCAAAATCGACGGAAATGTCAAAGCCCGATTGATCGTTGCCAGTGAACCCGGAACCGGATGAAGGCGTGCAACCCGGGAAAACGTCCTCGTAGACGCGGATGTCGTCAAACCAGAGCCCATCTGTAGGAGTTGTAAAGTTGTCCTGTTGCTGGAAGCGGATGACAACATTCGCGGTGTAGCTCTGGGTTGCGGCGACCAACAGAGCCGACAAGTCAACACTGACCTGGTTGTAGATGCTGTCGGTGTTGCTGCCGGGAGTGAACTTTGTGAGCAGGTTCCAGGTAGTACCACCGTCCAGACTGTAGAAGGCAGCGTCTTCGGCGTCTGTTTCGTCTCCTGTGTCTGCCCACTGGAATTCGACCAGAATGGTGTCTGCGGCTGCGGTGTACCCGCTGAGGTCAAACGAGTAGTCAATTGCCCCGGCTGTTTCTGTGTTATCCGTCGGCGAATCGATGGTGGCGTGATTTGATCCACTGGTCGGGGTTGGACCTCCGGCAGTAGCTCCGAATCTGATGCGACCGGTTGTGGCGTAGGTGGCGCTTCCGATCGCTGAGCCTGTCCAGGTCGGGAAGGTGCCCGTAGTTTGAGTGGACCGGTTGGAAACCGAGCCTTCAAAGTTATCAATGAAGTTCAGCTGTGCCGACAATTGTCCGGCCGCCAGCAACACCGCCGTTACCACTAGCAGAAAGCGCTTCATCTATATCGTCTCCAGTCGTTTACCCGTGCGCCCTGATGCGACGAGCAACGATGGCTCGACGCCGCAGGGCGGTCCCAATCAAAGTAGCCTGTTTCAGGGAGAATCGGCACCACCGCACGCGGTCGCACCACCGGTTGCCGTGTCCCCACGAACCCAAGCTTGGTTGGCAGGCTGGAAGTGTGCAATGAGTGCGGCGAGCCGTCCAGCCTTTTAGGTCTAAAGCAGACTGCTTCGGCGTATTTATTGGGCGTTACAGTCTTGATATGGCATCCAGCAACACAATCAACTGTTTGGTTCAGGTCACGCACATTCGAACACAACCATCGTCGCATCCGGACCGAGACAAATAGAAGCAGGGGAGGCCGTTAGGCCTCCCCTGATCTACGCTCCCATATGTGCGTGGGGGCACTATGGGTGTTTTGTCTGGTTATGCCTTGCTGCCACGCACGCGTGTGAAGACCACAAACGCGCTGAGCAGACTCAGCAGAACCAACCAACTGTAGTGACCGTTGCTGGTGGCTACACATCCTCCGCCACCTCCACCACCACCGCCGCCACTGGTAGTAGTTGAAGGCACAGTCGTATGGCCGCTGTATGTAAACACAAACGGCGCTTCGTCGGTGTCGTTGTTGGCGATGGTCACGGTGAAGCTGAAGGCTCCTGCCGCAGTTGGCGTAATCGCAAAGCTGAAGGTATCAGTTGTCGCAAGCCAGGTCGTGGCTGCAGCAAGGCTGTTAGCCGGGTCGGTTACAACGACGCTGCAGTTGCTTTCACCTGATACGGCGATTATGGAAGTACCGTTCAAGTTCAGGGCTGCGCCACCTTCATTGCGGACGGTGAAGGCCCGGTTGAAGCTCATAGTCCCGGTGTTGGTTTCACTGAACGTACCGTTGTTGGCAACGTCCGCATTGTTCGGATCCCACACTGCGATTTCGGGCTCTGCCACAGTGGCCTTCGCCTCACCAACGAAGTTGATTACGAAAGAGCCTTCATCAGCGTCGTTGTTGAGGATGGTCAGTGTGAAGCTGAAAGTCGCTGCGCTGGGCTGGATGTCCAGATCGAATACATCGTTGCCAAGCCCGGCGATCGGGCTGGTCGGCTGGGTGATACCGACCGTGCAGTTTACTTCAGAAGTGCCCTTGTCGACGATTGGGGTACCACTGAAGGTCAGGTCCAGTACACCGAGATTGTTGATCGTAAAGGTACCTGTCGAGGAAACACCGACCTGTGCGGCATAAACCGTAAGCGTGTCCCCCGAAGAAATGCTTGAGGTTGTAGGCGAAAGAATCTCAATCTCCTGGGTGCTGCCTGCAAACCCGGCGACATTGATGATGTACGGGTCTTCACCACCGGTTGTGTCATCGTTCGCGATCGAAATCTCGAAACTATATGCTCCTCCTCCTGACGAAGTAACATCGACAACAAACGTCGTCGTCCCTTGCGCTGCTATCGAAGTACTAGGGCCTGTGGTCACAGTCGCTGAGCAATTCGTCTCGTTATTGATCGCCACAACAGTCGCGCCGGTCAGGTTCAACGGGTTCGTCGTGCCGAGATTCTCAATCGTGTATGTGTACTGGTCCGTAGCGCCTGTCAGTGTGTTGCCAAGGTTGTCCGTCGTGCCCGAGTCAATCGAAGTCGCGGCCGGGCGCTGAATATCAATTTCCGGATCGCCTGCGACCGAGTAGTACATTTCAACGCGGCTGATGCTGCCAGTGCTCTCTGTGAAGATGTCCTGGGCCGGAGTCGTTGAGATTGGAAACTGCATACCCAGACGAGCGAGTGTGACGCTCTGGCCATTGATGGTAGACGTGTGCGGAGCGCCGGAAGCATAGGAGTTGACGTCACCACGGGCACCCAAAATGCCGATGATCTCGCCACTTGTTACCGAAATGTTCACCGTCAGAATATTGGTCGTTGCGTCGTTAACCACACGATAAAGTGAAGTAAAGCTGTTTGTCGTTGATGACCATAGCGGCGGCGGTGTAGTACCAAAGCTAACTACTTCAATGGATTGCGCCGCTGTGCTGGCGTCTGTGGGCACTCTAAGACCGGTAATCGTGAAGTCACTAGGGGCTGTGAACCAGTACCCGCGGACGCTGCCGCTGAAGGTACCGGTCTGGGCCGGTAGAGGCATCAGGGTCTGCGCCGTCAGCGCCGCACCGCAGACAGTTCCAAGTACTGCGATGGTTAGTATGGCCGCGATTCGATTCATGCTCTCTCCTGTTCATTTTCCAGACGCGGGCATCTCGTCCTGATGTGACGCCGCACAAATGCGACTTCACGCCATTGGACGATCCCGAGTCAACGTAGCCTGATATCGTGGAGAATCGGTGCCACCGCACACGGTCACACCACCGATTGTTGGACCCCCACGAATCCAAACTTTGGTTAGATTGCTAGTATTGTGCGAGCAGTGCAGGTCGTAGTCTAGCACATTTGTCGGAAAACACTGGATTCCGTGGTCCTAGAGAACACCTGCACTACGCAGTGTGCCGGATGGATTTGGATTCAACTGACGGTTCTGACTGTTTCCGTCGCTACGTCCGGCTCCGTACGTTCGGCATAATATAGAAGCAGGGGAGACCGTTTGGCCTCCCCTGCTTGCTGCGTTTCCTGGCTCCCAAAGCGCGTGGGGGCACTATAGGTGGTTCGTCTGGCTACGCCTTGCTGCCGCGGACGCGGGTGAAGACCACAAACGCGCTAAGCAGACCCAGCAGAACCATCCAACTGTATTGGCTGGTGCCACCCGTTGAGCAGCCACCGCCTCCGCCTCCACCACCGCCACCAGAGCTACCGCCGCCGCTGATGTTGAATGTAACAGTGACGGTTACCGGGGCCGTGTTGTTGTCGGTAATCACGTATGTGATCACAAAGGTTCCGGCCGTTGTCGGTGTGCCGATCCAGTTAGTCGCCGTGCCGGAAGCAATGGCGGTTCCGGTGCCGGGCAGGGTGATGCCGGCGGCAGTACCGGATTCCGTGATCACGTCGATGGCGTCTGCATCGGTGTCAAAGAGATCCAGCGTGGCGTTCGCCAGCGGCGTGCCCACAGTGCCCGCGTAGCTGAAACCGGAGGTGGCGTTGCCCGTGAAAGCACTGCCGGTCGCCAAGTTTACGGTCGGGGCTGTGTTGCCGGTCACCGGTACCAGAATGAAGAAACGGAACGTCGTGGCCGCTGAGTTGTTGTCGGTGGCTGTCACAATCACTGTGATCAGGCCGGCCACGTCCACCGTGCCGGTTGTCGGCGTGGCTGCCGTGGTGGGGTTGGCCGCCGTGGCCTGGTCCCATTCACTTTGAGTGAAGCCGGTGATGTTGCCGCTTGGGCTCACCGACGTGGAAACCGTGACGGTGTCCGCGCTGTCGGCATCCTGAGCAACGAACGACAGTGCCATGCTTGCAACCGTGTCATTCAGCGCGATCGTGATGACCTGATCGGCCGCCACAGCGTTGCTGTTCTCGGTGACTGTGATGGTCGGAGCGACGTTGTTTGAAACCGTGATCGTGATGTTCTCGGTGTCCGTCCCCTGCGTGTTCATGGCCGTAATGACAATGCCTGCGAACACACCGGTTGCCGTCGGCGTACCACTGATGGTGTTGGTGCCGTCCCAGGTAAGCCCGGTCGGGAGCGTACCGGCAATCGTGAATGCCGGCGCCGGACTGCCTGAAGCCGCCACGGTGTAAGTGTACGCAACACCCACAGTCGCCGTCGCGGGGGCTGTTGTTGTGATATTGGGGGCCGATGGACCGATGTTCTGCTCCGTGCCGACTGCGTTGGTGACTTCTTCAATCACCGTGCTGTCCTGCGCCGAGTTGGTTGTGCCAGCGCTGCCGGGGTCGCCCGTACCAGCGCTGCCATTAACACCGCCGGCGCCGCCAGCAACGCTCGTCGTGGAGGTATCGACGCCGGTGTTCTCAAAGAACACCTTGATGCGTCCACCGCCACCACCACCGCCGTCATCGTTCGCTGTGCTGGTGCCGATAGACCCGCCGTTGCCGTCGGCGGTCAATGTGCCACTGACCGTCACATCGTAGCCGCCGATCAGGATGCCGCCGCCGGAACCTCCGCCAGCCCCCTGACCACCGCCGGGCTGCTGGGCGAGCGCGCCGCTGCAGTTGATCGTGCCGGTTACGGTTACAAGAAATCCGCGCAGATCAACCGCTCCTCCACCTGAGCCCGCTGTCACCGTGGGGGCCGAGCCGCCTGACGATCCCATCTGGATGGCTACGCTGGTCGGCGAACCGTAGGCAGCGCCACCCGCCTGGATCGGATCACCTGAGTCGTAACCACCATCGCCACCTGCCCCGCCGTAGCCGCCACCGCTGGCTCCTGAACTGGTGCCGAAGAAACCACCACCAGGGCCGGTACCGTTGTTGCTGACGGCAGGAGCCTGGAAGCCGGCGCCGACTCCATCAATCGTCCCGTCGACGATTACGCGCCGCGCGTTTACTACAAACGGCGAGCCGGCACCCACGGTAATCGTGTCGCCTGACTGCACTTCGAACCAGTCGAAGGTCTGCGTACCGGTGAGCGTTGCGTTGCCGCTACTCACGTACGCGTTCGGGAAGGTCGCGGCAAAGTTGGCACCCGAAGTTGTCGTACCCGCGTCGTTGTAGTGCATCTCGAAATCAACCGTGCCGCTGGCCGGGATGCTCGGAAGCATCACCCAGATCAGACTGGTGCCGGTGTTGTTCCAGGTTTCGATGTGGTAGTTCAATGCGCCGCCACCGTTGCCGGCCGTTTCGAAGAATCGGATGTCTTCGCCGTTTGCACCCTGCACGTTGGCGTAGTTGAAGTTGCCGGTGTCGAGTTCAACCAGAACCTGGTAGTTCGTCTGAACACTCGCGCCGGCGTTCGTTGCCGTAATCGTGCGGAAGTTCTGGAAGGCCTGCGCGGAAACTCCCGTCGCAAACACCGCCAATAACCCCACAGCCACTAATAATAGTAGTACGTGCTTCATGTGAATCGACTCCCGAAGAACAAACTGCACTCGTCATTCAAGTCTTTCGAGCGCCTTCCATTACATAGCGCCGAACCAGAACGAGCACCGCTCGGCCGGACCCCACGTCCAGCCCCCACGAAGCGATGTATCGCCCGAGCGTTCCTCCGCAGAGTGGTAAAACCACGCCAGGGTAAACGCAGAGCGATCAGTGCGTATGAGCATGAGATGCTAGCGCAAGGGTGCACAGACGCCAGCGGAATGTCATGGAAGTTTCTCCATAAACCACTGTGACTGTTGTACTTATGTCAACAAATCTGCTCGTAGTCCGCCACTTTTGGGAACTATAGGAAGTATTTCACTGCCAGCTCCGCAGCGAACGCATGCCGCTTTGCATAAACTGTTCCGAAACAAATAGATGCACCGTGTGATGCAAGACATAACGGGCGGCGGCAATAGTATTTGTAGGTCATCGTATAATATTAAAGACAATTTTCTTGTTACCTTTGGGAGAACCGAGGTTTCCGATTTTTGGCGCGACCAAGCCGCGCGGGTCTTCCAGCCAAACTCTCAAATAGAAGCAGGGGAGGCCGTTAGGCCTCCCCTGATCTACGCTCCCATATGTGCGTGGGGGCACTATGGGTGTTTGGTCTGGTTATGCCTTGCTGCCGCGCACGCGTGTGAAGACTACGAATGCGCTCAGCAGACCCAGCAGAACCATCCAGCTGTAGTGACCGTTGCCGCCCGTCGAGCAGCCGCCATCATCGCCACCGCCTCCACCGCCACCTGAGGCACCGGGTTCACTCAGCGAAATGTCGTCCAGCAGCAGCCCGTCGCCACTCCCGAGCGCGTAGTTGTCCTGGCACTGGAAGCGAATCACGACCTGGGATGTGTAGTTCAAAGTCTGCGCCGCCAGCGCCGCGGAGACATCGATCGTTTCCATTGTGTAGGCAATGCCAGCGCCGTTGAACGGGAACCGGAACAGACAGACAGGCCAGGTGACTCCACCATCAAGACTGATGAATACGCCATCCGTATCCTGGTCGTCATCACCGTCGGACGCCCAGGAAAAGCTGAGGTTCAATTGGGTGGTCGAGACGTCGTAGGCGGACAGGTCAAAGGACACGTCAACGGCACCGACCGCATAAAACGAACCGGCACCGTTCGGAAAATCAATAACGACCTGTCCCGGCGCGCTCACCGGCGTGAAGGTCGCGGTTGATCCCACCGCGTCACCCATCAGACGGACGCGAGCGGCCGCCTGGCTGGTAAAGGGTGTACCACTGGTCAGCCCCGCTGTAGCAGCCTGCGGATAACTGCCAATGGCCGTCACGGACCGGATGTTGGCCACGGAATTGGCGCCGTCAAAGTTCTCGGTAAACGGAAGCGACGAAACGTACGCTGCCGCCACCGAGCCGATGGGCGCCCCGGCCGCCGCACTGGAAATCTCGCCGGTGGTGAGCATTCGGTCCCACCAACCGAAGTCGTCGACGCTGCCGTCGAACTGCGTTGTATTTGAGTTGCGGTAGCTGATCTGCAGTCCGGTACACGCTGTTGAAGGAGGGGTTTGCGCCGTCGCCTGAGCGTCCTGTGTCCCGTCCACATAGAGAGTGACCGTTGATGCGGCACTGTCCCAGACGTATGCGACGTGGTGCCAGGTCCCGTCCGACACACTAGATGCCGAAGTCAACGAGTACCCGCCATAGAGGTAAATGTTGCTGTTGTTCACGAAGCAGCGAAAACCATTCGAGCCACCGTCAGCGAACGGGTAACCGTAGCCAGTAGTCGTGTTCATCCAGAACGCAACGGACCAGTCGCCCGTGGTCAGGTCTGGCGCATAGCCGGTGTCCACGTAACCGGCGTTGCCGGTCGTCGATCCGAATGCGGCAGCGCCCACCTGCCCGGGGGTCGTCCAGGATGCCGTACCTTGGATCGCGCCGCTGGCAGCCGAGTAGCTACCATAGTTCTGGGTCGTTGAACCCGTGCCCTCTTCAAACGGGTAGTAGAGAGCCGCGTCTGTGGAATCCACCGTGTAGTACATTTCTACCCGACCGATTTCGGAGGCCGGCTCCGCGGTGATGTTGGTGGCCTGGTTTACGTCCAGCGCGCCCGAGTCGTTGGTGTAGATACGGGTCAGCGTGACGGGGATACCGCCGATTGACGATGTGTAGGGACCCGTCTGGTACGAGTTGACCATCGCCGAGCCGCGGCTGCCCATGATGCCGATGGTCTGGCCTGCAGTTACGGAGATGTTGCAGTTGATGATTCCCGCGCCTGCAACCTGGTTCTGATAGAAGAGAGAGGTGAAAGTGATCGGCGGCCCCAGGCTGGTGATGTCGTAGACCTCAACACTCTGTGAGTCTGTGCTGGCGTCAGTCGGGACACGCAATCCGGTTATCGTCATGTTAGCCGGAGCAACAAAGTAATACCCCCTGGAGTTACCGCTGTGGGTGCCAGTCTCCGTTCCAATGTCGAGCGCTGACTGCGCCGAAACGGTCGCTGTGAGACAAGCCACCATAGACAATAATATAATTCTGAATGTCATATAATAATCCCCCACAGGTAGCGATACCGGCAATGTGTAAGCGTTGTATTTTTAGTCCGGTTTCGTAATGGCCTCAATGATGCCAACCATCGTGGCCAGATTGCAACCGGAAATGGTCACTGCTGGACGGTGAATTGCGACATCCGACGTGAGTGACACGAAGTACGAGAGCTCTCAGCGCCAGAGTGATAATCATCTCGTCGAATGCCTCCCATATTAGAGGCAGTAGAGAAGTGCTGATAATCATAAATAGGTGCGGACTACAAGTTCGCAAATCATCACCAACCGATCATTCGAGCTTTGGTGCTCATAGATGTTCTAAGAGTTGAGGCAAATAGAAGCAGGGGAGGCCGTTAGGCCTCCCCTGATCTACGCTCCCATATGTGCGTGGGGGCACTATGGGTGTTTTGTCCGGTTATGCCTTGCTGCCGCGGACGCGGGTGAAGACCACAAACGCGCTAAGCAGACCCAGCAGAACCATCCAGCTGTAGTGACCAGTGCCGCCCGTTGAGCAGCCGCCGTCGTCGCCACCACCACCGCCGCCGCTGCTACCGCCGGCCGCGTTGATGGTGATTTCAAACGTGCCGGTCAGTGCTTCGTTGGCCGTGGTATCAAGCGCACGCACATCGAAGGTGACCGTACCTGCCACAGTCGGTGTGCCGGTGATCTCGCCCGTTGAACCGTTGAGCGTAAGACCGGCCGGCAGGTTGGTGTTGTTCACGATGCTGAAGGCAACCGTGCCCGTGGCACCCGTTACGGCCATCGTAACCGGTCCGTAGACAGTGCCCACCGTGCCGCCCGCGAGCGGGCTGGTGTTGGTGAAGGCCATCACGGTTGAGACGCCTGAAACCGTCAGCGAAACGCTGAAGGTTGTCGTGGTGTTCGCGCCGCCGTCGGTGACGACCACGTCAAACACCTGAACGCCTGCGTCAGCCGCAACCAGTGCACCCGCCGGTGCTACGGTCAGGATGCCGGCGCTCAACGTGAACTGGAAGCCGGTACCGCCCGTCGGGCCGCTGGTCTGGCTTGGTGTGCCGTTGAGGGCAACGGTCTGGCCGGTGTTGCCGTCAGTGATGGTGGCCAGGTCGATGCTTGTCGCACCGGTGTCGCCTACCACAAACGAGCCGGTGTACGGCGTGCCGCTGCTGCCGTCGCCGCCTGAAGCGTTCAGGATCGTGCTGGTCGGAGCAACGTCGTTGATCGTAATGTTCACGTCCACCACGATGCTGCTGCCGTTGACAGCGTCAGAGAACGTTACCTGCCAGGTGTAGACAGCCGGAGCGTTGCTTGCGTCGGCCGTACCGGTCCAGGTCAGCGTCAGGGGCTGGCCCGGGGTCGGGATGCTCGGGGCGGTGATGCCGGTCGGGGCGGTTGTGGTAGCGGTGATGCTTGCAACGGTGATCGTGTCGCTTTCCGCATCGGTCAGGTCGATCGATGCATTGACCAAAGCCGTACCGGGGTCAACTGCAAGGTTGAACGGACCGTTCGTGCTACCCGCAAAGCTGGATCCTGTTGAGAAGTCGGCCTGGGCTGCTGCATTCACCACACCGGCTCCGCTGACATTGATCGTGTACGTCGGTTCATCTGCGTCCGTACTGACAATGACGATGTCGAACGAGAAATTAGTTGGCGTTGCAGGCGTGACCGTGACGCTGAAGGTCGTCGTCGTGCCGCCCGCAACTGGATTGGCAGTTGTGGTTGTGTTTACCGTAACGCCGCAGTTGCTTTGCTGGGCAGTTGGCGCGTCAACGATTGGCGTACCGTTCAGATCAAGCGGCAGGTCACCAAGGTTGGCAATCGTGTAGACAAACGTCTGACCACTGGTTGAAACATTGCCGAGATTGTCCGTCGCCGGTCCGGTACCTGACCCGAGACTGGTTCCGGTCGGGCGCTGTACGTCAATCTCTTGTGAGAAGCCTACAACGATGTCATCGAAACACTGGCCGTCAGCTGTAAAGGCCGCTGTATCGCCAGCCTGGAAACGAACAACGACCTGATTGGTGAAGTTCAGTGTAGCGGCCGTCAATGCGGCTGTGATGTCGACGACAAATGGTATCCAGACGCCGTTTACAACTGAAGCTGGGTCCAGATCCACCAGGTTGATCCAGGTCGCTCCGCCGTCAACACTGACGAACACACCGTCATCGTTGGACGTTTCATCACCACTGTCCAGCCAATTGAAGGATACGGCAATGTTGTCCGAAGCAACATTGAACGCCGACAGATCAAACAGGAAGTCGACTGCACCCGTGGCCGTACCATTGGGGAAGTCGAAGCCAAGCATGTTTGGAGCAGTGTTCGGCGTATATGGTCCCGCGAATCCATTGCCAACCCGTAAGCGTGCTGGAGCCGTGCGGGTGACCGTCGTGATGGTGGCGCCGTCCCAGAGCGGGAAATCACCAACGGTTTGAACCACCAAATTCGTAGCAAGGGTCGCGTCAAAATTCTCCGAGAACGGCAGGCTGGTACCCGGTGTCGCTACCGTGAACGAAGGTCCTGTCATCGGGAAGCTGCTGCCAGTAGATGCATTGACAGGATCCGAACCGACCAGTGTCACATCCGACGCTGCGTTGATGGAAACTCCAAACGTCGCACCGGTGGTCGGACTTGCAACCAGGTCAAGCGACACAAACAGGCGAGCCGTCGGGCTAAGGGCCGCTGTCGCCGACACCAATGGCATACCCGCAAAGGTTGCCGTGCCGGACGAGAACGTGGTGCTGCCGCCGATAGCGGTGTCGGCCGCCGGGTTGAAGACACCGTTACCGTCATCAAGCCAAAGATCAACGCTTGCGATGTCCGAATCAGGCAGGCTGCCGGTCTTGGTCAGCACGATGCTGTTGATGTCTTGATTGTTGACCAGGGCCGTCAGGTCAAATGCGCCGGCTAGAAGCTGCGTATTGCCACCTGCGACATTAGGGAACGCAGGCGTGACCTGGGTGGCTAGGTCGCCGACTTCCAGGGAAGGGACAATCTCGCGCAGTACGACATCATCGAAGCACTGTCCGTCACTGCCGAATGGAACATTGTCACCGGCCTGAAAGCGAATCACGAACTGGTTGGTGTAGTTCAGGGTTGCTGCAGTCAACGCCGCAGATACGTCCGCAACCACTGTAGACCACGTGTTGTTAGCGAAGCTGGCGGGCGCCAGATCAACCAGATTGATCCAGGTTGTCCCACCATCGACGCTGACGAACACGCCGTCATCGTTCTGCGTTTCATCTCCGTTGTCCAGCCATTGGAATTCCAGAATCAGGCTATTCGACGTCGCATTGAAAGCCGACAGATCAAGCAGGAAATCGATCGCTCCCGTCGCCTGACCGTTGGGGAAGTCAATACCGACCATATTCGGTGCACTGAACGGTACATTGCCACCCGCAAAGCCGTTACCAAGCTGGATACGAGCTTCGACCGTAGTGGTGATCGTGGTGATAGTTGCAGTGTCCCATGACGGGAAGTCACCGACAGTCTGGGCCACGACGTTTCCACCAAGGGCGCTATCGAAATTCACCGTGTACGGAAGGGTCGGCGTAAGAGCCGAGGCAACGCTGAACGTCGAGCCCGCAAATGGGAAGCTCTGCCCGGCAATTGCCAGCGCCGGGTCGGTTGACGCAAGGCTGACGTCGCCGGAAGCGTTCAGGCTTGTTCCGAAGGTTGCAGCCGCGGTCGGGCTGGCCACCAGGTCAATCGAGACCCAGAAAGTAGCGGCATTGGCCGCGCCCAACGGAATCGAAACAAGCGGCGCTGCAGTAAACGTCGCAGTACCACCTGAGAACGTCTGGCTACCACCTAGTTGCGTATCGGTTGCTGGTTCAAACACACCATTGCCGTTGTCCTGCCACAGGTTCACAGCCGCGATGTCCGCGTCCGGCAGGCTGCCGGTCTTGGTGATAACGACGCTGTTTACGTCCTGCGGGTTGATGAAGGACTCGAAGACTAACCCATGCGCCAGGATGTTGGTCGCACCGCCCCTGTAGTTTGGAATACCCATGGACGCAAGCTGCACCGCCGACACTTCAACAGACGAAACCCGTCCGATTCCCTGAATCGTGAAGCTTGCTGGGTTCTGGAACGTTGTATTGTTCGCAAACGAGACGTCACAACTAAAGGGGCCGGCTCCCGTCGGCGTTACGGTGATCTCCAGCGTCGTGGCAGCGCCGGGGGCCAGGCTGCCCGCAGGCTGGCTTGTCACATTTGCCGTGCAATTGGCCAGATTGGCGGGGTTAGTAACCGGTGTCGTGATCGTGAGTGTATTACTGTTCACTGCCGGGTTGAGGATGTCATACGTCAAAACGATGGGCGTGCCCGGCGGATTGTCACCCAGGTCATCGGTCACACCGATGGCTACGCTGGACCTTGAAAGGAATATGCTTGGGTCGCCCAACGAGTAATAGATCGTTCCGTTCCAGGAGCGAGGATTGTTGGTACCGCTAAAGGACCCGCAAAGCCCGACGCCCGTCTGAATCGACATGAACGAGTCCGAATACGTAAATGCGCCGTTCGTGTATGCCGCCTCGAACTCGACATAAATCGCGTGTGTGCCTGCCGGCAGAACCAGCGGGGTGCTGAACGTGAAATTGCTGGCGTTGCCTACGCCTGCTGCAAGATATGTACCTGTTTCGTGCAATGTCCAGTTGCCCGGTGTGGTTTCATTACCCGCAACAGCCGAGTTTGTGATGTAGTGGATTGAAATCGGCTGGCTGGTCGCGGCAGCGGCTGTTGAGTTTACGTCAACACCCGTGATTGACGTCTGCTGGTTGAGCGTCAGATCAAACATGTTGCCGCCACCGCACGAATTATCGTTGGCGAACGTTGTCGTCAGCGAAAACTGGGCGGATAGTGCACACGCGCATAGAACGCCTAGAAACGCTACAGTCAGTATTGCTGCGTATCGATTCATTCGATCTGTTCCCTTAAACACGTAACGAACTCTCGCTCACGACGCCGTACGCCGAAACATGCAAAGTCAGCTGTTC
>JAGQRE010000059.1 GCA_020425695.1 Planctomycetota bacterium
AGTCGAACCCGCGACCTCAGGGTTATGAATCCTAAAATACTGAATTCGCCAACTAGTTCACCGCCGGCATGATATGCTACGAAAGCTTTCAGTTTAGGGCTCTGGTTGCTCTCATGGCTTGTCGTGTCCGCTATGGCTTGTACGGACTTCCATCGGATTTCCTGTACATTTCGTGTACAGGCTCCGCCAAGAGCAGCAACTCAAACCTTTGGAGAACGGATATGCCACGGCCACCAAAACCGCCCCGCGTTATGAAGTGGCGCGGCAAGGACTATCTCTTTTACTACGACCACGGCAGCGGGAAGACAGTTCGCGAGTGCCTCGACGGCGTTGCAAAGGATAAGCAGCGCGAACGCGTCCAAGCCCGGACAGTCGACTTTCGCGAAGGTCAGGCCAACGCTGCACGTGGTTATGTCGTGAAGACCGCTTTCGACACTCTGTTAGCCGATGCGATTCAGACCTACCGCGAAGACATCGACGAGCGCATCAAAGCCAGAAGGAACAACCCAAACGCTCGGGTCGGCCTTGCTGAATCATCGGCGTATGAGTTGCACATAACCATTGACCGTTTTCTGGCATGGTTGGAGGCAAACGGCCACAAACGAATCCGCACCGGCACACTTTCTCCGCACGAGATTCGTGGTTTCTTCCAGTCGCTCGCATCCATGCCCGGCAAACTCGGAGAGAAGATCGTCAAGCGAAGCGCTGCGACCCTTAACAAGGCACGCCGAAACCTCATGACAATGCTACGTTGGCTGAACCAATCCCGGCCAAGCCTGTTCCCCGACTTCGAACCACTTGAACACGCCTGCAAGTTGCAACGGGTCGACCCGCCGGAACCTTGTGCATTCACACCGAATGAACTGAAACGGTTTCATGCTGCGTTGGTCGAGCGCGAGCAACCGGGGTACGTCCGTGTCGTCCGGGACAAGAAACGGAGCAATTGGGCGCAACCTGCAACTGCTACCGCTGCTACGCCCCAGTCGCTGCTCTTCGTACTACTTGCGTTGACGGGCATGCGGCTTGGTGAAGCGCTCAAGCTGAAATGGTCGGACGTGGACTTGAAGCGTGGCCGCATCACTATTCGTGCCGGAAAAACCGGCAAGCGCCGGGTATTGCCTTTGACGGGTGCTCCAGAAAGTGATGTAGCACCAGGCATGTTGGAAGAACTCCGAAGATTGAAACTACGGGCTGGAACCAATACCTACATTCTCCCATGCGGCAAGCCGACGACAGAACAACCCGAGCCGTCGCCCACCTATGTACGCCGTGCATGGGCAGAAGTCGGCAAGGCCATCGGACTACGTGAAATCAAGCCGCAAGCTTTGCGTCAGAACTTCGTCGGTTACTGCGCCAGCATGGGTGTGCCCGAGAGCGTTGCGGCGTTGTGGTGCGGGCATTCGCCAGCCATCGCGACCCGGTACTACCGCAGTCAGGTCTTGGAGCGCAACGAAGGCGACAACATTGAAGTTGCCATGGGACTGGATGCCGTGTTTTCGGACGACAGCGGCCAGGCTGTAGCGATGTAAGCACGTAGTCAGAACACGCCCGAATTCAGAACAGCCACCCGGTTTCGGGTGGCTGTTTTCTTAGTCACAGACAATTCCTACGTATCTGCAGTATCTCCTACAAACTCTAGCTCGAAACGCAGCGCACGTAAATGGCGACTGAGCAAAGGCTTACGCGAATGTCGGCATCCTGTGGGAAAGCTTTTGAAAAGGACCAGATTAATTTGCCGCAGAAAAAGCCGATAGAGAAGGAGATGAGTGTGCAGCGCACGCCCGTAGCTTAACGGACAGAGCTACCTTTTGCCGAAGGGTCCGATGCGGGTTCAAATCCCGCCGGGCGTGCACTGCACATTCGCAGCATACCGCAGCGAGCCGTGAGTTTCATCGGCATGCGGAACGGAATTTCTTGCGGCAATATCCGCAGTTCCCGAAGACTTCTACTAGTGGTTGATTTCAGCGAAATGCAACCCGACCCTAACCGTCCGCACAGTTACCCTTCCAGAATCTGCATCCTCGGCAGGAAGCGAGTGTTGAAGCAGCAATCGTCCTCTAGTTCGTCAAGTTTGACGAACTTGTTACCAGCCTTCTTTCGCTTTAATTCATCAATGCGTAGGGAAGGACCCATGACAGCTTGTACTCGGCCTTGAAAGGTTTTCCCGTCCAAAAATGCATAGTCAAACTCGATACGCCTTCCAATCAACTCATCCATTGGCTACCTCCCAGTTTTGGATCATGGCTGCGCCATCAATGCAGGCGGGAAGCCGTACAACTCGAACCACTGAGCAGTAATCCTGCCAGATCTCAGTTCAATCTGTTTTGCCCAGACGGCATGCCCAAGCGCGACGCGTTGCTGCGTCAACTTTTTTCGCCAGTGTCTTCCACCAAACCAGCGGACGGCGCGATAAACCAGTCTCCGACGGATCGGCCCAACGCCATCGGCTTCCATGATTGCGAGCAGAATCCGGTCTGCTTTCTTTTGATCGATTTCTACGTCGCCGTTCATGCGGTGTGTTGTGTAGAGATAGTCGTGAACCAATGCCGCGCGGATGATCCGTGGATCGTACGGGGTAGTGGTGAAGCGCCATGCGAAAGGCGGGATTGACGCGCCATCGAATCTGAACCGCTCTGGCACAACGGTCGTCATGCCGTCCCATACGAAGGCGTAGTCCTGCCAGACCACATAGAACTTTGACCGTGGAACAGGTCGGAGCGATACCAGGCGGTCATGGTGTTGGAGCTTGTCGGCACTTTCCTTCATGGAAAGCGTTCTACCCGTCGCTCGGAACGTAGACAACACCGTCTTTTCACGTGAATGCGACAGCTATCGGAAAGATATTGCGTGTTCGTGGCTTTCGTCATACGCTTCCAGCCCCTTCAAAACTGAGAAAGGAACTGCCATGAGAACTCTGCTTTTCTCTGTTGCACTCATGCTGTTTGTTGCACTCACGATGGTAACGGGCTGTGCTGGCTACACCATTGAGCGCGTGACCAAAGTAAATGAATCCAAACCCGGATACAGGTTTTATGAGCCCGAGCCATACATCTTGATGACGCTGGGAAAGGTCACCGTTCCTGTCAAACCCAAGACAGAGAGGGGACTCATCCCACGAGCAGAACCGCAGTCGGAAGGGCCAATTCTACCGGACAACCAAGGTAGTGAACCCACCGACCCCCCGAGAACAGCAGCGCTACTTGAAGATCCGAAGCCTGCAAGTAAAGACGTCTGGAACGCCGAATTGATCTACCTACCAAACAAGAAGCGCCAGTATCGTGTTGAAACATGGGCGAGGGCAGGAAAAGCCGATTTCGAGTTCAAGTTCCGCGATGGCTGGCTTCTTGAGTCCATTGGAGACAAAAGCGACAATTCCGCGTTTCCTGTCGCGGCCGTAAAAGCATTCGGCGACATCGCCTCAAGCGTCATTTCGACTTTTGGGGGAATGGAATCAGCGAATGGTGAACCCCAAGCCATCGCCTACCTATTCGGATTCGTTTACGACGAGGATGGCGATATCGTAGGTGTCTATCTAGCAGGCACATTCACAAACAAAGTGTCCGATCAGGGAAAGAAACCCCGAAGAGCCGCTCTACAGAATGACTACAAGCTGCTCGAACCAAAGGACTGAGCTACTGGTAACTGACCTCAGCAAAGAGCAGCGCGTCCCGCTGTTCGCGGTACCAGCCAACCTTTTCACATAGATCGTCCATCGAATACACAGGCGCGGGGTAGCCGTCGCTGCTGTTACGAAAGAGCTTAGCTACCTCGCGCTTGCTGCCTTCGGGTTTCCACTTCAGCCATGCAGGGGCAACGCCGACGAGTTCGGCAATCGTCCGTAACGGCGGATTCGACCACCGCTACACGCTTCGTGACCCAGGGCGCAACCGGTACACATGCTTTCGCTTACTTTTCGTAGTAGCCGATCTAGGGTCCCGGGAGAGAAGTACGAGGCACATGATTCGTCCAGCAGAAACGTGCCGTAACATCCACAAGGATCCGTCACAATAATCTTCGGCAGGCGTGGCCCTCACCAGAGAGACGCCCCATTGAAAAGTGACTACATCCGATGCAGCCACAAGCACTCGAATTGCGTTTGCATCATTGATGCCCATGAAACGGTAGCTCGGAGGCTTACAATGCTGGATACTAATGACCTGATACAATAATCGGCGACCCCAGGGCTCGCGGAGCCGGCGAAGAAGATGCGTAGCGCACCAGCATCGCTACTTTATGGCGTCCCGGTGAAGTTGCGCTGCCCAAGTCATGCCCGAACGGCGATGTTGAACCAGTTTTCGCCATCCACTGTTCACCGCCTGCTCAATGCTCTCAACGATATTGGTCTGCCGGAATGGGTACGATTCGGCTGGAACAACACTTACGCCCCGAAGGAGCCTCCGACAAACAGCTGCATTGCAAGCAACCTGCACAATGTCCGTGGGTTTTTGCTGAATGACATCAAGCGCTCCTGCGCTTAGGTCAAGCAAGGTAAGCAGCGCCCGATTGTCATGCGAGAGAAAACTAATGCTGACAAACTCATTGAGTATGGGACGAAGCATGCTGATATCCAGCCGCAGTGGACAGCAGCGTTCGACCTGTTCTCAGAATTCTACCCCGTTCACGCAGTTCCCCATGCCCTACTCGAATCTTTTGGGTTACTGATTCATAGGGTTGGGGCTGAAGCATTGATTGCGTGGTTCATGATCGCACAGGGTGCCCGTGCTAATGGCGCAAAGGCGGACGTCAGGGGGATCTCTCGCCGCGCCATTGCTTATCAAGTTCGCGTTTGATCCGCGCCGTTTCGATCGGACTCAATACCCTTACTGCCTCCTCTGACTCAAGCTCGTCTACCCAGGCAATGAACACGCGACCGCGGACCCGTATCGGCGAGTTGCAACTCCTTTTCATGCGCACGGCGACTAGATCACCGTCAGCGACCGCGCGACGAATCGATGAAACCGGCAGGCCGGACGCGACGGCGAGAACGCGCAGCGTGTAGAAGCGTCCCGGTTTCAGCGAGTCGAGATCAAGTACGGGCTCAGACATGCCGCCAATGTAAGCCGTAGCGAATCAGGATTCGTTACAATCCGTCGTGCTAGTTGTAGTTTGAGAAACACAAATGCTCCGGGCTGTTGCAGCATGTCGGACTGCCATAGCGAGCTCTTTCGTGCATGCGCTCTGCGTAAGTTGCGAATGGCGAACTGGATGCACCGGTCTTTCCAAAGAAGGGCTGGGAAGCAGTGCTGAAAGAACTCGACCAGGAGGGCCCCGGAGCGATCGGACCGCAGAAGTTACGCCAGAACTTCACGAGCTACGCCGCGTCGCTGGGAATCCGACCTGCTGTTACTGCCATGTGGCAGGGCTTTTGGGCCAAGGTTGCCAGCGGCATTACAGGCCGCTGGTACTGGACAGGAACCCGACTGTAAAATCGGTGAAAGTAGCGATGGGTCTTGGCGAAGTAGTTTCGAGTCTACTCACAGTGCACCAATTGGGATTGTCGCGGTACCAAGAAAAATAGAATCGCAGTTGACCCGTCAAGATCACTGATGTAAAATTTTTGGTCCTGTTCCCTATTCAATATGTGAACAGAAAATTGCTGGCTGCGATGGCTGGCGAGCGGTTCAGCCGCTCTACCCCTGCCCGGGGGATACGAACAGTGCTGCGCAATGGTAGCACAGGTGGCGCCAGCAGAGCGCAGGGATGCTAGGTACGTCATGGCTTCCCAGTCAAACACCCAACTTTAACCCGCCAAGTGCGTTGCGCCCGCATTGTTCGGACGTGTGATCCGACATTCCGGATGTTGCGCCTTGGCAACCCCGGGAACGCTATGAAGCGCCTTTGCAGCCTGAAAGAGGCGGCAGACCGTCTCGGTCCGCATGTCAGCGTCTCTGCCCTTCGTCGAGAAGTTCAGGCGGGACGCCTTAAGTCGATCCGCACGCGCTCTTGCTGCAACGCGAAAATCCTCCTGTCAGAAGAAGTCATCGATAGGTGGATCGTCGTTCACGCTTCGAAACGCCGCTAGCCGGGGAAACACAGGACACGAAATGAAGAAAAGCAAGACGATCAACGAAGCAAAGATGACCAAGGAATTGCCTGAGGCAAAGAATGCAGCTGATGGTTCAACCTTGCCCAAAGCCAAGTTTAGCCTGGGACCTGCCGGAGATGGAGGAAAGCCCGGAGCCGACGTTGGCCGTGTGATCCAGCTTGAGTCGCGCGACGGACCGTGTCTGATGAAAGCGCTCGAAGCCCTGCCGGCTGACGAGGCTTACTGGATTTCGCCTCATGTTTGGCAGGGAGAAAAACGACGCGGGAAGGACTGGGACTGCGCCGACATGATCATGTTGGACCTTGATCTGCGGGAGGGTTCCAAAAAGCGGGCTCTCGATACGGGTTCCCTTCGCAATGGGCTCAAGGCGTGTCGCGATGCGGCGATGCAGCCCAACATCGTTTATCAGACGCCGCATGGGCTCCGGGTGGCCTTCCTCCTGCCTGACACGATTGACAACCCCGAAGAGTACAAAGACATCGCGAAGACGGCGGCGGCACAGTTCCAGGAAGAGCTGAACGAGGCCGGCGTGGGCAATACCCAGCCAGTCGGTTTTCACGTCGATAACACGCACGACCTTGCCCGTGTCTTCTGGCCGCCGAACTGCGTCCTGTCGAACGTGAATTCCGAAACGGGAGAGACGGGGTCCATCACCCGCAAGGCGAAAGTCTTCCAGTTCAGAACGCCGCCCCATTCGATCCGGAATCTGGTTGGCAGGGGCGGTGGCATGGCGAAGTCACCCGGTTCGGCCTCGTCTGTCATGAAGAAGGGTGAGGTCGTAGAGATTCTTCTCCGCTATGTCCGCAATGCCGAACTCGGCGTCGACCAGTTCGCAAGGCCGGTCGCGATGGAACCGAACCTCGCGGGCGGCAGGGCGGTGGACATCAGGAGCGAAGAGTTTGCCGGGTTCCTTCTTGAGCGCTTTCTGTCGGACTACAACGCCGTACCTCAGGAAGCGGCGATGCGGGAAGCCATTGGTGCAATCACCAGGCTCGCCAAGCTGAAGGGCAGCACGGTCGAGACCCACATTCGTGTGGCCAGCGAACGCGAGAGCGTCACTGTCGACCTTGCCAACGAGGATGGCACCTTTCTCGAAGTGAACGCGGATGGTATCCGCCACACCGATAGTCCGGCGGCGCGCTTCATGCACCTGCGCGATCTGAAGCCGCTTCCCGTGCCGGCAGAGACGAGCTCTGCGGAGAGCCTGTTCGAACTCCTCCGCGCTTTCAATATCAAAGACCTTGTGTCGCAGACGCTGACCATCGGCTGCCTCCTGTCATGGTTCATCAGGTGGGCAGCGCAACCGATCCTGCATCTGCAGGGCCCTCAGGGTTGCGGCAAATCCACGGCAACAAGGATGCTCCTGAGTTTCCTCATGCCCGGCGGGTCTGGAGTGACGCTCCCTTCAAGCGAGCGTGATCTTCTGGTCGCCGCTGCCAACATGCCCATCGTCGCGTACGACAACGTCTCAGTGATCAGTCCCGCGATGTCGGACTCACTTTGCCGGCTGGCGACCGGTTCAGGCATGCAGCGTCGCGGGCTCTATACGGACATGGCGATCTTCCGAATCCTGGTCCGGCGGCCAATCGTATTAAATTCCATCACGGATGTGGTCGAACGCGCCGATCTCGCCGATCGGGTGGTCAAGATCCGTATGGCAGCAGTAGAACCGGCTGATCGGATGAAAGAGAGTTCGCTTCAGGACGCATACGAAGAGCTGTTCCCGTCGGCGTTAGGGGCGCTGCTCCATGGCGTACAGACGTGCCTCAAGCGCCTGCCGGACGTTCGGGTGAAGGAACTACCCCGTCTTGCTGATTTTGCCGCAATTGTGGAAGCAGCGTCGCCAGCGTTCGGATGGGACGAGAACCATTTCACAAGCACGATGTTCGAGGTACAGCAGCAGGCGAAGGTGGACAGGCTGATGGACATGCCGCTCGTGCCGCCGCTTCTCGAACTCCTTGGTGAGGGCCCGTTTGCTGGGAGCGCTACACAGCTGCATGCGGAACTGACAGACCGTGTGCCCGACAGGAGGCCAAGCGACTGGCCCGGCAACGCACAAGCTTTGTCACGGCTGCTTGAAGAGCTTGCCCCGGACCTTGAAGAACTCGGCATTTACATTCATCGCGAGCGAACGAGTGATAGCCGCCGGCTGAGGATCGAGCGCGACGTGAAGTTTGACGACTTTCTGATTGAAGACCCAGATTGGATCAGCGAAAAACTGCACGACGAAGACATCGATGAAGACGACTTTGATGACCTCTTTACCTAGACCTGTGTGTAGCCAGAGTGGGCCCGCGAGGGCCCACTCCCGTACTTCCAAGTCGAGTGCCTCTTCCATGGCTGCATCGGATGTATCCAGCGCCGATGACGCAATGACACAATGACGCGACGCCTCAGTTCAAAAGCGTCTTAAAAGAGAAAGTGCAGAACAGAAATGAAGAGCTACAGACTGGCTGATTCGTGGCAGCCCTCACGAAGTTTTCAGGATGCCGCCGCCCTGTATCGGCGAGATCACCACGAAGTGTTTCCGCCCGGAGGCAGCAGTACATGTCCCATCTGCGGCCACCATGACTGCTTTGGTCAATTGGCCGAGAATCCCGATAGATGGGCGTGCTTTAGTACTGACCACCCAGAAGGTGTTGGGCGGAGGGGAGACAACTGCTATCACGGAGACATTCTGGACATTCACGCATGGATTCAGGGAGTAAGTCCGAAGGAACTTCTTGATGATGGGGGTTACTTCGAATGCTAGGTGCCGTTGTAGATCGACATTTGCGTCATTACGTCATTGTCTCGTGGCTACATCGGATGCAGCCATCCTAAAACCCCGCTCAAACCCACCGAAGATACCTACAACTCACGCTCGACCACCGGACTCAGTGGCCGATATATAAGGGCTTAACATGCTTGGAATGTAGGTTGTAGGGCGCGTGACACGATACGAACAAGCCACAAAGAGGGCGAAAAGGGCATGGAAAGCAGGGTTCTGGCAGCCCTACCAAAACCGGGGATGTACCCGTCGAATTCCGAAGGTGAAGTAAACGATAGCTCAATGGATGCGATTATCGAACGTCTGGTGGCTGAACTCGAAATGGACACCCCGCAGGGTCGCAGTCTTGTTGATGGGTCAATTAGCAGGCTCAGTATGCTTTCGCTGTGCGAGACAACCATGACGTTTGGAGGAAAGCTGGCACCAAGGCAAAGGAGCGTTCACGGAGATATTGTACTTTCACGAATTCAGACAACTGAGTCTGACTGACCCCTCGCCCACCCGTGTCGCGCTAACTTGGCACAGTTCCGATCTCGACGACAGCGAAGACCTCGCCGCAATCGTTATTTTTCATCTGAAGCAGCTGCTGAGTGCATCCCAGCCACGACGGTTTCCGGGTCCAGTTGTGTCCGAAACCACAGCTCCATAGCTTCGCACTGATCCAACATAGTCTTTGTAGCGGACTTCCATTCGTCAAACACTCTGTTGTGTTGTATGACAAGCATGAACAGCGTCTCATATGCTTTTATGAACGCCTTCACCACTGACAGGTCCTTTGCGCCAGTTAGCCAATAGCGGGTCTCCACGACCGGGACCAGCCCGTCAATAAGTTCTTTGGTGAGCGTATCGAACCTATCCTTGATGTGTGGGTCAGTGTTCTTCCAGAAGTTAACGAAGGCCTTCTCCGCCTCTGACTTCTGCTCGTGATTCAAGATTGCTGTTGGGAGTGCCATATAAACACGGCATCGGGCGACAAAGCGTAGAGTTGCCATCATGGCGGTCAGCCTTTTGTCCGCTAACTGACCGTGCGCCCACCGCTTTTCTTCAGATCGTAATCGAGTTTCGTCCGCTGCGCGTGCCTTCGCAGCGTCTTCAAGCTGACTCTTCTGATGTTTGAACTGAAAGACCACCGCCACGTTCGTTAGCAGCAGTCCGATTATGGTGACGCCAAGATTCCATGCTTCCATTACTCATCTCCGTTGGCCGCATCTTCCTCCCATCTAAGTAGGTCGCAAGTTTGCGGACGAAAAGTGGAAAGCCTGCAACGCCCGTTGCACTTGCGCCTTCATTGCTTCTGCTGATCCATCCCGTACCTTTAGGGCATGAGCCAACTCAGAGGCGATGCGCTCAAAGCCGAAATCGAGCGGCAGCGTGATTGCTTCGATCAAGCCTCGGCACAGATCGAACTCGGAATCTTCAAGGTTCAAGCAAAAGGCGGCGGGCTTAACCCTACGTTCCGAAGCGGGACCAACAGCCCCAATGAAGGGGATCCGGTGGGAGTTGGGATTGGTACACGAACCAGGCAGCTGAGCCAACAAAGCTTGCCGAATGCGACGGCTCTTCGAGGTCACGGATGTAGGCATGCCAGCTGCGGTACACCATCCCCACAGCGAACCCAAAAAACGCCTTCAATGGCGTCGTCATCAAGATCGACGTCCGTAGACGTGGTCAAATTGCACAAAAGTTAGCCTCGATATGGCCGGGTGTTTCCATGAATTCTGTCAGATGCATGGTTGCATCCGATGCAGCCACATACGGATTCCCGAAGGTGGCGCGTCCGGAAATTACCGTGTCACGTGAAGCAGGCTCGGCGCTTGAATCCGCTCAAATCCAGTGGTTTCCGTCGCAAGTTGTACGTCCAAACGCCATGCTGATATTGTGCAGGCCTCAACAACGGATCCCACGGATGGACAAGAAGGCGCTCTCGGAAGCCGACATCTGCGATCAGTTCATCACGCCGGCGATCAGCCAGGCGGGATGGGATAGGCACACACAGATCCGGCGCGAGTTCAGCTTCACAGCCGGGCAGGTCATCGTGCGTGGCAAGATGGCCAAACGCGGCAAGCAGAAGCGCGCTGATTACATCCTTTTCTACCAGTCCAACATGCCCATCGCGGTGGTTGAAGCAAAAGACAACAACCACCCCGTCGGCGGCGGTACCCAGCAGGCAATCGACTACGCAGAAGTCCTGGACGTGCCGTTTGTGTTCTCGTCAAACGGCGACGCGTTCATCTTTCACGACCGCACAGGCCTGTCGACGCCGGTCGAACGTCAGCTGAAACTGGAAGAGTTTCCAACACCGAACGAACTCTGGTCAAAGTACCGCGCCTGGAAAGGCCTGACCGACGACGCAGAGAAACTGGCCCGCCAGCCCTTCCACGAGGACACGGGTGGCAAGGAACCACGGTATTACCAACGCATCGCCGTCCAGCGCACACTGGAGGCCGTAGCACGCGGTCAGGACCGCATCCTGCTGACCATGGCAACCGGCACCGGCAAGACGTACACGGTGTTCCAGATCATCTGGCGCCTGTGGCAGGCCCGGCGCGTCAAGCGCACGCTGTACCTCGTTGACCGCAACATCCTCGCCGACCAGACCATCACCAATGACTTCAAACCCTTCGGTACCGTGATGACGAAGGTGAAGAATCGGGACATGGACCCGGCCTACGAGATCTACCTCGCGCTCTATCAGGCCGTCAGCGGCACGGAAGACATCCAGAACGTCTACAAACAGTTCAGCCCTGACTTCTTCGACCTGGTCGTCATCGACGAGTGTCACCGTGGCAGCGCCCGCGAAGACAGCGCATGGCGTGAGATCCTCGACTACTTCCAGCCGGCGATTCAGCTTGGGCTGACCGCAACGCCGAAAGAAACGAAGGAAGTCAGCACGCTCACATACTTCGGCAAGCCGATCTACGAGTACACACTGAAACAGGGCATCCAGGACGGCTTCCTCGCGCCCTACAAGGTCATCCGCGTTGACCTCGACCGTGACCTGCAAGGCTGGCGTCCGTCATCGGGCATGACTGATGACCTCGGCGAAGCAATCGAAGACCGCATCTACAACCAGAAAGACATGGACCGGAAGCTGGTCCTGCGCGAACGCACCAAACGTGTCGCCGAGAAGGTCGTGGCGTACATGAAGGCAACCGACCCATACGGCAAGACCATCGTGTTCTGCGAAGACATCGACCACGCCGAACGCATGCGCTCCGCCCTGGTCAACGAAGTTGCGAAGGTGTTTCCGCACGAAGCCGAGAACGTCTCCAAATTCGTCGCCCGCATTACCGGCGACAACCCGGAAGGCAAACACGCGCTGGATAACTTCATCCACCCGGAAAAACGGTACCCGGTCATCGCCACGACGTCGAAACTGCTTTCCACCGGCGTAGACGTGAAAACCTGCAAGCTGATCGTTCTCGACCAGACCATCAACTCGATGATTGAGTTCAAACAGATCGTCGGCCGTGGCACACGCATCCACGAAGACAGCGGCAAGCTCTGGTTCACGATCATGGACTTCAAGAAGGCGACCGACCAGTTCGCCGACCCGGACTTCGACGGCCCGCCCATCGTCATTTACGAACCCAAGGGCGACGACCCGCCTGTGCCGCCCGAAGAGGAACCGGCACCGGACGACGACGTGCCGCCCATCACCGACGATGATGACGACGATTCAAGCGGTGCCAGAAAGTACTACGTGAGCAACGTACCGGTTGAGGTGTTGGCCGAACGCGTCCAGTATTACGGCCCCGATGGCAAACTGATAACCGAATCGCTCACCGACTACACGCGCAAGACCGTCAAGAAGCACTATGCCACCATCGAGGCCTGGCTGCGGCGCTGGAGCGAGGCTGACCAGAAGGCCGCCGTGATCGCCGAGCTGAGCGAACAGGGCGTGTTCCTCGAAGAACTGCGCGAGAAAGCCGGCAAAGACCTCGACGCCTTCGACCTGATCTGCCACGTCGTCTACGACCAGCCGCCTCTCACGCGCAAAGAGCGCGCCGAGAATGTCAAGAAGCGCGACGTCTACACCCAGTACGGCGACGAAGCCCGCGCCGTGCTCGACGCCCTGCTCAATAAGTACGCCGACGAAGGCCTACCGTCCGTCGAGGACATGGGCGTGTTGCGCGTAAAGCCGCTGTCGGATATCGGTACACCCGTTGAGCTGGTCAATCGCTTCGGCGGCAAGGACGGCTATGTCGCGGCCCTGCGTAAGCTGGAGACAGCGCTCTACGAAGACGTAGCCTGAACCGGAACAAAACCATGGCGTTATCCACCACGATCAAGTCGATCCAGGACATCATGCGCAAGGACACCGGCGTTGACGGTGACGCCCAGCGCATCGGCCAGCTCGTGTGGTTGCTGTTCCTGAAGATCTGGGACGACCGCGAGCAGGAACTGGAGCTGATCGAAGACGACTACGTCTCGCCCCTGACCGACATCACCTGGCAGGAAGGCGGCGAAACCCGCAAGGCTGACGACCTGCGCTGGAAAACCTGGGCCGCAGACCCCGAAGGCATCACAGGCGACGGCTTGCTCGACTTCGCCGACAAGCAACTTTTCCCGGCGCTCAAGGGCATGGAGGTCGGCCCGCAGGTCGAGGGCAACAACAAGGCTGCCAAGGCGGCCCGACGACTGCGACAGCGCCGCCTGCTCGTGCGCGGCGTGTTCGAGGATTCCTACCAGTACATGAAGTCCGGCACGCTGCTGCGGCAGGTGATCAACAAGCTGCAGGCCGACGTCGATTTCAACGACGCCACCAAGCGCCACCTGTTCGGCGACCTGTACGAGCAGATCCTCAAGGACCTGCAGGGCGCCGGCAACGCCGGTGAATACTATACCCCCCGAGCCGTCACCCAGTTCGCCGTGGACATGATCAACCCGAAGCTGGGCGAAACGGTGCTGGACCCGGCCTGCGGCACCGGCGGCTTCCTCGCCTGCACCATCGAGCACATACGCAGGAACGAGGTCGAAACGCCCCAGCAGGAAGCCCAGCTTCAGAACAGCCTGCGAGGCGTCGAAAAGAAGCCCCTGCCGCACCTGCTCTGCGTCACCAACATGATCGTCCACGGCATCGACGTACCCACGGGCATCGCTCACGACAACACCCTGTCGAGTCCCCTGCGCGACATCAGCCAGCGCGACCGCGTAGACGTCGTCCTCACCAACCCGCCATTCGGCGGCATGGAAGAAGACGGCATCGAGAACAACTTCCCCACCGAGTTCCGTACGCGGGAAACAGCCGACCTGTTTCTGGTATTCATCATCGAGATGCTCAAGCAGGGCGGGCGTGCGGCCGTGGTTCTGCCCGACGGCACCCTGTTCGGTGAAGGCGTCAAAACCCGCATCAAGGAAAAGCTGCTGACCGAGTGCAACCTGCACACCATCGTGCGCCTGCCCAAGGGCGTGTTCGCGCCCTACACGTCGATCAAGACTAACGTCCTGTTCTTCGAGAAGGGCAAGCCCACCAAGGAGGTCTGGTACTACGAGCACCCGTACCCCGAGGGCTACAAGTCCTACAGCAAGACCAAGCCCATGCGCATCGAGGAGTTCGAGCCCGAGAAGGCCTGGTGGGGCAATCGCGTCGAGAACGAACGCGCCTGGAACGTCACCATCGACCAGTTCCGCGAACGCGGCTTCAACCTCGACATCAGCAACCCCAACGCGCCGGAGGCCGGCCACGACGACCCGGATGAGCTGCTGAACAAGTTCCACAAGGAACGCGAAGCGGCAACCGCCCTGCGCGAGCAGCTGCGCCAGGTGCTGGAATCGGCGTTGTCAGGGGAGCAGGCATGACCCCGCAGGACCTGATCGCCGCCTTCGACACTCTCGCCGAAGCACCCAACGCCGCAGACCGCCTGCGCGAGCTGATCCTGGAACTGGCCGTGCGCGGCAAGCTGGTGCCGCACGATCCTCACGATGAGCCGGCGTCAGCGCTGGTCGAACGTATCCGGCGTGAGCGCCAGCGTCTGGTCGAAACCAAGAGCCTGACCAAGCAGAAGCCACGGCCCTCTTTGCGAGAAGCTAGTGTCGACGTGCCAGATCAGTGGTGCCGCGTTCAACTGGGTGATGTGTTCGACCTGGAGTACGGCAAGAACCTTCCCTCCAAGGCTCGAAACGATTCAGGCGACGTTGAAGTGTATGGGTCCAACGGCGCCGTTGGACGCCATGACAAGCCACTTGTCCGCGACCCCTGCGTCGTTGTCGGGCGTAAGGGTTCAGCCGGTGCCATCAACATCGCGTCGGGGCCTTGCTGGCCAATTGACACGACTTACTTCGTCGTTCCACGAGGCGGCATGCACCTAGAGTTTGCGGCGCATGTGCTTCGTGCAGCTCGACTCGACGAATTGGACCGTGCAACCGCGATACCGGGCTTGAACCGCGAGGATGCCTACGTATTGCCCGTACTGATCCCACCACCTGCCGAACAACAACGCATCGTGGCCCGTGTAGATGAGTTGATGGGCCTGCTCGACAGGCTGGAGGCTGCGCGGGACGCCCGCGAAACGACGCGCAAGGCGCTGCGCGACTCCGCGCTCTCCGCGCTCCAGCAGGCCGACACTCCCGAAGAGGTCGAAACCGCCTGGCG
Organism: Planctomycetota bacterium; assembly: GCA_020425695.1. Classification (GTDB taxonomy): domain Bacteria; phylum Planctomycetota; class UBA8742; order UBA2392; family UBA2392; genus JACKID01. Next base: position 15,412 of record JAGQRE010000059.1, read on the forward strand.
CCGCATCGCGGACAACATCCACGACCTGTTCACCAACCCCGCCGACATCGAGCCCCTCCGCCAGACCATCCTCCAACTAGCCGTCCGAGGCCGCCTGGTCGCACAGGATGCAGACGAGAAGGCCGGCGAGAAGAATGTGAGCGTGGGTGACGTCGCCAAGTTTCAGAACGGTTATGCCTTCAAAAGCACGTGGTACACGGACGCCGGCGTGCGCGTGGTGCGAAATCAAAACATCGGACATGCCGAACTGGATTGGAAGGACGAGAAGCGAGTCTCCGAGGCACACGCAGTGGAATTCGAGCGATTCGCATTGGACGACGGCGATATCGTGCTTGCTCTGGATCGACCGTTGATTTCGACAGGGCTGAAAGTAGCGCGCATTGACGCTGAAGATTTGCCTTGCCTGCTCCTGCAGCGGGTTGCGCGCCCCCAATTTGTTGACCCAGCTTCGATCTCTGCTGACTACTTCTTCGATTGGTTGAACTCACCGGAGTTTACTGACCACATCGAACCTGGCCGCAGCAATGGCGTGCCTCACATCTCTACACGGGAAGTTGAACGGCTGAAGTTCAGGCTGCCGTTGCGAAGAGAGCAAGAGCGCATAGTCGATAGGGTCAAGTATCTGCTGGACCTTCTCGCCAAGCTCAAGTTAAAGGTGGCCGCACAGATGGAAGCACACAACGCCTTCGCCGCCGCCGCCGTCCACCACCTTGAAACCTAACACAAGCCGCCGGGCCGAAACCCGTGCGCGTTCAAGCAACGGGAATCACGCGGAGCCGGACATGAAAGCACCACTACCCGCGCCTCAACCGGACGAAGAAAAGCACGAGATGCCCTACTTCAATCTGGGACACCTCGACATCCCCCGCTCGGCCGTCGAAGGAAAAGACCCCGAGCGCGTACTGCAAGTCATCTGCACTGCGCTGGCAGAAGCAACCCGCAGCAGCTTGGCGGACATCACGTTGCCGGAAGAAATCGGCTTCGTGGTGAACAGATTTGAGCGTTGCTCGACACCCTTCATCAAGCAGTGGGACGAGGACCAGCTGCCGCCTCCGATAGGCCCGTATCTGCACTTCTCACACGAAACAGCGAAGGCCATCTGCCTGATGCTGTCTGCCGATGGCCCCCTCCAAGTGAATAGCGCCGTCGCCGCCGGTCGAGAAACGCCCATCGCGGCGGAGCGGCTATGGCAGGACTGTCATGTCTGGCTGATCGCGTCGGAAGCCTGGGCCGCACTATCGTTTGCCAAGACGAAGCTCGACCGTGATTTGAAGTCCGACCGGATGGTGCTGCAGTTCAATGAGGACAAGCTTGCGCATGCCAAATTCCTGCTGGATATCGTGAATCTGAATCCAGCAGTACCCGACGACCACGTGCCGGACATGTCGCGCTTTCACAAGCTGGTCGATACGCCAGAAAGCAGGGAAGAGGTCCAGACCATATTGAAGGCCATCTACGGCATCGAGCTGTGGCCTCTCCGTGTGTTGTTCAAGATCGTGAGGGCGCAACAGAAAGGCAAACTGGCGGGCGAGGTAGGACTGTACGAGCTGGGCTACCTTGCTGATCTGATCCAGGGCGCCCACGGCAAGTCCGGTGCTGATCCGGCCGACTGCAGGCGATTCGTGGACAACGCCATGGAGGAGTGGACGGCAGCGAGCAAGGCGTATCGAGACTCGTGCTTTGACCCCAAGTCACCCTGGCTGAAGGTCACGCCGCGAGCATTCGCGATGCTCCCCGTAATTGATCGGGGCACACCGATGGCCATGATGTGCGCATCGGCTACGGACATGACGGTCTACGAGATCGGCCATGACGCGATGCGCGGTGGTTTGGAAGTACCGGCTGACGTCGCCGAAATCCGCCGAAGGCTACAGGCTCGGGGCTCGACGCATCTTGCGTGGTACCAGCTGCAGTTCGCAGGCATCGAAAAACCGGACAATAGCAACAAGGTCTTCGGCGACCGCTACGCGTGCTACGTTGCGGAGGGCAAGCAACTGGGTGGAGTGGGCGTGCCGCCTAAATACGACGACCTTGATCTCGTAGTTTTTGACCGCGTCCGCAAGCAGGTCACCGTCTGCGAATGCAAGTATGCCTCAGCGGCCGTCCGCACGCCCGAATTCCGCGACGAGTTCGACTTCTTCGACAAGTCTGGCGTGACCTGGAAAAAGCAGCTACAGCCCCGCATCAACTGGGTGCGCGAGTATTTGCACCAGATGAAGATCGACGGATGGGAAGACACCCTGGCCGGGTGGTCCGTCGAAGGCTGCATCCTCACAAACATCGCGCCCCGAGCCCTGCTAGCAGCCTACGGCGACCTCCCCGGCACACGGGCAGTAGGCAGCGCTGCAGTTTTCGACTTTCTGTTTGGGTAAAGCCGCCTCGGCATCCCCTTCCGCGCCTATTCGGCATCGCGTCGCGGCTTGCGGAGTTCCTGCACGAGGTTTTCACCGGCCTGGGTGATCATGCCTCCCCCAACAACCGGGATCGCGTGAACCAGCCCATCCAGCTTGAGAAGGGCAGCGAGGGTTGCCGCCTGAATCGCATCAATTTCTTCCCGCGTTACTTCAAACGGCTGCTGGGCTGCAGGCCGATCAAGGTGAGCAATAGTCTTGTTCCGTGCTGTTATGAGCTTGTCTAGGGCATCAGTGATTCCGGTTCGCTGATCATTCACGAACTGTGCCGCGCTGCGGGCGTCCTGCCCAATCCGCATCTGCCCCGTGTATTCCTCAAGCCGGCTCGCCGGCGTCGAACTGAGGCGCTTGGCAACGCTCAGAAGGGACCCCTCACCGTTCTTGTCCCACAGGACGACAAGATCAAGAACCATTGCGTCGAGTGCAGTCTGGTAAAGGAAGCCTCGCGATGGACGCGGGATCCTTAGGTCATCATCGTGCTCAAGCAACAGGTCCACGACTCTCCGCTGGGCAGTCGACAGGTAGTACCTGGTCCATAGGGGCAGGATTTCTTGGACAAACGGCGATGTGGCTCTTTCTTCACTCATTTGCAGCCTAGACGATGTTCATAACGGCGTTCCGCAGCTGTCGCTGACCAGCCGGTGGCTCTGGTGGTGGATCCGTATAAGGGGGATCCAGGAAGTACAGCCGGTGGCAAGCGGGACACTCCGCCGGAATGGCCGCCGCTGATCCTCGCCGGCCATGTTGATACACCAGTAGGACGGCCTGGCCGCAAGGCCGCTTGTCTGGACCGCTGCCTAGGATGTTCACGCAGTTGAACGCCACGTTGTTTCCATCACTGCTCACAGTTACAGGCTGACCCGCGATCTGGAACACCGCTCCGCTGAAATGCCAACCCATTGTTGACCTCCCTGTTGTTCAGTGGGAACCAACGCAACAGCACGCTGTATGCCACCCTAGACGCAAGGCGCGCTTCACTCCCCTTTGATGCGGTTCTGCATTCGGGCCACGCGGGCAGGTACAACATACAGGTCGTTGAACAGCAGCTCGACTACGTCCAGCGTGTAGGCCGCATCCTCCTCGGTGACCTCAATGATGGTTTCGGACTCGTCGGCTTCCTTGATCGGGTGCGCGCCCCAATTGCCAATCTGCCGTACGTGGTCGAGGGCATCACGTGTCGCAATGGTCAGCTCCGGCCGCTTGACCGCTTCCAGAATCTCGCCGAATAGAGTGCGCCCCGTAATATTTAGCCGAACGCGGATCACATGCTGTATGCAGCGCCGGGCCAGTACGGCGGTAGCCATCGCGGATGTGCCCACGACCGCCCTCGCTTCATCATAAGCCCGCTTGATCGGCTCCGGAAGACCATTCGGTGCGCGGTCTGGCCATGAAACCCGGCTGGGATAGATCAACTCGCCCTGAACTGCGGCAGTTCTTTGAACGCTGTAGTGAATGCCGACCAAACCCCACCCGCAATTGGTACATCGACTGAATACGACGTCTGCGGCTTGATTGTTCGCGAACGTCGCAGGCGTGCCCGGCCAGTTTACAACTCCGGCGTTGGCGAAGGCTGCGTAGACGCCGCAATGGGGGCAAACAGCACCTCGGCCACCGAACTCGCCGTTGCCAGCAAATACGCTCCCGAGCTCATTCCTGGGTTGATTCATGAACATGGTCCCCATTTGGCTACTTGCACAAGGTCAAAGATGTCTTGCCGCTGCTTCGGCTGTCTAAAGCGTTGACGCAGTCACGCTAAAGTGGCGTGCCATTACAACCTTGATGGCCGACCTGGCTTCGTCAGCGGAAACGAACATCCGGGCCAAAGCCTTGACCTCGTCCTTGGCTTTTCGCGACATCGCAGCAAACATCGCATGCGCAATCGTCGGCGACATTGGGTCCGCAGTGGTCAGACTACCGCTGTAACCCCCCGACGGAATGAACCATGTGCCTATGTGGCTCAAGGCGCTACGCAAACTTGGGCTTGCAGAGCCGGACCCCTTGGGATCTTGAAATGCATCGTTCAAGCTGGGCAGTCCTCGGCAGATCAATCCAGCTACAAAGCATGCCCCAGCTTCGAATTCACTAATCGAAGCATCTGGGCAATCGCTGGCTGGTGCCTTTAGAAGCAGACAGTGGGTCGAGTGATGTGGGACGAAATCCACACGTTTGACATACTTCAGGTCAAGGTCGCCCATGTACATGAATTCGAGCGTGTAGTCGCCATGCCACCAGTTCATGCCTGCGGCATCGACGTACCAAGGGCCGTCGCCGACCTTGGGATCGTACTTTGCCATCTTTAGCCCCGTGGGGATGTCTGCCGGCATCGCGAACAGGATTCTCGGTGCGGGTGGCGTGTAGGCCATCGCCTCTACCCAATAGGTCTCCATTTTGATCGGCGTGTTCCAGTCCATCACAAACCGGATCTGGCCATACATGGAACCCTTGAACCATTCATTGGGTGACAGCCACACCACTTCTACGCGGAAGGCGTTCATGCGACTGGTGTCTGAGACAAGATGCGCGCGGATCTGCCCACTGTGAGCGATCTGTAGCGCACCCTCAATGTGTGTTACGTGATAGACGATACCGAGTGGCTCTTTCTCCTTGCCGGAGCTTTTGGCCTTGTATGGCGGTTTCACGCCGATCTTGAAATCAGACGGCTTTGCGCGGGGGATCAGACTGGCCATGCAACTTACCTTCCTGCGTTAGCCGCCGTACTTCTTGGCGATCTTCTCGGCATCGGCGGCCCGTGCCTCGGCAGCAAACGTGCTTTCAATTGCCGTTATGCCCACAGTTTGCAGCCCAAGTGCACCCCCGTTTATGCCGTACATGTTGATCGACGCCCGCACAGCCGGTACCAGCGTAGCGTGTTCCGGATGTTTCTTGATGTGCGCCTGGATGGCTGCCTCACAGTCCTGGCAGGCCTGGACGTAGCCCATCGTCGGTTCTTTGAAGCTCCGCGCCATTTCAGCGAGGTCCTCCTTCGACAGCCCCGCTCGCGCGTACGGCTTCAATACTTCAGCGACGGCGGCCTTAGCGCCTTCTTCTGGGTTGTCGATGTCGAAAGGGACAACTTTCCCGTCACCAACCCCGAAGAACCAGATGATCGGTGTTTTCTGTGCACTACTGGGCTGAGGCGTTGTGGATGTACCGCCGGCGCGCTTCGTCTCCGTGGTTGCCTGTGACTGAACCCTGTCCGATCCCCCGGCTTCCGGCGATCCGGCGGGAATTGTCGTTGCAGTACCGGAGCCACCCGACGTCGCCACCACCACGATCACGGCCAACAGCGCAGCAACCGCGACCCCGATTCCAATTCCGATAGCCGTACCGTTACTGCTGGTGCGCGGTGGCGCTGGACGCCTGCCCGGTCGACGCGACCGCCTGCCTGGAACCGGCCCAGCCTGAGAAACAAGAGCAGGCCGCGACGGCATACCCTGGCGTCTGGGTGGACGTGGTCTTCGCGGCGGAGGTTGCATTCCAGCCCTCATCCCGTGATCAGTGAGCGGAACTCAAAGTAGAAGATAAGCAGATGATCTCACGATATAGTCTACCAACGACAGAAAAAGCTCCATTTCAGCGACACGGTTTTCGCAGGCATCGGGGGAAACGGATGAAGATCTCAACCATTCTCGATCACATCGATAACGGACACATGGCCCTGCCCGAATTCCAGCGCGGGTACGTCTGGAACCGCGACCAGGTGCGTGGGTTGTTTGACTCGCTGTATCGGCGTCACCCGGTCGGCGGCCTGCTGGTTTGGGTAACTGAGTCCAAGACCGCCCAGCATCGTGGAGATGCACAGCTCGCGCCGGGTGTGGTTAAGCTGCTGCTGGACGGCCAGCAGCGCATGACGTCGCTTTACGGTGTAGTGCGAGGTCGACCGCCCAAGTTCTTCGATGGCAATGAAAAGGCCTTCACCGGTCTTCAGTTTCATCTGGATGACGAGGTGTTCTCGTTCTACCAGCCCGTCAAGATGAAAGACGACCCGCTCTGGATCGACGTAACCGAGTTGATGAGCCACGGCCAGGACGGCCACGAGAAGCTCGTTGAGCGGCTCGCTGAAAACCCGGACATCGGCACCAGGGCCGTGAAGTACTCGGCGCGGATCTCACGCATTCTAGGCATCCTGGACATTGATCTTCATACCGAGGAAGTCACCGGAACCGACAAGTCACTGGACGTTGTTGTGGACATTTTCAACCGGGTCAACAGTGGCGGCACCAAGCTGTCAAAGGGGGACCTGGCGCTTGCGAAGATCTGCGCGGACTGGCCGGAAGCCCGTGACACCATGAAAGCGAAGCTCAAGGAATGGGCGAGCGCTGACTTTCATTTCAATCTGGACTGGCTGCTGCGATCCGTGAATACCGTCCTGACCGGTGAGGCCAAGTTTCAACACCTGCACGACAAAGATGCTGAGCAGGTTCAGGACGCCCTGAAGCGCGCCAACAAACATATCGATAAGTGCCTGAACCTGATCAGTGGGCGTCTTGGGCTGGATCATGACCGCGTGTTCTTCGGCAGATTCGGCGTGCCGGTGATGGTCCGGTATCTCGAACAGCGCCAGGGCACCATGGACGAGAAGGAGCGCGACAAGCTGCTGTTCTGGTTTGTGCAGGCGGGGATGTGGGGTCGATTCTCGGGCTCAACCGAGTCGTACATCGATCAAGACCTTGCCGCCCTTGATGGTCCCAATGGCGGGCTCGACAAGCTGATTGAGCAACTGCGGTTGTGGCATGGCGGCCTGCGCACTGAGCCCGGCCACTTCGGCGGCTGGAGCCTGGGCGCGCGCTTTTATCCGGTGCTCTATCTGATTACACGTATGGGTCAGGCTCGGGACTGGGGCACGGGGCTGCCCTTGAAAGCAAGCCTGCTTGGAAAGATGAGCCGGCTTGACGTCCACCACATCTTCCCCAAAGCGCAGCTCTACAAGCGCGGGTTCCAGAAAACGGTCGTCAACGCGCTGGCAAACTTCTGTTTCCTGACCAAGGACACGAATATCGACATCAGTGACACTCTGCCGGAAGAGTACTTCCCGGAAGTCGAGCGTGCGCATCCCGGCGCGTTGGCGTCCCAGTG
>JAGQRE010000005.1:0-6401 GCA_020425695.1 Planctomycetota bacterium
GGCCATCGCTCCGCCCTTCTTGGCGGAACTGATCACGTAGCCGCCGACTTTGCGGTCGGTGTTGTACTTGCCCTTGAAGCCAAGGCTGCTCTTCATGGGCGGAAGCTTGAACGGGTCGCCGAACATGCTCTGCATGCCGCCGCCGCCGCGTGATTCGTCGTCCGGGCGTGGCACGGTGCCGAACTGGCCGCTTTCGCTTGGTACGGCGTTGACAGCGTTGAGCTTCACTTCCTTGTCGTCGCGCTTGACGGTGACTTCAAAGCTGCTGCCGCGCGGCTTGGTGCCGATGATGCCGTAGTAGCGGTAGCCGTTGTAAACCTCTTTGCCGTCTACGGCGACGATGACGTCGCCCGGCTCAAAGCCTGCATCGCTTGCGTCGCTGTCGTCGTCAACGCCGCGAACAATGGCGCCGTTCTGGCTGCCCATGTCGAGGCTCAACCCGCCGACAAGACCGTGGCGGACCACCATCGCCCCGCCGTTTTGTGCCTTTAGCGTGGACAGGAAATTCTTGATCTGGTTGGCGGGGATCGCGAAGCCTGCACCCGTGTTGTAGCGCTTGCCGTGGCTTGCGATGTTGCGCCCGTTGATGCCGATCATTTCACCATCAATGTTGAAGCTGGGGCCGCCGGAGTTACCGGGGTTGATGGCTGTGTCGATCTCGATGCAGTCATTGTAGCCGCCCTGGAAGCGGTTGTTTGCGGTGATGGTTCCGAACGTGACCGTCGGCTCCGAGCCCTGCCCGGAAAGCAGGAAGGGGTTGCCGATCGACAGGCAAAGGTCGCCAATCTGGACCTTGTCGCTGTCACCCATCTTCACGAAGGGGACTGTCTCGCCTTCTTCAAGCTCAAGCTTGCCGAGCACGATGTCGCCGCGTGGGTCCGCACCAACAGCGTTGGCGGTGAAGCGTCGGTTGTTTCCGGCCAACTTCACGACCATTTCGGCCGGGGCTGCCGCCTGGTTCCATACGTGGTGGTTGGTCAGGAAGTAGCCGTCTTCGCTGATGCAGACGCCGCTGCCGCCGCCGATCAGCACGAAGGCGGGGTACAACTGCGCTGTCAACTTGATGACTTCCGCATCCTGCTTGGCCGCGGCCGGTGTCGGCTTGGGCGGCGGGGTCTCTGCCTGAACCATCGTCGCGCCGACAAACAGGCTGATTGCGACTGCGGTGATTATCTTCTTCATCTTTGTTCCTCTCCGGCGTTCCGCCGGTTCAAAGTTCCGTTTCGAGCAAAGCCGTGGCTATCGCTTACGTGCAATTACGGGCGTGGGCCGAGCGTGACCTTCACGGTCTTCTCTTCCTCGCCGCGCAGCATCTTGACCTCAAGCGTGTCGCCGACCTTGGATTCGCCAATCACCTTCAGCAGGTCTTCAAGCTCATTCATGTCTTCGCCTTCGACCTGAAGGATGATGTCGTTCACGCGCAGCCCGGCCTTTTCTGCACCGCTGCCCGGCACGACGTTACCGATTTCAAGCCCCGGCTTGTCTGGCCACTTCTTGTTTGCGCCGATGCCCATGAACGGGGAAGGCGGACGTGCAATGAACTTGCCTTCCTTCATGGCCTCGTACGCGTCCTGCACTTCGTCGATGTAGGCCGCGTAGCTGACGCCGCTGGCCTGGCCAAACGTTGCGTGGTTGTGAAGCGTAACCATGCCGACGAGCTCGCCCTTGGTGTTTACGACGGGTGCGCCAAGGGTGCTGTTGCCGATACGGGCATCGAGCTGGAAGGCGCGGTTGTTTTCGCGCTCAAGGGCGCTGACGATGCCGTCGTTGACGAGCGTACCCAGTGGGTTCTGTCCGCGTCCAACGACCACGACGCCTTCGCCGCGCTGAAGTTCGATGCGCTTGTTGGGGAACTTCAGAACGTCCAGCTCGGGGCAGGTTTCGTTGATTACGCAATCGAGCTCAAGCAGTGCCATGTCGATCTGCTGGTGACGACCGAGCACGCGTGCCGGCCAACGTTCACCGTTTGGCAGTGTGACGGTGATGGCCTGCACGGCGTCACTGGGGCCGTCTTCGCTGAAGTCGCCGAGGCAGCGATCCGAAATCAGGATGTGGTTCGGGCCAACGACCAGTCCCGAGAAAGGGCCAATGTCGTAGCGGAAGAACGGGTCGCTCATGTCCGGGCCGCCCATGCCCGGGATACCCGGGATGCTGGGCTGCGTGCTGCCTACGTCTTCACGGTCGTAGTCGATCTCGACCGAGACGGTGTACTGCGAGACATACTTGGCCAGCGCAATGCGATGGCTTTCCAGACCTTTGTGCGTCTTCATCGACGGTGTGCCGACGTAGCGCACCGACTTGGTTTCCTTGTCGGGCTTCGCCGCGTCCTGTGCCATGTTTATGGCGACGCCGAGCCCGAGGATGATGGCTAATGCCAATGCAATCTTCTTCATCTTGTGTTCCCTTCCGCGTCGGGCGCTAACTCACGCCACGCGCTTCGAGTTTGTTTAGAAGTCCTCAGCCTTTTCACCGACGATCAGGTCGATCGTTTTCTCGGTGCCGTCTTCCGGGTTACGCAGCGTCAACTGGATGTGCGTACCCACAGGCACGCCATAGCTGACCGGTACGTCCACGGTGCGGCTGTTGAACATGCTGCCGACCTTGCGTTTGCGGGTGATGTAGCCTACCCCCAGCATTTCACGCAGGCGGTCCCAGTTCGGGATGCGGTAGTTGTCTACGCGCACAAGCTGCATGCCAACCTTCATGCCGGCGGCAGCGGCCGGGCTGTCTTCATCGACTTCCGAGATAAAGATATCACGTGACTGTGCGGGTTTCTTGGCTTTGAAACCAAGGAAGGCCTGCGCCAGTTCATCCTGCGGCACGCCTTTCTTCAGTTGCGGCAGGACAGCGCGGATCTGGTTACTTGGTACTGCGCAGCCCAGGTGGCGCCCTGCCATGAAGTGCGCGCAGGTCATGGCAACGACTTCGCCATTGAGATTCACGATCGGGCCACCGTGGTCGCCGGGGTGAACCGCGACATCAACTTCCAGCACGTTGCCCTTGTACGGGTCACCGCCGGTGTCCTCGTTATCCGGGTCCATCACGTCGATCGGCTCGAAGCGGTAGAAGCCGCTGACGGTGCCGTAGCTCATGGAGACCTGTCGATCAAGCAGAAGGCTGTCCAGCGTGTTGCCGAAGCCGCACACGGTTGTGCCCATTTCCGCCTTGTCGGAGTCTGCGAAGCGCAGCGACGGGAGGTCAGGGTGTCCGTCTTCCATCTTGATCAGCAGCAGCAGGTTGCGGCGGTCACGACCTACGACTTCACCCTTAAACTCGGTGCCGTCGTGGGCCATCATCCAGACCTTCGCGCCCTTGTTCAGGTAGAAGTCATCGGCGGTGGGGGTGGGACTCTGCAGCGGCGCCGATTCAAGGCACGTCACCACATAGTCGCCATCTACCACAAAGCCCGAAGCAGCCAGCGAGCCTGAGCCGGCCATGCCGGTCTGCTGCGGGTTGCTGATATCGGGTTTCTGGGCCGAAATTGCCACCACGGCCGGGGAAATCGCCTTGGCAAAACCCCTACGCTCAGTTTGCAGGGATCGAAGCGTTTCAAATTTACCTTCCGCGCCAACCGCAGGGGTCGCTGTCGCTGCCATTACGGCAAGCCCGGTCAGGGCCACCGCGAGCAACAACCAGCGTGCGCGCATCATCAGAGAAGCCACACCCATCCGAAGTCCTTTCGTTTTCCAGGGATCAACAGCGAACCGCAACCGGCCCACTGCTTCCGTTTTTACGCAGTAGACGTGGTCAACCACACGTCAAAATCCTCACGATTTAAAGCCACTTGCAATGAATCGTTTTGCTTTCGCGACGATCATGGGTGTGCGGATGACCAAATGAACACCGCCGCCGGAGATTCCGGCGGCGGGTTGATTGCTGAAGATCGACTATGGGGCGGTTGTGAGGGCTTCCACACCGCGGCGCACGATCTGATCTTTCCAGAGGCGCTTGACTTCGATGTTGCTTTCACCGCCGCACAGCTTGGCGAGGTCAGTAACTGACAGGCTGTACTGGCGATCCTTGCCTTCCGACACGTCCTGACCTAGCAGGATGTACGCGCGGCTGATGGTCGCGCCTACGTCGAACACCACGAACTCAAGGCGGACGCCGGGCGTTTCGTTGCTGAGTGTGAACACGTCGCCGAGCTTGACGTTGTTGTCTGAGCCGACATTCAGCACCGCTACGTCCATCTCACCTTCGCTGGTGCGACCGATGTAGTTGTGGCTTTCAAAACGAATGACCTGTACCGGGCCGGACAGCTTCATGACCGCCCTTGATCCACCTTCATAGTCAGCCACGGACTTCTTGGGGAAGCCGAAAAAGCCGACGTCGAACTGTTCATTGGTGTAGCCGATCGCGATCACGAGCGTGACAATCGCGAGCACGCCTGTCGGAATCGCCAGACCGAACGCCGCGAACTTGTCGAACTTGCCCACGGCCTCAGACTGTGCCGGGGACGGAGCTTTGCCAGCGGCCTTGGGTGGGGCACCGGCCGGTGGGCGCTTCGCTGGAAGAGGCTTCTTAGCCATCGTTGTGTTCCTTACTGATTCACTGATTCAACTACTGACTCAATCAATCTGTTCTGTCTTGGCACGGCGCTTTAGCGGCGCTTTGAAACCAGTGATGCTTCAGCCGTCTTGACGTTGTCGCCGTTCAGCACCACGCGCTTGCCGCGGAATTCCTTGGCGAGCTGCCCGGTTGCCACGTTTGCGCGAACGTCCTGAACAACCATGCGACCGACAAACGCGCCGTCGCGGAAGATCGAGAAGGCCTGGCCTTCGAACACGCCTTCGTTGCTGCCAAGGCTGATGCTGACGACGCCGGTGCGTGGGTCGTTGCCAACGCCGACCACCTTGCCGCGCAGCCAGCCACGACCTGTCGTGTCTGCAAGCAGGCGCAGGTTGGTGTCGCCGGTTTCGTACATGGCAAGGATGCGGATGGTGTGTTCGTAGTCTTTGCTTTGTTCGTAGTAGCTGTCTTCGAGGGTCAACTGCTGTCCGTCTATGCGCTGGATGTCGTTTGCAACCTGGGCCAGTTCGGCCTTCAGGGCGTCACGCTCAATCATGGCGCGCTGGATTTCGTAATCCAGGTTGAACACCTTCTGTTGGAAGCTGGCGATGATGTATCGATAGCTCTGCATTTCAGCGGCAAACAGGCGGGCGGCTTCGCGAACTTCGCTCAGGCGCGCATCCTGGAAGCGGCGGTTACGGTTGGCGTTGGCAATGTCTTCGCGCAACTGGGTGATGGCCGCGACGGCGTCCTGCTTTGAGCCGTCGAAGTTCCCCATCTGCTTCTTACCCTTGTCGCGTTCAATGGCGATCAGGCTCTGTGCCGGGCTTACCTTGGCGCCCGGCAATGGGTCGGTGCCGCCAGGGGCTGTGCCGCCGTCGTCGGGAAGACCGTAAGGTGCAGCGCCGAGGCTTTCCGGCGCGAGCCCGACGTTGTCAGCATCTGCACCCTTTTCGGTGCCGCGTTCCGCTACGATACCGCCCTTGATGTCAACGTAGCGATAAGCGATGGCGCGACGAATGTTGGCTTCCGCGACGAACTTCTCGCGCCAACTGGGCTCCGCGCTGCTGCTCATGTAGACGAAGGTCACCAGCAGGCCCACAATCCAGGCCATGGTGAGCATCAACATCGTTCTTGAGAAAACACCCATGTCTTATCCTCGCGTGGTGGCGCTACTGCGCCCGCGTTTCTTCTTTATGTAAGCCTGCCGCCTGCTTCTACCTGCGTGTCGTACGCGCCATAAACATGCGCGTGATCGACTGGTCACCGGCCGCCGGTTTCGTGCTGGACTTCACCAGATCCACGATCACACATTCCGCGGTTTCGTTCTGAACTTCCACTACGTCGACAACGGCGATGGTAGTGCCGTTGCGCATGATGGTGAACTTTTGGTGCAACTCGACGCCATCACGACGCCCCTTGTTGATCTGCAGGCTGTTGCCTGTGACCCACTGGACCTGCCCGAAGATGACCGGGCCGTTGTCGCCAAGTTCGCGCTGAAGGTCCGGGCGCAACCAGCGATAGCGCGCCAGACGGTCGTAGCGATCTTCAAGTTCTTCACTAAGAAGGAAGTGGTAGGTTTCGATGCGGCGGTATTCCTCGTGGCGCTGTGCGTACTCGTTGTGGCGGTTGGCCACCTGCAGCAGCTTCTCACCGCGGTCCTGGAACACCGTCGCCTTCCGGGCCGTGAGTTCACCGACTGTCGACTGCAACTTCTCAACGACTTGCGAGTCGTAGTCCTTCGAAATCTGATCGAAGGGCTCAACTGCAAGCTTGAGGTTGTCAGCAGCAACCTTGGCGTCCGCTGCCGATTTCTCGGCCTCGAGCTTCCAGGTCTCAAGCGTCTGCTTCGTCGCGTTCAATGCCGCGATTTCAGCCGAGGCTTGCGCCGT
>JAGQRE010000005.1:6499-65469 GCA_020425695.1 Planctomycetota bacterium
TCGAGTGTTCGTTCGAGGCACGGGCAGCCAACAGATCGTTGTACGCTGTCTCCAGCGAACTCTTGTCGTTCTGTCGGGCGTTATGCTCGTTCTCGTACTTCTCACGCCATTGAACGTTGCCGGCCAGGCTGACCCAGACGTATTGGCTGAGGATCAGGCAGACCACAAGGTTAAGAATGACGAATACCTTCGTAACGGTATGCACGTGCTACTCCCACTCGCTTATCCGAGTGAAAAAGCCTTCTCCGAAGAAAAGTCAGTTACGATTAGGGGGGTGTCCAGACCAGAGACGATAATGGCTTGAATGGGCAGGTCAAGGGGATAAATCGCGCTACAAGCCCGTTCTAATCCGGGCGATACGTAGCGGTCATGCCAGCGTCACCACCTGACCGGTTTTCGCACCGCCATTTTATGTATTTTCTGGTTCGCGCCTTTTCACCCGTGGTCTAACCCGCAGGGATAGTCAGACGAAAATCCGAGTTCGTCCGCCTGACCCCGCGTTGACAGCCTACCTGCATAGCCATACACTCCCCGCCCTTATTTGCGGCTTAGTCCTTCCCGTGTGTGGAAGGGGCTGCTTGGTCAGTGAAAGTGTTATCCCCGGCCGAGGTTGTGCCGCATTGCGGTTTGCAACGACCTGATTCGCCGGCGGTAATACGGAAGAAGACATGAGCGAAGAAACCATCACCTCAATTCTCGATGAGAAGGCGCCGGCCACGTGGTCGGACAACGTCCCGGCCGTATCGCCGGAATCACTCATCGACTCAGGCTTCCACTTCGGCCACCGTGCCAGCAAGTGGAACCCGAAGATGAAGCCGTACATCCGCGACAAGCGTAACGGCATCCATATCATCGACCTGAAGGAAAGCCTGCGCGGCGTAATCACTGCGCGCCACTTCCTGCGTAACCTGACCAGCACGGGCGCCAAAGTGCTGTTCGTCGGCACCAAGCGCCAGGCCAAGGACATTGTCCGTGAGCAGGCCTTGCGCGGCGGCCAGGCGTTCATGTGTGAGCGCTGGCTCGGTGGTACGCTGACCAACTTTGCGACGATTCGCCGCCGCCTCTCGCGCCTTGATGTGCTTGAGAAGCTTGACACCAGCGGCAAGCTCGCGGCCATGCCGAAGAAGATGCAGTCGGTGCTGAACCGTGAGAAGTCAAAGATCACCAGTAACCTTGACGGCCTGCGCAACCTGGATCGCCTGCCGGCGGCCCTGATCATCGTGGACGCAAGCCAGGAAGAGATCGCGATTCTTGAAGCCAACAAGCTTGAGATTCCGATCGTCGCCATCGTTGACAGCAACAGCAGCCCGGACCGGATCGACATTGTGATCCCGGGTAACGACGACAGCGTACGCGGTTTGCAGATCGTGCTGAAGTCGCTGGCTGACGCCTGCATCGAAGGTCGCAAGCTTCACGAAAGCGGCCAGGGCATGGCCAGCAAGCTCGACATTCGCGCCTTCGACGAGGCACCTGCCCCGCGCAAGCAGGAACGCGGTGGACGCCGTCCGCAGCGTGACCGCAACGCAGGCGGTGGTGGTCGTACACGCCACGCCCGTACCCCGGACCAGAAGGCCGCAGTGCAGGCCAGCGCCGAGGAAGCCGCGAAGCAGGCGGAAGAGCAGAACAAGGAAGCTCCGCCGCCGACAGTGCGTCGCAAGCCGCCGGCCAAGAAGCCGGACGCTGCGCCCGCTGAAGCCCCGAAGGCTGAAGCTCCAAAGGCGGAAGGCTAGCACTAACAGAAACCGAAACGCGTTAGATCATCGGGGCGCTCATTGCGGGCGCCCCGACACTTACCGAACTGCGAGACACGAGGATTTTCCGATGGCAGAGATTACGGTTGCCCTGATCAAGGAACTCCGCGAGCGAACCGGCTGCGGAATGATGGACGCCAAACGCGCACTGCAGGAATACGACGGTGACGTTGACAAGGCCATCGACGAGCTGCGCAAGAAGGGTGAGCTCAAGGCCGCCAAGCGCGCCGGGCGCGAAACCGCTGAAGGCAAAGTCGGCATCGTGATCGACGGTAACGTTGCCGCGATCGTCGCAGTCAAGTCGGAGACCGACTTCACGGCCGGTAACGATGAGTTCAAGGCACTCGTCGACAACATCGCCAAGGCGATTCACGGCGCAGAAGGCGACCCGTCCGAGCTTGCTTACGCGGGCGGCGGCACCGTTGGCGATGCAGTGAAAGCGCTGGTTGCCAAGACCGGCGAGAACATGCAGATCGGCGCCCATCAGCGCCTGACCGTTGAGAACGGCTACTTCGGCAGCTACCTGCACAGCGATGGCAAGCTTGGCGTCGTAGTCCAGATCGAAGGCAGCGATGGCAGCAGCGAAGCCGAAAAGGCACTCGCCAAGGACATCGCCATGCACGCGGCAGCCACCAGCCCGCTCGGGCTGGCAGAGAAAGACGTGCCCGCGGACCTGGTTGCCAAGGAAAAGGAAATCGCGCTTGAGCAGGCCAAGGCCAGCGGCAAGCCAGAGAACATCCAGGAAAAGATCGCCGAAGGCAAAGTAGCCTCGTTCTTCAAAGAGCAAACACTACTCGCCCAGCCGTTCGTGAAGGACACGTCAGTCACCATCGAACAGCACGTAGCCAACATAGCCAAAGAAACCGGCAAGCCACTAAAGCTGGTAGCCTACAGCCGAATCAAAGTCGGCGAGTAAACAAGTACGCAAACAAGAGACCCCGCCAAGCGCGGGGTCTTTTCGTAAGTTAGCAGACAGCTTGCTGCCGCAATCTAGAGCCCCGGCGGAAACGCCGGGGACGCCCGCTTTGCGGGCGCACCACGCGGATGTTGTCCGCGTGCCCCCGGCGTCTCCGCCGGGGCTATTTCAACAGCCGAATCAGTGCTGGCGAGTGGTTGGAACCAAAGGGTCGTCTGAAGAGGATCTCGGTCACCAGCTACTCGGGGCACTGCTTGTAGGCCGCGTAGCGGCCGTCAGATCTTAGCCCAGTGCGACGAGTGCCGAAGGCACGAGGCAGCTCTGGGTCAACGAGACAAACCAAACCAGAGCCCGCGTGAGCGGGCGACAGAACCGTCGCACCAATGACCCACGGGCATGCAGTCTAGCCCCGGCATAACTGCCGGGCTCTGCTAGACTCTGTTCGTCGCATACTCCTGAGGGGAAGATTCGCTCCTTCAACAGCAATGCCAATCTTGTAGGAAGTACTTCCGTCGCGGGAACGACTGCCATGAGCCAAGGGGTTTCAAAATGAATTTGCGCGGACCGATCCTGGTTGGTGCCAGTGCGCTAATGCTATTGCTGTCGGCATGTGGGGACGGCGCGGATCCTTCGTCCAACACAGATTCTGATCATCGGAACGGCGACGTATCTCGTCCTGGAAGCAATGACGACACATCGACGCCAGCGTGCTTGATCAAGCCCTACTGTGTAATCAATAGGCATACCAAGCCCGTTACGGGCGTGGCCTTTAGTTCGGACGGCAAGTACCTCGTTTCCGCAAGTGAGGACGGAACCATCAGGAAGTGGGATGCCGACTCGGGAGCACTGCTTCACAGTAACGACTCGTACGATGGCTTCGTGGGCGCCATGGCAGCTTCAAAAGACTTGTCTTTTCTGGCGTTTGTCGGAGAGTCTCTCGAAATTCACATTTTGGAGTATGGCCCGGATATAGACAAAATGCGCACCTTGCCGGGTCATGAAAGCGGAACCACTTCTCTTGCACTGAGTCCCGACGATCAAATGCTCGCCTCGTCATGCTTTGACAACACAGTAAAGCTCTGGCGAGTAAGTTCCGGTGAAGAAATACGAACAATTGACGCGCATTCAGGGCGAGTAACCTGCATCACATTTTCGCCAAACGGGGAGCTACTCGCAACTGGAGGATCTGACGGAGACGTAAAGGTGTGGGAAGTCGCTACGGGCGCTCTCCAGCGTACCTTTCACGAAGGCAGCATGGTTTGGAGGGTTGCTTTCGGTAAAGACGGGAAGACGCTAGCCGCCACGAGCACCGACAGTCCGATCAGCTTGTGGGACGTGGCAACCGGCGACAGGAGGGTATCCATCGAGGATGAACAAACGCTTTCCACCGTTGTTGCAATGAGCCCTGTTTCGCAGACGCTGGCGGCTTCGGACATCAAGAACATCGCGATCTGGAACTCGTCGAATGGAAAACGAATATGCACTTTGGTAGGACACGAGGCATGGGTGTTTGCACTGGCCTTCAGTCCTGACGGCAAGGTTCTTGCCTCCGGAAGCGCCGACAACACTATCAGACTGTGGAAAGTACCTGACTAGCTTGTGCTCCCTCCACTAGCTGTTTTCGAGTTCGTCGGAGAGTTGACAGGATCGCAAACTCAACAGCCCCACTCGTCTGAGTGGGGCTGTTTCATGTCGGAATTGGGTTCCGTGGTTCCGGCTACTTCGGCTTGCTGCCTTGTTTTAGTGTGTAGGCTTTGTTTGTGCTGATGGCTTTGAATTCTTCGGTTGTCAGCTTCTTGTCCGGCCATTCCACTTTGATGCTAACGGTCTTCTCGTCACCCAGTCCGAAGTGGAGTGTCCTTGGTGGTGCGACGCCCTGATGCCCGGCGCTGGCGCCTACTTCACGAAGCATGGTGGTTTCACCTGTCGTGACCCAGACCTTCGCGCCGTACGCAAACCGGTTGCAGTCTTTGCCTCCGCCATCGAGGGTTAACTCAAGCCAGTTGCCCCGCGCGATGTCGTTGCGCCAGATGTGAATCTCGTTCTTCTCGCGTTTGTTGAATCGCGACTTGCTGCCGACGCCGACGATGTCGAGATCACCGTCAAGGTCGATGTCGCCGATGGCAACGTGGCCGCACTCGACCGTATCCAGCTTGAATTTCTCAGTCACATCCTCAAACGAATGCCCTGCAGTCTGCCTGAAAAGGCGCAGTCGCTGGTCGTCGGGGTAGGCCGCGCTTGCCAGCAGCAGGTCTTGCAGCCCATCGTTGTCGAAGTCGCCCCAGAGCGACATCAGATCGCCCTGGTTCCAGTTGTTCGGGTCGGCGTGTTTGCGCACGAACGGCTCAGTCAGACGGGTGAACTTGAAGTCGTTTTCTTTGCCACCATTGACGAGCACGCAACTCAGGTCGCTGCTGTCACCTGCCCAGCCGTGCGTGATGTTGGCGTCAAAGAGGTCGATGTCTCCGTCGTTGTCAAAGTCGGCGGGTGACAGGCTGAACGTGTTGCCATTGGAGCGCCAAGGGCCTTCCGTTTGGCGCTTGGCCCACGCCGGGTACTTACCGTGGCGAATCTCGTCGCCGTCAACGCCAAGCTCAGGCGCGACGTCGGTGAACGTGCCGTCGCCGTTGTTTTTCCAAAGTCGGTTCCACTGTCGCCCGTAGTTCGCGACGGCAATATCGGGCCAACCGTCGTTGTTGAAGTCACAGGCGGCAGCACCGTATGTTGGTCGGCTGCTGTCCTTTTCTGCCGGGGTAGACTTGGTCAGCAACTTGGCGGTTTCGGTGACATCGGTGAACCCTCCTTCACCGTCGCCCTTGAACAGGCGATTCACTTGGGCGTCCATGAGTTTGCCGTAGGCGACGTACCAGTTGCCAAGGAACACATCCAGATTTCCGTCGCGGTCATAGTCCAGCAGGGCGACGGCGCACGTGCGCTGAGGCTCGACTTCGCTGAACGCGTCGCTGAGCTTGTACTTCACTGAGCTTCCGGATTTCTTGCCGAGCAATACGCCGTGGCGCTCGCCGGTGTCGGGGAACTTTTCGTGATCTGCACTTTCCTGAAAGCAGGGACGAAACAGGTCGGCGATGCCATCGTTGTTGAAGTCACCTACCACGGTGAATACTGCCGTGTGCCGGGCGTCGTCTGCGAATTCGCCGGCGTTGAATTCGGGTATGACGCCGGGCTTTTCAACGAATTCGCGTGCGTCGCCCTTCTTGCGATTCAGGAAGACGGAAGCGACACCGCCGTTGTTGCCGGGGCCCTTCGGGTCGTTCTGTTGAAGGATCAGATCGGGATAGCCGTCGCCATCGAGGTCATGCAGGTACAGCCGGTTGGCGGTCGCGTCGCCCGGAAGCATTTCGCCGGAGACATTGGTGAAGCTCGGTCCGGGGTTGTCGTCTTGTGCTATCCCTACAGCGAAGCACGCCAGCACGCCAAGGACGCTAAAAGTTATCTTCTTCATAACGGATTCCCTCTGGCGAATCATGACGCTCATGCATTTGAGCGAGGGGGTCAGACCATGTTTTCGCCCGAGTCGTTTTCGAATGTCCGTCTATGTGCGCACAGCGAAAACAGGGTCTGACCCCTTTGGGTGCCCTAGCCGTTTTCGAGAATGTCGGCGATCTGGCGGGCGAGGTTTAGTACCGCGAACTTCATGCGCCCTCTTACGACTGTGCTTTCAAAGCCGGAATTTGCGCCGGTGCCTTCGAGCTTGGCGTCGTACAGCACTTTGCCGTCCTGGTTCGTGACGACGATCTGCGCGCGGGCGAAGCCGTTGCCGCCGAAGCCTGAGAAGCCGCCTTTGTCCATCTCGTAAATCGTGCACTGCACCCAACTGCCGGTCGCTTCGTCTTTGCTGTCCACGAACTCGAGTGTTTTGTAGCACTCGGTGCGCAGCTCTTCGCGGAAGTCGATTTTCCAGGTGTCGACCCAGGCCTGCCATTCGTTCGGGTCGATGTCCCACGCCTGCGGCGCTTTAAACGAGACTTCAAGCGGCAGCACGGTGTAGGCACCCGTGTTTTGCAGCGCGGTGGTTTCCTGCGTGTTCAACTCGATGATGTTCTTGCTAGTGCAGCCGCTGATTGCAAACAGTGTCAGTACGCACAGCAAACATCCGATCCGGGTCCGCATGAGGTTCTCCTGTTTGGGTTGTTCCGATGGTAGCAGTAATACGCCCGTGCTTGAACCCGCTCGCACGGGCGTTATGTTTCGCTGGGGCAAGTCAGGAGCGACGTTGAACAAACCACGCATCGGGGTCGTTTCGTATCTGAACGCCGTACCGCTATGGTACAGCCTTCAGCACGAGACCGACATTGAGGTTTCCCCCGACACCCCCGCGCAACTTTGTCGCATGATGGACGCCGGGAAACTCGACGTCGGGCTGCTGCCCGTCGTGGAAACTCTGCGCCACGAAAGCTGGAGCTTCTTCCGGGATTTAGGCATCGCCGCCGATGGCATCGTGGACAGCGTTGGGCTCTTCACTCGCACTGAGTTGTCGCAAGTGAAAACGGTTACGCTGACCAACTCCAGTCGCACCAGCGTAGCGCTGACGAAGGTCATCCTGCACGAGGCCGGTGCGACACCCGAATACATTGACGCCGACGTCACGGCCGATGACCTGCACGACCGTACAGAAGACGCCGTGCTACTGATCGGCGATCAGTGCCTGCGCGCGCGCAATCTGGACACCGACCGCGTGTTCGTTGACCTCGCCAGCGAGTGGAAACTGCTGACCGGACTGCCGTTTATCTTCGCCGTCTGGACCGGGCCCAAGAACCAACTAACCGAAACGCTGCACAAGCGACTTCGGCAGGCTTACCTTGAGAGCCGTGCGCTGAGCTTTGATCTGGTGCGCTACGCGGGTATGGACACCGGCTGGAGTGAGGCCGACCTCGCCCGCTATCTCGAAGAGATCATCATCCACGAACCCAATGCCGAGTGTTTTAAGGGACTGCTCGAATTCGCCCGCCGCGCGGCCGAGCTTGACCTCGTCCCAAAGTCAGCCGTAGACAAAGTGCTGGATGTATTGAGGGGGTAGGGAATGCCGTTGACTGTAGTCTCCGCAGTTTGTTGTGAAAACGTGTCGGCTACATGGCCATATACTCTGGAACGTGTGCGGTTTCGCTGGGCGTCTCCTCCGGACGAGTTCTGTGTTTGGGTGCAGGTGCAGAACCTGTCAGAGAAATCGTTTACGTGGCGATTTGAGGTCACACGAGTGTCGGACCTTGTCTACGCAAGCGAAGATGAGCTGATCTTGAGCGGTAGTACCAGGGTAGAGCGCTTCGCACGCTTTCAGGGTGCTGACTTGGAAGCGAAGACGTATCGGCTCAATGTCGTGCTGAATGATGTTGTGGCGAGTAGCTTTCTGATAGACTTGGGGTCGAAGGAGTTGCCATGAGCGAGAACTCAAGCGACACAAAGACACCACGGATTGTTCGCGTGACGGTAGGCGGTGCAAATTTTAAAGCGGACGGCACCGTTGAGGTTGTCGAAGAGCACGAGGTGAAACTCACCACTCGCCCGGCAGACGAAGGCGAGTGATAACTTTTTAGCGGATTCGGGCCCGTCGCTTTTCGCGGCGGGCTTTGCTTTTATGATCCGGCAGGGCGTCAGGACGAAGCATGATTGCGAAGGCGACACCATCTGAGTTTCAGCGCATCGCCGAGAAAGTGCTCGGCGGTGAACGCATTACGTCGGCCGAAGGCGTGTGGCTTATCAAGCACGCGCCGGTGCATGAGCTTGCATCGCTGGCACACACTGTGCGCGATCGCAAGATGAGCGAGGCCGGGCGCAAGGACCTCGTCACCTACGTCATCAGCCGCAACATCAACTACACCAACGTCTGCATCACCGACTGCGATTTCTGCAGCTTCTACAGACACCCGTTGGCCGACGGCGCGTACTCGTTGACGCCCGATGAGCTGAAGCAGAAGGCACAGGAAACGCTCGATCTCGGCGGCACGGAAATCCTGCTGCAAGGCGGGCACAACCCGAAACTTCCGCTGAAGTATTACCAGGACATGCTCGGCCAGTTCGAAAGCATGGGCCTGCACAACCACGCCTTCAGCCCGTCCGAGATCCAGCACTTCGCGAAGTTCTGGCAGATGTCGCTGCCGGACGTGCTGGTTGAGTTGAAGCACGCGGGTTTGAAAAGCATCCCCGGCGGCGGCGCGGAGATTCTCGTTGACCGCGTGCGCGACATCATCTGCCCCAAGAAGGGGGGCGCCGACGACTGGCTTGAGCCCATGCGCGAGGCACACAAGCTTGGCATCCGCAGCAGCGCCACCATGATGTTCGGCCACGTCGAAACAGTTGAAGAACGCATTGAGCACATGGATCGCCTGCGCAGCTTGCAGGACGAGACGGGCGGCTTCACGGCCTTCATCTGCTGGACGTTCCAGAACGCCGACAACGACATGAGCCACGTAGAGATGGCCGGCGCGCACGATTACCTGCGCACACAGGCCGTCGCCCGCATTTACCTCGATAACTTCGAAAACTGCCAGGCAAGCTGGGTAACCCAAGGCGGGCAAGTGGGGCAGGTAAGCCTGCGCTACGGCTGCAACGACATGGGCAGTCTGATGATCGAAGAGAACGTCGTACGGTTGGCAGGCGCCGCGTTCCGCATGAACGAGTACGAGATCAGAAGGTTGATCAAAGACGCCGGCTACAAACCAAACCGCCGCAACTTCTACTACGACGTACTGGAAGAGCCCGCAAATCTAGACGCCGACCTAGCCGAAGCCATCAACACAAACGACCAAGGCCGAGTAGCCATCGAAGGCTAAGTCTGAATGTGGTTCCGTTAATCCTTTTGCCCGTCCCATTTCCCGACTTGCTCGCCGTCCTTGTAAGTTCCCCTTACGAGGACTTCCCCGTCCTTGCCATACTCAATGTATGACCCGTGGAGTTTTCCCGCCTGGTAGTGATAGACCTTTTCGGGTATCCCGTTGTGGTATTCGATGGTCACGCCCTGTAGCTGGTCGTTTTCCCAGTTGCTTGTTACGTAGTCCCCCTCGGTACTGGATGCGAAACTCATGTCGAGTCCATCTAGCTTTCCGTCCTCGTATTGGCTCCATTCGGCCAATTCGCCATCTCTGTACGAGACCAAAGCTCCATCAAGCTTTCCCAGATTGTAGTTGCAGGTCAACATGATGTTGTCCTCCTTCCACAGCCAATGACCTTCAGCAAGGTTGTCTTTGAGCCGACCGCAGCCCAACAGGCTTTTCTTTTTGTCGAACAGCTCTACAGACAGACCTTGCGTCGATTCAGAGTATCGCACCGCGATCTCTCCATTTCGCCAGAACCAGTCGTTGGGCATTCCTTCGACTGCGGGGTCTCTTGGCTGTGGCGCAATGTCGTTCATTCGACTGAATTCTGCAACGACGTTGCCCCCGGTTCTCGCGAGTGGCAAAACACTCCCGGCTAGAACGGGGCCGACCGGGTCCTTCTTGTCGGCATTGTCTTGTGCAACTGGTGACCCGCCGCCGAGCATGGATACTGTCATAAGGAGAAGCGCAGACACGGAAAGTAAGGCGCACCAGTTGGTCTTCGTCGCAATGTTCATGAGTATTGTCCAATTGTCTTCGGGTAGGTCACACTACTTCAGGCTCGGCGCAGTCGCACGAAATGCGGACATACAAGTCAAAGAACAACATCGTGTACATGTTCCATTCGTATATGATTTCGCGGTAGCGTTCGTTTGTGTCCGGATCTCGCGCTAACTCTTCTCTTAGAACCGTGACGCCGGCTACCAGCCCAACCGCCGCAACTTCTACTACGACGTACTAGAAGAGCCCACCAACCTCGACGCAGACCTCGCCGAAGCCATCAACACCATTGAGAAGGGCCGAGTAGCCATCGAAGGCTAGACGGCCATTCGCTACTCTTTCTCCTCACTCTTCGCGACGACCTTGATTTTGAAGTCGAGAAAGACCTCGTCGTCATTGTCCGTCGTTACACGGAGAAGAAATTCGAACTCTTCGCCGACGGCATCCTTCGGTGCGTTCCAAGTAATCTTCTGATCGCTGATTTTCGCGTCTTCAGGAGCGTCCAGCGACTCCAGTGACCAACTTTTCGCGTTGGTTGCGATTTCCGGCGTGTATTCAAAAGTGGTTCCAGCTTCTAGTTGCGTCGGCGGACTTGACAGTACCAGAAGGTAGTCCAGGTCGGAGTTCTCGAGGTCTCCGATCGGGTCGAACGCGTAGAACTGGAATGCGTCGCGTCCGGTGGAGAGGGTTGCCAGCACTTTGTGATTGGACAGTGGGAATATAACCGACGTTGATCGTCCCCAGCGGTCCAAGGGTAGCGGTATGTTCAATGTGTTGAACAGCTGGTGGCTGCCAGTCGCGTATACGTGAACCTGCTGACCATTCACACCGACATAGAAAGCGCCTGTGCCATCGGGGTACAACGAGACACCACCGTGAGATTTCACCACACGGTTGGCGCTCGTCAGTACTGAACCGTTTCCCGTTACCGCTAGATGCTTGCCCGGAATCGGCAAGATGTGGCCAACGGAATTGTGCTCATATTGTAGTTCGATAGCCGTCTCAGAAACCGTTCCGACAATCTGGCCAGTAGGACTGTGAGAAGTAGCCCATGCACAGAAGAAGGTGCCGTCGGCGGATAGCCTCATCTGTTCGGCGTCTCTGTATGAACTGTTGTGCGGCCGACCCTCAAGACTCTCTCCGTTTAACGTCTCAAGATCCAGGCGTGCATATTCAACACTTGCCAAGGCATCGGTGTTAGCTGCAACACGGAGAAGGGCAAACTTGTCGTTGTTGCTCCCCATAACCATGCTGCACACGACGCCGGTGAATGGCGACTTTTTGGCTTTTAGACGCTTGCCGTCACTTAAGCTGTAGGTCGTGAAGACCGACGCAGTCGCGTCATAGACGACGGCCTTTTCTCCGCCAGCGGCAAAAATGCAATCTGCCGTCGAAGTCTTGATGGTCTTCGTTAGTTTGCCCGCTTTAACATCGACAATGGCAAGTAGTTTCTTTCCCTCAAGTTTTGCGATCAGCAGGTCCCCATTGCGGGCGAGCTTCACGTCTTCCGCAGGAGCTGGCAACTTGGCTGTTTTTACAGGCTCTTGCGCTTTGGCTTCTCTTTGGGCAAACGCCACAGGTTGGGAAAGCACCCACGCAAAAGTCGTCAAAAGCAGCATGCATACGATCTTGGTCATGATCGGCTCCCTTGTGAGATAGTACGTATACCGGAGGTTAGTTCTTGATATCGCAACAGCAAGGTGGTCTTAAGGCTGTAGAGTGCGATGCCGTGTTCTTCGGCTCTTCATAGGCGCTCCTCGTTGGTTCTAAAAGTGAGCGACAGAGGATGGTGGACAGGGGTTGATACAGCTTTCCGTATTGCCGAATGGTGGAAGTCAGCGAGAAAGCCAATACACTTTCTAATTCGTCAGTCTGGTACGCCCCCGCGTCTCGTGGTTGGAGGCGCATTCTGGTAGGGTGGCTGGACAAGGAGGACTTCATGTCCAGCAAGCGATTTGGCAGCAAACCCAAGAAGCCTAAAGACAAGAGCGCCAAGAAGGCTAAGAAGGCTGAAGATCTGGCTTCTGACAAGAAGTCGATCCCGGCCACAAAGGCTGCCAGCACCCAACAGAAACACTTCCAGCGCCGCACTTCGGGCTAGATCTGAATTCGCCTGCCGTTCTGTGCACCCGCTCGTACCATAGTGCGGGGTCGCGCGATGAAACGTCCACAATGGCTTCTTCTGATCTTGCTAACCCTGCTTCTGCTCGGCGGAGGCGGGGCGTTTGTCTATCTGCAGTGGCTTGGACCAGCGGGCGCTGCAAACAGAACATCCCAGCAGGGCGACAACGAACTACCGATACTGGATGTTGAATCAGGCAGCAAACCGAATTCCTTGCCGGGTCAACAACTAGATGTTGGTCAGAGGGCGAACAATGGGTCGGGTCGTTCGAATGGCGAACCCGACAAAACTGAAACGTCAACTGACGCCGGCACTGACTCGACGAAGGCTACGGACACACCCGATTCCGATAGCGACACGAACAAGAATCCCAAGCCCGAAGAAAACGTCTCCCCGGACGTTGACCCAGCCAAGACAGGCCGCCAACCCGTCGCCCAGATCGGTGGCACGGGCCGCGTCGGCGAGCGTTGGTCGTTGTGCCTTGATATGAACACAAATGGCAGCCTGGCGGCCACTTTCGGCCCAGATCACGTAACTCTTTGGTCGCCGGATTCGGACGAACCGTTGTGGAGCGAGCCATGCGAGGCCGGTTTCCGCCCGCCCGGTGAATTCAGTCCTGACGACGCTCATCTGGTCTGTGCCACCGGAGAAGGGCACGTTGCGTTGCGCAAAGTAGCGGACGGCGAACTGGTGTGGGAGTACGAACACGCGACCAGAGCCGCCGGCGCTTGCTTTCAGCCCGATGGTCAGCATCTGTTTGTCGCGTTCAACGACGGCGACGTTGTTGAGCTAGACGCGACCGACGGCACCTTGACCCGCAAGCTTGCCCATCTCGACGACACCCCCGAATGCCTTACGTATGAGCCGTTACAGAAACTACTCGTCGTGTGCGCCGAGAACGCTGTCTTCACCATCGACTTCAGTGGCACTGTGAAGCTTGTATGTGACGAAGAAGGACTCACTGGAAAGATTCAGCTCAGCACCGACGGGCGAAACTTCTTCTTTACCACGATTGAAGGAGTGCTGCAGTTACGGCGATTGTCGGACGGGACCGTTCTCAAGGAATTCAACCCCGGTCCCGGTGAGGACCAGCGTGTGATTCCGCCGGTTGGGGCTGGCGAAGGGCGCTTGCTGCTGCGCGTGCAGAACGAAGTCGGCATGTCGCTGCAACTATGGGACAGCGCGGCTTTCAAGGCGACGGCTACGTACGAAGCTGGCTTCATCGTCGGTTTGGGTGCCAGCCCTGACGGGCGCCGTGCGGTTACTTCGGACATGACCAGAAACGTTCGATTCTGGAGTCTCGAAGACGGAAAAATCGCACCGCTCGATAATGAGCGCGTAACGCCCATCTACGCCGAATGGATGCCTGACGGCAGAAGAATTCTGGTGGGGGATCAAAGCGGCCGCGTCGCCATCCTTGACGCTGACACGCTGATTGAGGGCGAGGGCTTCCAGGCGGCGAAGAAGAGCGTCGACGGCATGCTGCTGTCGCCGCAGGGTGACAAGCTGCTGGTGATTGATTCAGCCCGTGAGCCCACGTTGTGGGATCTCGCGACGCGTGAGTCAGTATCACTCGGCAAAAAGGCCGCCACCGAGATGATGCAGTTCTCGCCAGATGGGTCGAAGTTGTATCTCGCGGTGGACGAGAAGCTCGTAGCGTTCAATACAGTTGACGGGTCAATAGATTCGGTACTGTACGATGATTGGAACGTCTCAGGCTTTCGCGTCAGTCCCGATGGCACAAGGATTCTCCTGATCGGCAAGGACGCTCGAATCTTTCCGCTGCCTGTATCTGGCGAGGGCGAGTTGGTGGTGGAGAAAATAGGAGACTTCGGCTACCCGGAATTCTCGCCGGACGGGAGTGTCCTGGCAGTCGGCACGTCCGGATTCCTGTACCTGTGGGATGTAGGACGGGGCGAAATCTCGCGTAGTTTCGAAGGCTCCGCCTACCTGCTCAAATTCAACCACGTGGGCGACGAGCTGATAGCCGCCAACTACAACGGCGAAGCTCATCGCGTGAAGGTCGATGGAACGTTGCATGAAAAGCTGGGCGGAACACCGGAGTTGCCCGCATCCATTTCGTGGTCTCCGGACGGGCAGCGCCTACTCATCACCGGCTACGATCACACCGTGAAGATATGGAACTTGACCGATTGAGTTGATTCGGTTGCCCCGTTTCATAAGTTGTAGCAGCAACGGAGGCGCCATGAGCAAGAAGCTTGATGAATCGAAACAGGACGGTGCGCACGCGCTGCTGGC
Organism: Planctomycetota bacterium; assembly: GCA_020425695.1. Taxonomy (GTDB): domain Bacteria; phylum Planctomycetota; class UBA8742; order UBA2392; family UBA2392; genus JACKID01. The sequence continues at coordinate 21,098 of JAGQRE010000005.1, forward strand.
CTCGATGGTGGGGGAGTGGCAGGGCGTTGCGAAGACGTGGTTCGAGCCCGGCAAGTTGGGCGACGAGTCGCCGATTCGGGGCAACACGCGCCTCGCCCTTGATGGCATGTTCCTGCTGCACGAATACGAAGGCACGCTCATGGGCGGGCCAATGAAGGGGCTGGCGATCATCGGGCGCTCGCTGGGCGAGCAGCAGTGGCAGGTGGCCTGGATCGACAGCGTCCACAACGGTACGCGCATCATGCATTCGGTGGGTGAAAAGGACGCGCAGGCCGACAAGCCGAACGTCTTCGGCACCTACCCGGCCGGCGACGGCAGCCCGGACTGGGGCTGGCGCACAACGCTGGAGATGCGCACGCCGGACAATCTGGTGATCACGCACTACAACATCACACCCGAAGGCGAAGAAAGCCCCGGCGTCGAAATCGACTACAAGCGGGTTTAATCGTCGTTGGCCCGTAGGACGAGGTGGGTGTCGCTGACGATGACTTCAAGTTCATCACTGCCGCGTGCAAGCAGGAATGCCAGCAACACGTCGTCGATCGGCAAGAAATACTCGTCGCCGATCTTCGTGATTGTTGCTGTCGCCGTGGATTCCATCTTGCCCTCGCCAATGAGACGCTGAAACTGAAACGCGCAAACCGGTGAAAAGGTTTCCAGCATTTCACGCCCCGTACTTAGTGTGACTGGGCGTGGAATCCTTTCGCGCCTTATTTCTGGGCGTTCGGGTGTTCCTGTGCGATTCAGCCATCGACAACTGACCGTCAACCATCGACAATCCAGTCATGCGTATCGGCATCGACTGGGGTGGCACAACGATCAAGGCCGCGATTGTGGACGGCGCGAACCTGCGCGGATTCACCCGTGTGGAGACGCGCGTTGAGGCCGGCGTCGGCGCGGTGCTGGATGACATTGCCAGCCTCGTGCGCGTGCTTGGCGGACAACCTGAATCAGTCGGGCTTGCCATCCCCGGCGAGGTCCGTGACGACGGGCGCTGCTGGCGTCTGCCCAACGTGCCCGGCTTCGAGAACGTCAACATTGCCGCAGAGTTGCAGGCGCGGGTGGGTTGTCCTATCGGCGTTGAAAACGACGCCATCGCTGCAGCACTGGCCGAGCGCCTGTTTGGTCTGGGCAACACCTATCGCAGCTTCCTGCTGGTGACACTGGGTACCGGCATCGGTGGGGGGTTGGTGCTCGACGGCGAAGTCCGTCGCGGGCGCGCAGGCTTCAGCGGTGAAATCGGGCATGTTCTTATCGACAGCAGCAAAGACGCCTGGCCCTGCGGCTGCGGACGCACCGGCTGTATGGAGGCCTATGCAGGCACGGCCGGTCTACTGCGTTGCTATTGTGAAGTTAAGGGGTCAGACCCTGTTTCTGGAACAGAAACAGGGTCTGACCCCTTGCCCGTCACGATCAAGCAAATCGCCGAAACGGGCGGCGTCACGGCCGACGCCGTCTGGAAACAACTTGGCGAGGCCCTCGGCACCGGGCTCGCCAGCATCAACAACATACTGGACCTCGACGCGGTGGTCTTCACCGGCGGCGTGTCGAACAGCTTCGCGCAAGTAGAGCCGCACCTGCGAAAAGCCCTGAAGGCACGCGCTTTCGCCCCGCCGCTGAGCGAGATCCCTCTGGAAGTAAGCAAACTAGGCGAACACGCCGGCGTCATAGGCGCAGCCCACTTACCCACAGAAAGAACCGCCAGCGACTCAGGGCGCCTCTTCCCAACACCGAAGCTACCCGAGTAACAAAGAGTATCCCGTCCCAGCCGCTCGCGCCCCGCCCCAGCCGAGAGGCTGGGGGCGCCGCAGGCGACATAGCTTTCGCGTATGCTCACCGCTGTACTTCGTTGTCGCTTTCAGCGACCCCCGCGCTTTCGCACGGGGCGGAATCGCTCGTATGGGGCGAAACTGCTTGCCGGGGCGGGACTCTTGCAGTGGGCGAGAGTGCTTGCTCTGCTTGCTAGAAGCCCTGGAAGGCTTCGAAGTCTTCGGGCTCGGTGGCTTCGATGGTGACGACCCCGGCCGGGCGCCGCGGGGTGTGCTTCGACTCCCGGGTGGGCTTGCCTACGCGAATAAGGATTTGAGGGAAGCGTAGCCCGACGTGCTTGGCCAGCTCAGTGCGCATGATGTCGATTTCAATCGGCTGGTTCAGGAAGCTGGCCGCGAGCCCCTGTTGCGCCGCAACCAGCAGCACCTGCGCCAGCGCCTCGCCGGTGCGCACCCAGTCAGAGTGGTGGTCCTTGTTGGTGCCGAAGATGCAGAGTGCGGGTGAGTGCTCGGCCAACTCCAGGTCTTTGGCGGCCTGCCCTTCGCCCAAGTCAAACGTGCGCACGGCGATCGGCGCGGCCAGCGACATGAACTCGCCCATGCCTTGGGTGAAGCCGGGCATGCCGTCAAGGCTGCGCGAGCGATTGTGGTGCAGCCAGCTTGCTAGCTCGCGGCGGTAGGCCTTGCTGGCCATCTGTTTGCGGTCACTGCGGCTGATGCGATCGGCAATCGCGTGGCGTGCAAAGTCATCGTGATAGCTGCGCATGATAACCCTGTGCGCGGCGCAGATTTCGGCGAAGAGGCTTAGCTGTTCTTCGCTGACGCTGTCTTCAACGTAGGCGAAGCGGTTCGTCACGCGCTTGGGGAGGCATTCAAACAGTGCGGCCAGCGCGTTCTGCGCCGGTGCGCTTTCGTCGTAATAAAGGCTGGCCAGCAGGTCGCTTTCTTCTTCCGTGTTGCGATAGACGCGAACGGGTACGTCGTAGTGTGCGGCTGCGACGCGCAGATACATCAGAGCGCAGCCGCATGAGATGGCTAGTTCGCGGTCATGCGGGTCAACGACCGGCAGGGCACGCGAGCGATCAGCGTGGATGGCAACGTGATCGTCGCGCATGATGAACAACCACGGCTGCGAGTTGTGCGACGACGGTGCCAGCACGCCCCAGTGCACCAGAAACCGCAGTTTCTCGGCGGGCGTGCCGTCGGCGGGGAAGCTGCTTTCGTCGGGCAGCACTGGCTTCATTTACTCGTCCGGTTCAATGGTGACGACAAGCGGGAACTTCTGCGTGCGCGCCGCTGAAGTGACCTGGTCTTTCTTGAGTTCAGCGACTTCCTGCGGGTAAGTGCCGGCCAGTCCCTGTCCGGTTTTGTGGACTTCGAGCATGGTGGCCTTGGCCTTGTCGACGTCGTGGGCGAAGAAGCGCATCAGGACCCAGACCACAAAGTCCATCGTCGTCTTGTTGTCGTTGTGCAGGATGACCTTCCACATCGGCGCGCGTTTACTTTTGGTATCGGCGTCAGGAAGAATCTTCGGCAGTGTTTGCGTATCAGGCATGGCCACATTCTAGCACAAGCGAATCGGCAATCACGTGGGTGTGGGAACGCCGGGAAATCGAGAAACCTAGACGATCTGCTGGCCTTCGATTTCTACTTTGAACGGGTAGCCGGAGTCGGCGGCGGCTTCGAGTACGCGGCGCTTGGCTAGCTCGGCCGGGATGGCCGGCAACTCAGCCACGACCGCCTTGCCGTTTTCACGGATGCTCTCGCAAAGCGCTTGCGCGGCCAGTTCGTCATAGCCGAAGTAGTTCTCAAGCGCGAACATGACGAAGTCGACAGGTGTCGTGTCGTCGTCAAGGAACCAGACTTTCACCTTGGCCGCGATCATGGTGCTGTCTTCGCGGTGCTCATGCCCGGTGTCGTCGTCCGGCTCAAACTGTGGCTCAGTAGGGGTATCTTCGCCCATTTCGGAATTATAGCGTGCGTCCGTTACGGAGTCGTCAGTTTCTGCGATAAAACCTGTCATGGCCTTGAGATGCGCATACTGATCTATCCCATGGGAAGCGCCGGCGACGTGCACCCGCACATCGGTTTGGGCAAGGCTTTGCAGGCCCGTGGACACGAGATTTTCATTATCACGAACGGCTTCTTTGAAGACCTGGCCAAGCGTGCCGGGCTGGGTTTTCGTCCCGTCGGCACGGCGGAAGATTTCCAGCGCGTCCAGGACGACCCGAACCTCTGGCACCCAAGCAAGTCGTTCGAGACGCTGGTCAACAAAGCCCTGAATTACAGCTACGGGCCGATTCTTGAATACGCCCGTGAGCTGAACAAACCGGGCGACACGATCATGCTGGCGGGCTCGCTCGCGTTCGGTGCACGCAACGCCAGTGAGTTGCTGGACATCCCGCTGGGCACGGTGCATCTCGCGCCTTCGCTGTTTATCAGCACCTATCGCATGCCGCTGATGCACGGGGCACCGATTCCGCAGTGGGCGCCGCGCTTCCTGAAACGCTTTCAGTGGTGGGCGGGGAACAAGGTTGCCGACCACCACATTTTGCCCGAGCTGAATCGCTTCCGGCGTGAGCACAAGCTGCCCCCGGTCCGGAACATCATCCGCGAATGGTGGCACGCGCCGAAGCTGGTGCTGGGTCTGTTTCCTGAGTGGTTCGCCGCGCCGCAGCCCGACTGGCCGAAACAGACGCGCCTGACGGGCTTCCCGATGTTCGACGAAAAGGGCATGCACGAGTTTCCGCCGGGGCTGGAAGAGTTCCTGCAGGCGGGCGAGCCGCCCGTGGTGTTCACACCGGGCAGTGCCATGGCTCACGGGCACGACTTCTTCAGGGAAGGTGTGAAAGCGCTGCAATTGATCGGGCGGCGTGGCTTATTGCTTTCGCGCTTCCCACACACGATCCCGCAGGATCTGCCCGACACGGTGAAGCACTTTGAGTACGTGCCATTCAGTGACGTCTTGCCTCGTGCCGGCGCACTGGTTTACCACGGCGGCATCGGGACTTGCGCCCAGGGCTTGAAGGCGGGGATTCCGCACTTCGTACAAAACATGGCGCACGACCAGCGCGACAACCTTAGCCGGGTACGAGATCTCGGTGTGGGAGATGGTTTGGCGCCGAAGCATTTCAAGGCGAAGCGGGTTGCGAAGGTGCTTGATGATCTGCTCGGAAATCCATTGGTGATATCGCGCGCGCAGGAGATAGCCAAACGCTTCGACACTGAAGCATGGATGGAAGAGACCTGTCGGCTCGTCGAGTCACTCGGCGACTGAGCCCCAAAAGAAAAAGGGGGACGTGGCACTTGCCACGTCCCCCCGAGCAGCCCCGGGGGCGTTTGGGGCGTACTCGCAAATCATGATTCCTACTGACGCTCAAACATGTTGTCGTCACACGCATCCATAACGCGCGGGGTTCTGGGCCTATTTCCGGTTACGCTGAAAAACGAAGACGCCCGGAGATTCTCCGGGCGTCTTTGAACAACGTGAAAGTTCTGCCTACTCGAAGATCTCGTTGAAGAAATCCTGCATGCGCTTCCATGAGCGTGCGTCGGCCTGTGCATCGTATGCGGCCCCGCGCTTTGGGTCGTTGCCGGCGGCTTTGTTCGTGAACGAATGCACGGCGTGCCCGTACAGGTCGATCTCGTAGTTCACTTTGGCGTCGGACATTTCCTTGTTGAGGGCGACTACTTCTTCCATGTTAGCAAACGGGTCGGCCGCGCCGTGAAGCACCAGCACCTTGCCCTTGATGTTTGATGCGTCTTCCGGTGTTTCGGTGCCAAGCCCGCCGTGGAAGCTGATCACACCGTTGACTGCGGCACCGCTGCGGGCCAGTTCCAGCACGCAGGTTCCGCCGAAGCAGAAACCCATGGCGGAGACCTTACTGCTGTCCGCGTTTTTGTCGGCCAGCGCCGTTTTCATGCCCGCTTGCAAACGGGTCCGCAGCCCGGCGATGTTGCCCTTCCATGAGCCCGCCGCCTTGCCGGCCTCGCCGGCGTTGGCGGGACGAACATCCTTGCCGTAAACGTCGATGCTGAAGGCCAGATAGCCGAGCCCCGCCAGGTCACGCGCCTTGGCTTCATCGAATTCGCCGCGTCCCATCCAGTCGTGCACGATCAGCACCACCGGGCGCTTGCCGGACTGGGCGGAATCCCAGGCCATGAATCCTTCGCATTCGGTATCGCCGTCTTTGTAGGTGACGACCTTGGTCGTGATGTTTGATTTTTCCGGTTGCAGCGCGACGTCCTGAGCTTCGCTTGTCGCGCTGAAGTGCGCGATACTTGCGATGGTAGTCAACAACAGCACTGCGGCAACGCCAACAGACAGAGTCTTCTTCATGTTCACTCTCCTCGGTTTCGAATGTTCGGATTCCAGCAACCGAACAACGCCAAGGCGAGTGCCATTCCAGATTCCGTGGCCGTGCTCTGGTTGCGTGTATCGAACTTCAACACGCAACGGTGCGACGAGCGCTACGACGCAATGGGTTTCTTGCGGCGACGATTCAAACCATTAGGCACTCTACAGCAGTTGCAGTTCGTCACGCTCACGGTGTCGTCGTGTGCCGCAGTTGAGTTCCCGAATGCTTGCGCGGAAATGTCCTAACTTGCGTAGATGGTATGCAGAGTTTCGGGCTCACTCGTGGCCGGGTTGCCGGTCGGTTCTTCTGCCGCGGGCGTTGTCTCTTGCTGGGCGTTTTCTGCCGTCGTTGTTTCGTCCGCCGTGGTCTCTTTGGTTTCAGATTCTTCTGGTTCGGTTTTGGTCTCAGCCGCTTCCGCCTCGAGTTTGCGGGCTTCTTCGCCTTCCTCGACGATTGTGCGGCACTGGGCCAGCTTCTCTTCGCGCAACTTCATCAGCTTCGCCAGTGCGTTGGCGCTCATGCGCGCTTCGTATGGCGTGATTGTCGGGCCCCAGCCCGGGCGTTCATCTTCGGCGAGGCGATGCCCACGCTCAAAGGCGGCCTTCGCGCCGCGCATCTGGGAACGGTACGCCTCGGCGGTGAGTTCCAGTGCTTCGATCTGCATCTGGATGACCATGCCGCCGGTTTCGAGGTAAAGGCGTTCGGTGGTGGCTTCGACGTCGATCAGTTCAGTGATCGGGCGTGCGGTTCGGTTGGCGGGCTTTCTGACATTCTGGTAGCGGGCCATGGCAATCTCCGGTAATGGCGTCACTTCATGTGATGCCTCATTACTACCGGCGGATGGATAAGGCCGAATGCGTCGCATCGAGCACAAATCCTTTGAAATGGGCGTTCGCAGGCGAAAATATTTTTCCGGGCGGGTATCATACTTCGCAGTCATCCGTCTTTGCGCTAGGCTGGATTCATCCCTGGGGGGCATCATGCCTGACGAATATCGCAAGTACTCCGGTGAGAAGATCGACGTTGAGTTCAGCCTGAAGCGCTGCATTCACGCCGCCGAGTGTGTGCGCGGTGCGGTCAAGGTTTTCAATCCCAAACAGAAACCGTGGATCCAGGTGGACAACGCAGGCGCGGACACCGTCGCCGAAGTAGTCGAGCGTTGCCCGACCGGCGCATTGCGGCACACGCGCAAAGACGGCGGCGCAGCCGAGCAGCCGGACCCCGAGCCCACCGTCAAGGTTGTCAAAGACGGCCCGCTATATCTGCGCGGGACCATCGAAATCGAACTCGCCGACCGTGTTGAGCAAGGCACGCGCGTCGCCCTGTGCCGCTGCGGGCATAGCGAAAACAAACCACTGTGCGACGGCGCCCACGTAAAGTGTGAGTTCAAGGACGATGGGCAGGTTGGCACCGGCGACTTCAAGGACATCGAGAGCGCTTCCGGCGTTAACGTCAGCTTTATCCCGAACGGCCCGATCATTGTACGTGGGCGGGCCACACTGATTGACGTTGAAGACACGGCCGTCATGCGCGACGACGAATGCTACCTGTGCCGCTGCGGGGCAAGCGCGAACAAGCCATTTTGCGATGGCTCGCACGCGCGAGTGGGATTCAAGGACGCGTGATGGAGTGGGTCGCGCTTGGCGTCGCGTTGTTTGTCGTGTTGCTGGCCGGTCTCGGCCACATGGGCTACCGCAAGCATATGCTGCAACTGAAGCAGTGGGCGCGGGTGCTGTCCGAGATGCCTGCTGTTCAACCTCACCAGAATCTAGAAGACTTGCCCGAGCCTGCGCAGCGCTTGTTGAGGCATGCGATTAGCGACGACGCGAAGGCGGTGCGGGGCGTGAGTTTCAAGGCGGTAGGGGAGATCAGGCCTGCAAAAGACGGTGAGTGGCTGCCGTGCGTGGCCTACCAGACGCTGCGGGTGCCGGGCGGGTTTACATGGCGCTGCTACGTGAAGTCAGGGCTGATGCGTCTCAGTGGCGGCGATCACTATCTCGCGGGAAGCGGCGGCGTGCACTTCTGGTTGCTGGGGGTCTTTCACGCCGTCAAAAGCAAAGGCAGGGATGTTGCCAAAAGCGCGGCGCACCGGGCGTTGCTTGAGGCCATGTGGTTGCCGCCTGCGCTGTTGCCCAGCGAGCACGTCGAGTGGCTCGACGGCGACAACGAGACCGCGCGGGCAAAGCTCAAACTTGACGAAGAGGAACTGGTCGTCGAATACAAGATCGACTCCGACGGTCGCATCGTAAGCGTGAAAGGCGAGCGTTGGGGCGATCAGAACGACAAGCACGAGTGGCAGCCCATGACCTTCGGCGGCATCATGGAGTCCGAGAGTTCTGTGCAGGGTTACACCGTGCCGTCGAAGTTTCGCGTCGGCTGGCACTTTGGCAACGACGAATGGCAAGACGGCGAGTTCTACCGCGCCGAATTGCAGGACATCCAGTTCATTGAGTAAGCAAATCATTACCGACGCTGCAAAAGTCCGCGATCTAACGATCGCCGAGGCCCACACGGACATGGTCTCGTCGGGCAAGCGGCTAATAGGACCTGCCCCGCGCGATGGCAGTTTTGTGGCGCTGCTCAAGGTTTCTGATCTGGCCTCGCCGGCACGCCGCCTTGGTTGTGTGCTCGTGGATGCGTTGCTCGTACTCCCGTTTGTTTTGCTGCTCTACTGGCGCCTGCACGAGGTGCCCGATGCCTGGTTTGAATCACTCCCGCTTTGGATGCGCCTGAACCTCAAGCTGGACAGGGATGGCATGTTTCGCGTTGGTTCATGGCTGATGATGCTTGTTTACCTGGCTTCGATGCTTGCTGTGTTCCGTCGCACACCTGGCCAGATGTGGTTGCGCGTGCAAGTGCTGGACGAGGCAGGGCGACGCCCGGGGTTATGGCGGGCTTTGTTCCGCGCCCTGATGACTACAGCTATGTTCCTTGTCTGTGGCCAATGCATGGCTCTGGGGGCACTGTTCTTTGCGATATCGGGTCTGCCTGCTACTGCACCGCAAGACTCGTTCAGTCGAACCTGGGTAGTGTCGCGCAACGTTGTGCAGCAAACGAAATGAGCGAACTCGACTGCATTGAAACACCCCGCCTGCGCCTCGTACCTTTCGGGTTGCCGCTGTTGCTGGCTGCGCGGGCGGAAGGCCGTGCACGGGTGGCGGAGTTGCTAGGAGCGGAAATCGCGCCAGGCTGGCCTAGCGACGGCGTCGTGGACTTCCAGTTGCCCGGCCAGATTACCGCAATCGAGATTGAGCGAGTGCCGCTGAAGTGGCTCGGGCGGCTGGTTCTGCTGAAGGGGTCGCCGGATATGCTGATCGGTGTAATCAACCTGAAGGGGCCGCCGGACACGAATGGCTGCGTCGAGGTAGGTTACGAAATCGAACAAGCCTATCGCCGCAAAGGCTACGCCAGCGAGGCTGTGAAAGCGTTGCGTGAGTGGTGTTTCAACCAGCCGGGCGTAAAGGGCGTACGCGCCAGAACACTGAAGCAGAACGTTATCAGCCAGGCCATGCTGCAGAAACTGGGCTTCAAAAGGCTGGGTCCCCAAAGGGACCCAAACCTCGGCGAAATGATCGTGTGGGAAACAGAACCGAGCTGACGCCGCGTTCTACTTCATTTCCCAGCGTGAGATTGTGAGGCGTTGGATTTCTGAGGTTCCTTCCACGATGGTCATGAGCCTTGCTGCGCGGAAGAATTCCTCAACGCGGTACTCACGCATGTAGCCGTATCCGCCGTGGATCTGGATCGCCGCGCTGGTTACGCGCTCGGCCATTTCTGACGCATACAACTTCGCTTGTGCGGCCATGCTGATGAAGCGCGGGTCACTAAGCCCGTACTGTTCTTTCAGCCACACGGCCTGCCACACGAGCCCCTTGGCCGCGTTGATTTCGGTGATCATGTCCGCGAGCTTGAAGCCGATACCCTGGAACTCCCAGATCTTCTGCCCGAACTGCTCGCGCTCACCGGCGAACTTCTTCGCGCGCAGATAGGCGGCTTCGGCCAATCCGAGACACTGGGTCGCCACACTGCAGCGCCCCGTGTTCAGCGTCACTAGCGCAACTTTGAAGCCGGCGCCCTCTTCACCGAGCAAGTTTTCGGCGGGCACTTCACAGTCCTCAAAAATCAGTTCAGTCGTCGGGCTGGCGTGCACGCCCATCTTGTCCTCGACTGTACCGACCTTGAACGGGCTGACGGCCTTATCAACGAGAAAGGCGCTGATCAGCGGTTTGCCGTCAGGCTTCTTGCCGGTCACGGCCCACACGATCAGATACTCCGCGACGGCGCCGTTCGTGATGTACAGCTTCGTGCCGTTCAGCACCCACTTGTCGCCTTTCTTTTCGGCGGTGGTGCGCATGCCGGCCGGGTCGCTGCCCGCACCCGGCTCGGTTAGTGCGAAACTGCCGAGCTTCTCACCGCTGGCCAACGGCGGCAGCCACTGTTGTTTCTGCTCTTCGGTTGCGAAGTTCATGATCGGCAGCGCAACCAGGCTGTTCTGCGCGCCCAGTGTCATCGACAACGAGATACTGGTCTTCGCGATTTCGCCCTCGACCAGCAGGTAGGCCAGATAGTCCGCACCTACGCCACCGTATTGCTCGGGTATCACCAGCCCCATGAACCCTAGCTCGCTCATCTTCTGCGTGAGCTCCATCGGGAATTCGTGCGCCGCTTCAAGCTGAATCGCCACGGGCTCAACTTCTGTTTTGCAGAAGTCGGCTGCGGCCTGCTGGAACATCGTTTGTTCTTCGGTGAGTGCGAAATCCATGGCGTTCCTTCGTTCGTGATTCGTAGAAGGTCCGGTTTTAGGTGAACGTTTAGACGGGGCAACCGAGCAAGTGCAGAAATTGTGCAGGGCAGTGCAGTGCGGCAGCTAATTGACGTGACGTTGCCGTGACTTATGCTCTTTTGCACATGGGTCCGGTCTTTCCGGGCCATTTTCGTCGAGATAGGGGACGTAGATGAAACGGATTGTATTCGCCGGCGCCGTAGCGCTGGTCATGAGCCTGGGCTTCATTTCACCGGTGACTGCTGACAAGACCGAAGGCAAGGGCGAGATCACCCCGCTGGCGGACAAAGTCCCCGCGCCTGACGCGTTGAAGCTCAACGACGGAGTAGTTGAAGGGCACATCAAGCCGAACGACGTTTTGAAGAAGGCCGTCAAGGCTGCCAAGGCCGATGAAGCGGAAGCGCTGAAGACCTGCTTCAACCCGAACATTCGCGATTATCTCGACGAAGAGTCTTGGAGCGAAAAGGACGGCGACAAGGCACTCACGAACCTGCAGGCCATGGCCCGCTTGCTCAAGGCCTACCCGGAAGACGGCGGCATTGAGATGAAGCAGGGTACCGTGGGCGACTACGCCGTGATCGCGGTCAAGAACGGTGAAGCCGTCAACCTGGTGCAGGTGCAGCGCGTCAAGAAGTGGGAAGACGAAGGCGACGACAAGAACTGGTTCCTGACCAGCTACAACGCCTACGACTACCGCATTGATTACAACGCCCCGGGGCTGAAGGAAATCCGCGACGCCATCGAGAAGGGCGACATCGACAAGATGAAGGAAAAGCTTGACCCATGGCAGACCGGCGTGCTTGACCTGATCACCGGTGTTGAAGAAGGCGTTGACGGCTATGCGCTGCTGATGAAGCGCTTCCAGAAGATCACCAAGAACGCGGAACGCCCCATCCTGCTGAAGCAGAGCGGTGGCTCAGCCATTGCTTACTGGTTCCACAGTGAAGCCGGCGACACCTTTATGGTTCTGCGCTTCAGCGAACAGACCGACTGGGAAACCGAAAAGAAGTACACGAACGTTGAGATCGACATCTCGAACACGTCCGAGTTCGCTAAGGATCCGGCTGAGTTCTTCACCAGCTGGGTAGGCGACTGGGGCTGGTAAGCCCAAACCTGCTGTCGAACGAGCCCGCCGATTGGCGGGCTCGTTTCATTCAGGCTTCGGTGGCCGGCTTCCGAGGCGTCGGCAGTTTCGGCTTGCCGGGCTTCGGTTTGGGTGGGTTGCTATCGTCAGCGGGCTTGGGTTTCTTCACTTTCGGCGCGATCACGATTGCAACCAAGCTGAAGAACCAGCCGCCAAGCAGCGTCCAGGTACCGGGCCCCAGGGCTGTGAGCGTTGCCGACGTGTCAACAGCTTCGAAGGTTTGAGGAGTTACGTCCTGCAACGAGTCGCGGAACACGAAGTAGAGGATGCCCAACGCAAGGGCCGGCGACAGCGCCGTCAGGATTCGCAGCCACCAATGGCTCTTGCCCTTGCCGGCGCACCGCAGCTCGTCAATCGCGGCGTACAGGGCCAGCACCGGTACCAGATACAGCGCGAACAGCGCCAGCGCGTAGTCAGGGTGAGCCTGCAGCACCCCGAATAGTGCGACGTCAGAGTAGACGCCGGCGCTGTTGACCGCGATGGCAATGTTGTCCGCCACCAGCGGAAGCTGGAAGGCGAAAACCGTTTCGCTGAATGCCGGCAGGTCCGGTGTGAACATCGGCAGGAAGAAACCGGCAATCAGCGCCAATGAGCCGAGCAGCAGTACAAAGTTCAATCCACGCTTCTTCGGCGCTTCGGGCAACGCACGGGTCGCACCCGGAACCCTGACGTCGGTCGGCAAGCCCGGGCGCTCTTTGAGGTTCGTCGGCATACGCCCGCCGGGCAGCTTGCCCTTGGGCGGCGCCGGCGGTTTGGCCCCGGGTTTGGCGAGTTGTGCCTGATCAAGCTTAACTGTCTCGGAGTGCGCCTTGTTCTTTCGCGGCGGTCGATCGGCCGGCAGAATTTTCGTTGAACTGGCCCGCTTCGGCGGACGCCGCACTTCGCGTGTGTCATCAACGAACGACAACCCGGAAAGATCGGGCACCGTGATTGGCTTACCACAGGACTTGCATTTCACGCGCTTGCCGACGTTCGAATCGGCAACCTTGTACCCCTGCAGGCAGTGCGGACAGTTGAACTCAATAGGCATATTGGGAACCGACCAGCAGTATCCCAGAAACCACCACGTTTCGCCAAGCCAAACAAAGAGCTGGGCTTACTTGGCAACTTCAGGCCGGGCCGCTTGGTGCAAGGCGCGCTCGTATCATTGGGGCTGTCGCGGTGCGGGAAGCGTCGGCTTGCTAGACAGATCTGGCCGAGTGCGCAGCGTTACTGACTTCGGAGCGTATTCGACCTTCGGTTTGGGCGAAGTGAAGATGCTGATAAAGGAAACCAACAGTCCAAAAACAAAGATCCAGAAACCAAAGCCTATGTTGGGCAGATCCGATCCGTCGTTTGAGTTGCTTGCACCCAACGATGGCGATTCTAAGGCCGAGGACATCCAGTAGATGTAAACAAAAATGAAGGCCGGCGTGAGCGGAAAGAGCAGCCGGTACCACCAGTGGTTTCGGTCTTGTCTCGCCGCGAGCACCTCGTCCAGCAGCGTAAGAAGCGCGAACAGTGGTATCAGTAACAGCGAGTACAGCGAAGTAAAAGCGCGATCCATGTCTTCAAGCTGTGCTCGTGCTTTCGCAATTCGTCTACTTTCGTTCTCGCGCTCTGGGAACCTTCGCTCAAAGCTGTCGCGTGATCTACCAAATCTTGAATTCAATGCGAACGGTATCTCCACACCCAGAACAAACGCGCCGTACTCGCTTTTGAATCGCGAATAGCCAGCTTTCGGCGGGACGAACCACGGCAAAAGAAAACCGAGTGCTGACAAGGCGACACCAACAATCAGAACCTTGTTCAATTTACGTCGTATCGATGGGTCAGTTTGCTTCTTGGATGCACGGGCTTTCGTGGGGCTTGCACCATAGGGGCGCGTGAAGGCAACCTCCGTAGCCTCCGAATCAGACATCGGATGCACGAGGAGCTCGCCGCGCAATTCAGACTTTACTCCGGGTGCCTGAACCGGTGTGCCACAATCCTTGCACACAACACGTCTACCGGCCTGAGAGTCGGCGACGTCGTAGTAGTTACCACATTCGGGACAGACGACTTCAATTGGCATCAGCGCTCTCGTTTGCAGGAGCGCGATTGTCGTTCCGAAAGCTGTGCGCTGCAAGCCGGTTCGGGGACACGCGGGCGCGTGTCCCTACGCCAGCTCTTTCAGGGCTTCCAGAACCTTGTCGGCGTGGCCGTCTACTCGGACCTTCGACCAGATCTTGGCGACTTTGCCTTTCGGGTCGATCAGGTAGGTGCTGCGGATGATGCCCATGACCGTGCGCCCGTACATCTTCTTTTCGCCGTAGCAGCCGTAGGCCGTGGTGACGGCTTTGTCCTCGTCGCTTAGCAACGGCATGCCGAGCTTGTGTTTCTCTTCAAACTTCTTTTGTGCCGCGACTTTATCGGGGCTGATGCCGAGAATGACGGCGCCCGATTTGTCGAATTTCTTCACCAGACCGGTGAAAGCAATCGCTTCCTTGGTTCAGCCGCTGGTGTTGGCTTTGGGGTAGGCGAACAGCACGACCCACTTGCCTTTGTAGTCGGACAGCTTGTGCTTCTTGCCGTTCTGGTCCTGCAGATTGAACGCTGGGGCTTTATCGCCTTCCTTCAGCATTTCTGGCTCCTTGTCGGTTACGTCGCAGCACTATAGCTTGCGGTATGTAAGCGCAACCGATTGGGTGTAAGTGACCGAAGCCAAGCTCAAAGCTGTGCCCGCCAAGGGCTACTCAAAGCTCAAACCCGAGCTGCGCGGGCGCATTGCTGATTTGGTCAGCTTAGCCGCGCTGGCAGCCACGGGGATCGCACTGGCGAGCGGCTCCAAGCTGGATGGAGTCTGGCTGCGTCTCCCCGTGTTATGTGTCCTGCTGCTACTGATACCGGGTGCCTGGTTCGTTCATCGTAAACTTGGAAACAAGGCCTCGCCGGTTTTGTCGGGTGGCGTGGCTGTAGCGCTGGCTGGCATCGGGCTGCTGTCGGCCGCTTTGCTGAAGGCTAGCGGTTGGGCCGGGCTGGCAGGCTTTCTTGCGATACTGGGCGCGTGGTCGCTGCGCGGGTCGGTGGATCGCGCTGTCGTGCGCGGGCGTGACCTCAAGGCAGGCGAGCGCGGGCCGATAACGGTCATCTTTGAGCAGGTCGAGAGTCTGGCGGCTGCGCTTGTGCTGGTGCTGCTTGTGTGGCACTTCGGGCTTGAGGCTTTTCGCATTCCGTCCGGTTCCATGGCGCCAACGCTGCTTGGTGACCCGGTTACAGGCGACCGCGTGTTGGTGGACAAGTTTGCCTATTTCTACCGCGACCCTGCGCGCTGGGAACCAGTCGTGTTCCGGTACCCGCTGCGCCGCACAGATCCTTACGTGAAGCGCTGCATCGCCGAGCCCGGTGAACAGGTGCTGATCGCCGGTGGAGACGTGTACATACGCGATGCGGGCAGCGGCAAGATTGAACTGCTACGCAAGACCCACGCCGCGCGTGAGGTGCTGTGGATGCCCATGGTTGGCGAAGTGGATTCAAACACCCAGTGGGTGAAGCACTTCATGCGCGAAGGCGACGTTGATTACGAAGACGGCGTCATCAGCCTGCGCAAGCGTGCCGCGGCTATCTTCCCGCGCGGCGAAACCGACGACGTACCGGGAAACATTACGGATAATGACGCCAGCTTCGGCGCGACCGAAACTCCTAAAGACCGCTACAACCAGCACATCGTGGGGGACGTGCGCCTGCGCGCAGAAATCACGCTGGAAAGCGACGGCGAATGCCTGATCACGATTGTCCGAGACGAAGACAGCTACACGCTTGAACTTCGCCCCGACACGGGCGGCTGCAAGCTGTTTCACGGGAACGGCGACGATGTTTACGAGCAAGTCAGCGTGGAAGATACGAGTGCGATTGAGTTCGGGTCCGACACGTCGCGCGAGGTCTGGTTTTCGCTCGCCGATGGCATGCTGGAGCTTTCGATTGATGGCGAAGTTCGGGTTGAGTTGGACGTGGGAACACCGCTGCTGGATCAGCTTCGGGCACGCGACAAAGAGAAGAGCATCGACCTTGCGGGCCCGGAAGCGCTTCAGATTGCGAGCGCTGAACCGGGTGGAGGAAGACAGGCGCGCGTCGAGCTGCGTTCAGGAGAAGAAAATGGCGCGCAGGTTCATGTGCTGGGCATCGACCGTGACGTCTACTACGTAGGGCGAACCCTTGAAGACGAAACCGGCAGTCGCGAGTTGCCGTTCCAGGCCAGCCTGGGCGAGGACCAGTACTTCGTACTTGGTGACAACTCACCCGGCAGCGCCGATTGCCGATTCTGGACGCGCGTAACCCTGTTCATGAAAGACGGTACACAGGTCACCGGCAGCCTTGATGAACCCAGCCAGCCTGAGTTTGTGCGCCTGCTGGCGCGGGCCGGCGAAGAAGGCGACACGTTCTCGGCCTACCACCTGTTGTTCCGGGTCGCGCACTTTTCGCCTGAAGAACGAGGCGATACGCCCGGCGACGACGGCAGCATCATCAAGCGCGTGCTTGAGCAACTGGCCAACGCGGCCACAGCCCAGGGGCGTGCGGCGGTTAACTTCAACACGGTCGGTGGTGGGCACGTGCGTGTGACGCTCGCGGACATCGAGCATATCCAGGTACAGCCGGAGTCGTTCGTCGAGCGCAAACTCTTCATCGGGCGCCCCTTTGCCGTGTTCCTGTCTCCCCGCGGCATGAAGTTGATCGACTAGCGGCTGGATGCGTGGCACGGGCGCCCCCGCCCGTGGGCTGGACATATCGAGCATGGGCGAGGGCGCCCATGCCACTGCACAGCCCATGCAACTCGTGATTCCAAGCCAACCCCGGGCTTGCTTTGGGCGTTAAACGGGGTCAACATGGGCTTTCCCTGATCGATCCCCGGATAGTGATGATGATGCGATTTGCACTGCTTGCGGCCGTTGTACTGTTTGGCACTTTTCTGACTGCACAAAGCGTGGCGGGCGGTTTCGCCATCAGCGCCGTCGTGAACCCGGTAGCTAATGGACGGGCCATGGCGTTTACGCCGGACGGTCGCCTGTTCTATGTCGAGAATTCCAGCGGCAACATCATGATCGTGAATAACCCGACCAGCGGGTCCAGCACGCCGGTGTTGTTCGCGACGCTTAGCGACCTGAACGTACCCAGCAGCAACGACCTTGGGCTGCACGGCATTGCGATCCACCCGAACTTTCCAAGCAGCGGCACCAGCAGTGTTGATCGCTACATTTACGTCTGTTACTCAACCGGCACGGCCGGAAACCCGAGCCTTGAAGTGAAGCGCTTCCAGGAAGACGGCACGACGCCGGGTACGCCGGTTTCTTCCATCCCGACACCAATTGTCGCGGCCATTTCCATGGGCGCCGCCAGCAACAACTTTGGTGGGCGCATCACGTTTGGGCCGGGCGGTGAGTTGTTCGTGACTGTCGGCGATGGCGGTTCGTCTGTTGCTCTTGCGGGCGGGTTTGCTCAGGACGTGAATGATCGGCGCGGCAAGGTCCTTCGCTACAACGACGACGGCACCATCCCGCTCAGCAACCCGTTCACCGGTAACGCAATGTACGCCTACGGCATGCGCAACCCGCGCGGCATGGCTTTCAATCCGAGTACGGGTGATCTGTTCAGCACCGACCAGGGCAATCCGGCCAGCAGCGGCACGGACGAGCTGAACGTGATCCTGCCCAACGGCAACTACGGTTGGGACGCCAGCGGCAACAGCGGTACGCAGGGTGTGACCGGATACAACGACCCGGCCTGGGACATGAATGCGACGTTCAATCCGTCGTGCGTAGCCTTTCACCCGACGACCGGAACGAACTTTCCGGCGGTGGGTTATCGAGGCGGCGTGGTCTACGTAGGTAGTGAAGCGTCAGCCGGCATTGAGCGAGTCGTACTTACAGGCGGTGCGGAGCGCAACGGCATCGCAAGTTGGACCTTGGCGAACGCTTTCAGCTCGCCGGTTCGTGACCTGCAGTTCGGCCCTGATGGCAACCTGTACGTCATGACCGATTCGGTGCTTTATCGCATCACCTATACCGGCAACACGACGAATGACCCTGTAGCAAACGCCGGCACAGACCAGACGGTGGACGAGAACACGACGGTGAACCTCGATGCCAGTTCAAGCAGTGACCCGGACGTCGGCACCACTTTGCGCTTCACCTGGAAACAAGTCGGCGGCGGTGTTCTCGTTGCACTGAACAACCCGACGACGGCAACGCCGACGTTCACCGCCCCGCTTGTTACGTTCAACCAGAGTTTCACTTTCGAAGTGATCGTTGAAGACCCAAGTGGCGGTGTCAGCAACGACTTTGTGATCGTCAACGTGAACAACGTCAGCAACCCGGGCGACGATGACGGCCCGGTAAGCTTCGAGCCTCCCGGCGAAGGCGGCTGCAGCACGGGCGAATCAAGTGGCTGGTGGTGGATGATGCTGGCTGTGTTGATGGGCAGTGTTGTCGCTATGCGCGCAACCCGGCGCGTTTGGTAGTTCGAGGGGGTCAGACCCTGATTTCGCCCAATCGGTTTTCGGGTGTTCCTGTGAGCCGGCAAGGCGAAAACAGGGTCTGACCCCTTTGGGGTGTCTGGCTATTTACCCAGAAGCAACCGGTCGGCGAGCATCGTCGGCAGTTGCTTGATCTCACGCAGCTTGTTGGCCGTGGCGTGGTAGTCGTACTCAACGCGGCGGAACATCAGTTTGCTGCCGTCAATCACGACATAGCATGCGCGGGTGTCATGATCGCGTGGTTGCCCGACACTTCCTATGTTGACGAGCAGTTTGCGGAAACGCCGTAGGTCAAGCTCGCCGTTGTTGAGGTTCTTCGGGTGCCCGTACTTGCCGGTCTCGCTGTAGATGCCGGGGATGTGGCTGTGCCCGCAGAAACAGAAACGGTCAAACTTCGCGAACATGCTTCTGATCTTGGCCTGGTCGAGACTGTCTTTGGGGAAGACGTATTCATGCGTCGGCTTGCGCGGGCTGCCGTGAACGAACAGCAAATCGCCCTGGCGGTGCTCACGCTTCTTGGCCAGCGAATCGAGATAGTTCCAGTACTTGTGGCGCTTGGTTTTGTCGAGGTCGGGGCTGTTCAGTTGCTCGCGGGTCCATTCAACGCTGCGCATGGCGCGCTCGTTGAAATCTTCGGCCACCAGCATCAATGCTTCTTCGTGGTTGCCGAGGATCGTGAGATCGAACCGCTCCATGGCGATGTCGAGAACTTCACACGGGTTGGGGCCGTAATCGACCAGGTCACCGAGGCAGAAAATCTTCTCGCAACCCAGGCTGTCGATGTCTTCCATGACGGCGGTGAGCGCTTCGATGTTCGCATGGATGTCCGAAACAAGAGCGATGCGCACTGCCGGGCCTTTCCAAACCCACGGACGATGTGGGTCGATTCGAGTCCTGAACAACCACAGAAGTGCCTATAATCAGCGATATTACGCAGATTCGCAAGGGGCAACCTTGCGGGCGTGATGTGTTTACTTCGCGAAGCCAGAACGCGACATCGGTCTCGCGTTGAACGGAAAACGCCCCGGGGAGAAATCCCCCGGGGCGTTCAGGATTCTCACTGGCAGTTGTTACTTGCGCAGGATGCGCATGTCCGTGTCGTCGAGGCGATACATCGGGCCTGAAACCGGCAGTTGCACGGCGCGGGCGAATGAGCGGTATGTGCCTGAGCCGGCGGTGTTGTCGTAACGCTCGAAGGTGCGGTCGATCATCATCAGGTCAACCATGACGACACTCGGGTAGTTCCAGCGTGCTGACGTGAAGTCACGGTCGGGCGCTGTGTTGGTGGTCCAGAGCCCGCCGAATTCAACCCGGTTGTCGCGCAGCGGCAATTGCAGTGCAACGGCCACGCCGCCGACAATCGTTGGTTTCGGGCTTGGCTGTGCCGTGCCCTTGACCCACATCCAGTCCGAGTTGCGTGAGTCGATGTCGCACTCCGGCATGATGTCGTACTTGAAGCCGCCGTCGCGCTCACCAAGCTGGAAGGCGGCCTGGTCGTCAGCAAACATGCGCACGCCGTAAACAAAACTGGCCAGCTCGTCTTCGTGTGGCTCAATCGGCGTCGGTGATTCGCCACGCCCAATGGCCACAATCTCGGCGTTGCTGCGGATTGGGATAATGCGGCGCACCAGATAGCCACCTTCCTGTGTTTCGCCATCAACGGCTACACGGCGACGCAGGTAGTAAGTGACGTGGGCGGTGCCGGTGACGTACTCCTTGGTGTTGGCGTCGTACCAGGTGTTGCGACCGGTAAACGACAGGAAGTCACGAATGTTAAGAGTCTGGGTGTCCTGCGGCTCCGTCCAGTCGGTGAGCTGCGAGTAGGTCTTGGTGTCGTTGCGGACGGTTTCCGGGTTGCTCAGGTCCGCAGCCATTAACGTCCGGCAGTTCAGCGTGTGGTACTGTTCAACGCCTGTTTCGAGGCGCATCAGGTCTTGCTCAATCAAGTCAAGCGAGGCGCGGGCCTGGCTGTACACGTCAACACGCTTGGCGGCGCGCAGGTACATGTACTGCGCGTTCGAGAACATCGATTGCAGCATCAGCATGATGATCAGCATCAGCGAGATCGCGATCATCAGCTCAAGCAGTGTGAATCCGCGGCGAAGATTTCTCATGGTCAAGCTCCGTGTCGGGGATCTGCCGCCTGTCAGGCGCCCAATCCCCGGGGTGAATTCTGTTTTCAACTACCGTGCAACTTACTGGGCTGCGTTGATGTAGAAGTCCCACTCAAAGAACGGGTCGTTCAGAACATCGTCCGTCAGGTCGAAACCCTTGTAGATACGCACGTGTACGACATACAGGTCATCCAGCGGTTGCTTCGAGCCGTTGCCCGAGGCGTTGTCCACGCTGGAACGCTGTACGCTTTTGCGAATCGAAACATCGAACTGGTAGAACATGCGATCGTCCGCATCCAGCCCGTCAACCGCGCCGGCCTGCCGAAGCTCGTCCGGCAGAAAGCTGAAGACCTTGGGCTCGCCGGTATCGAACACGGCGTCGGTTCCGCTTGACGTCACGGAGTCGCGCGGCAGGACCGTAAGGCGGTCGTTTTCTGCGAAGTAGTCAATCGCGGCCGCGTCGAAGCTCTGCTTAGGCAGGCGAAAGAAGATCGTGCGTTCAACGGGGCTGCCGCCGAAGTCACCGGGGCCGGGCTTGCTGGCCGTTGCGGTCTCCCTGTCGGTTTCCCACTTGTCGCGGTAGTCGTCGGTGCGCAGGTTGATCGTCGTTTCCGGATAGTAGAAGGCGTAGATGTTGTCGGTTTCACTGAGGTTGATCGGGCGTGCCATCGACTGCGTCATCAATGAGCGCACGTTGCGCGTGATTTCCGCGGCGCGGGTGTAGTCCATAGCCTGGCGTGACAGGCGCACGTTCGTGATGAACAGCGCCATGATCGCCGTGCCGCCCAGGGCGAAGATCGCCAGTGCGACCAGAATTTCGGTCAGGGTGAAACCCCTGCGGTGGCTCATCTGAATTTTCATGGCATTCCTTGGCAAAGCTTCGGGGTAAGTCTTGGTCAAACTCAGGGCTGACTGCGGTCTCTGCTTACGGCTCGCCGGTCTCTTCGCGTGACAGCACGGTTGAACGCTTCACCGCGCCCGTGGCCGAGTTGATGTCGATGTAGACGAACCTGTCGCCGTCCGTCAGCGCAAGGTCAGTCTTCAGCTGCGAAGTCTCGCCGGTGTCCAGTACGTAGCCGGGGATGTCTTCCGGGATGATCAAGCGCCCGTTGGGCAGCACGACAATCTTGTACTTGCCGGCGAAGCGGGTGTTTGCGGCATCGGGCAGGTAGGTGCTGGGGCCGCGAGGTGCGCGTTCTTTCCAGCTTCCGGCGTAGTCCACGCTGCCGCCGATCTGCCCTGCAAAGTCGAGCTGCTTGACGTAATTGACCGTTCTTTCGTTCGGCCCCGGGTCGTTGTCGATACGATAAACCGCCATGCCCGGCCCGATGGTCAGAGGCACCAATGCGCCCGGGTCGCCGTCTTCCGCCTCTTCGAAGCATACGATGACGTGGGTCTGGCGCGTGTTCATGGCTTCACTTCGGGCAAAGGCGATGAAGCCGCCGATGTTATTACCCGACATGCTGAGACCACGCCCCTTCATGAAGCCGAGCATCACAGGAACCATCACCGTGACGAGCATCGCGATGATCGCGATAACGACCAGCAGCTCCATCAGGGTGAATCCGCGTTTGCCTTGCTTGCTTGTCATGTCGCCTCTTTTCAAATGCTGCAACAGTGCCGGAAAGCTACTGCGAAATCGCTTCGCGCTTGATGACCTGGTTGTTGCGAACGTCGTAAATCAGGTCATCCGGCGTGTTCCAAAGCGTGTCTTCGCCGTTTGAGAACACGAAGCTGGTCTTTGCGTTCTTGTCGTACTCGTAGAAGATTGGCATTTCCCAGGCGTCTACGAGGTATGGCAGCCCGCCTCCGGTTTCGCGGGTGAACTTGGCGAAACTTTCCGGCTGCTGCTTCGGGTTGTAGCTCTGGTCTTTGTAGTACTTTGCGCCGTCCCAAACCGAGCGCGATGGTGCCACGTAAAACAGCATCATCTGGCTGGACGCGATCTTTTCATCACCGCTGATGCGCCCTGAAAGCGAGCCCGCATCTTTCTTGAACTTGGTCATGGTCGGCGGGACTTTGCGCCCGCAAATTTCCGGGCCGATGTTCTGAAGCAGTGAGATGGTTGCTTTCTCGTCGTTCTTGCTCAAGGCCGGTAGTACCGCGATCGCGAGCACGACAACGAGGATGGCAATGATGCCCACCACGATCATGAGCTCGATCAGCGTGAAGCCTGCTCTGTTTCTGTGCATGTAGCTATTCATGTCGTTGGCCCCCGTTGGCTATTCGCTGCCGTTATGGATGTCGTCGTTTTCGCCTTCAACTTCGTACAGCTGTCCGTCGGGTCCCTTTGAGATGACGTCGTAGGTGTCTTCGTTGTAGCGCTTGCCGGCGTACTTCTTGCCTCGTCCGCTGATCGTCCGTTTCACGGAGTAGTTGCGGTAGATGTAGAAGTTGTTCCAGGGGTCAAGGAACACCGGTTTGCCGCCCTCTTCGCCTTCGACGTAGACGTCGTCGGAAATGTAGGGGGCTTTGTTGTTCTTCTTGGGCTCGGTGACGAGTTCTTTGAACAACTCCGCGTTGCCCTGCCAGTACGACTCACCGTCAGAGATGTTCGGGCTTGGCGGGAAGGTGTTTGCGCTCTTGCCGTTGTCCTGCTGCCATTTCTCCATGGCGGCGGCCATCGCAGTGGTGGCAAAGTTCTTCGCCATGCCGATATCGCCCTTCTTGCGGGCGTTCAACACGACTGCGAGCAACACCACCACGAGGATGGCAATAATGCCCACGACAATAAGAATTTCGATCAGGGTAAAGCCTGATCGGGATGAGCGTCTCATCGGACCTCCAGTGATCGTCCGTATAGGGTTCTATGCAAACCCTACGCCAGAACTTGGCACGAGTCCCCGGCATTTGATGTAAATGCCGTACGTGCCGTTATTTCAACACATTCCCGAGGGGTACACCATGCTACTGCACGGCAGACTTTGTGCAAGTTTGGTGTCAGTAAGGTAACGGCGGGTCTGCGCGAAGTAAGGCGCCCAGGACTAGGCCAGTTTGCCGTCTGCCAGCTCAACGACTCGGTCACTTACGCGCCCGGCGCTGTCGTGATCATGGGTGCTGAAGATCACGATGGAGCCCGCTTCGGCCTGCTCGCGGGCGACTTTCCACAGGCGCTCGCGGGCGTCCTTATCAAGACCGGTTGAGGGTTCATCCAGCAACAGCAAGCTTGGCGAGTGAATCAGGGCGCGACACAGGGCGGCCGCTTGCTCCTGCCCCCGCGACAGCTCAGAAATCGGCAAGTCGGCGTAGCGCGTGGATTCAAAACGCTCAATCAGGGCTTCGGTACGGGTGTTGACGTCTTTGACGCCGTACAGCGCGCCGAACATGCGCAGGTTTTCGCGCATGGTCAGGGCGGCGTCCAGCATGCTCTCGTGCCCGAGATAGCCCAGATGTGACCGCGCTTTCAACGCCTTGGCGGCGAGATCAAGCTCGCCCAGCGTGATCTTGCCAGCGTCCGGGCGCAAGATCGTGGCCAGGATTCGGATCAGCGTGGTCTTGCCCGCGCCGTTGGCACCGGTAAGGGCGGTCAGGGTGCCCGGCTCGCATGTGAAATCAACGCCGCGTAGAACGTGCGTCGCGCCCCATGATTTGCAGATACCCGCGCCAACCAGCTTCAAGTATGCCCCTGTTTGTTTAATAGAGGCAGCAGCTTACCAAGTGGGGGGCAAAGCAGAATTGCTTACTCTTTGCCCCGCGCATCCAGCTCAACCAGGCGGTTCAACAGGCGTTGGCGATGCTCCGAGTATGCCCGCGCCGGCAGCTTCCCTTCCTTATACTCAAGCTCGAGCTGATTCACGCCTTCCAGCACTTCCTTGCGAGTCGCGGGCAACTCAGCCAGGCGCTTGAGCTGCTTCTCGCGCGGCCAGCGAAGCGTGGCCACCAGCGCACCAACAAAGGCAAGCCCAAACACGAATGCCAGCGACTTGAACAGCATGGACCAGTCGAATTGGGCAGGATTCTGGAGAGGTTCCTGTGAGGCAGTATTGTCCGGCTCGGCCGCGCCGGTTGCGCGCTCTTCCATTTCGCGCATGGCGAGTTGCGCGTCAGCATTGAAGCCCAGTGCCACTTTTACCAGCTCGCCGGATTTGAGGTTCGGTGCGAACTCCGGGTTAGGCGGGTAGGCGTTGTTTTCAGGCTCGCCGTAAAGGCGGCGATGTGCGCCTTCCACCAGTGCTGACAGCGTAAGCTCAGGGGCGATGCGCGCGTTGGCATCAAGCACCGAGTACTCGAACATCCGCTCAAACGTCACTTTGTCGCCGGGGCTGGAAAGCAGCACGCCGCTGTTGTGGGCGACGTGAATATGCAGCACCCCGGGCATCCCGTTCAGCGCTGGAGGTACAGGACGGTTAAAGATCAGCGTTGCGGCCCGCCCATTCGGTGATGCGTCGATTCGATACTCGGTGTCGCCGGCCCCGACCATAGCCAACACCGGGTCGCTGTTGAGCGGGTGCCAGTTGTCGGCACTGGTGTGTGCGCCCGGGCCGACGCTGACGCCTTGCCCGTGCATGCCGCCGCCGGTGCCGAATGTCCAGGCCGTTTGATTGGCCTGGGTCATGGGTGACTCGACGGGTGGCTTCGCGCTCCAGCCCTGCATATAGCTCAGCAGTGATCCGTACATGGACGGCAGGTTGCGCGCCGACATGCCCGGCGGGATCAAAATGCGCAACTCAATGTGAACCATGGCGGCGCGTGTGGGGTCCGGGTTGACGATCCGCAGCGACTCGAATACGCGGATAGCGCCGTAGCGCAAATCGGGGCGCAGGCTGTTGAAGGCATCAAGGCGATAGCTTTCGATACGCACGCCGCCGGGGTCAGCGCCGAGACGAAAGTAGTCGATCCGTTTGGTCAGCTCCGAGGATGCCTGGGTCAGCCAGATTTCCTCACGCAGGGGCCACCAGACATCGCCGACCTTGGCCGCGACGCCAAGGCGGGTTTCCAGCGGCAGACCCTCAAGGCGATAGCTGCCGTCGCCCTGGACCTCGCCGAAAAATGTCGCGGTGGGGGTGACGGGCGCCAGTTCACCACCGAGTTGCGGAGGCTGTTCTGAGCCGGCACTCAGCGCCGTGAATGCGTCCTGCCACTGCGCCGCCGTGATCTCATTGAAGGGTGGTGCATTCGCGGGCAAGCCAACAGCACCGATCAGCGCGGCGTCATCCAGATACTCGCTGCCGCCGGCCGCATCAACGACACGCCCTGACAGAACGCCCTGCGCCGCGAGTCCGGTTGGAAGCATGAAGAACAGAAGCAGAAGAAAACGGTTCATTCCTGCGTCCTGCTGCGGGCGAGGTCAGCGTCGATGCGCTTGCGTGCGGCCGCCCGCCTTTCCTGGATTTTGTCCAGCTTCGCCGTGAGGTCTTTGGCTGCCTCCAGATAGGCGGGGCGGATGCGCTCGTATTCTGAAGCAGGCAGCTTGCCGGCGAGTTTGTCTTCTTCGATGTCTTTGAGTGCGCGCAAGGCTTCCTCGCGGCGGCGGGCGACGATGCTGTATTCGGATTCGACGTCGCCGACGAACCAAAGGCGCTTGCGTCGCACCATGGGCGAGAACGTGATCACGACTAGTGCGAACACCAACGGCGACAAGCGCCAGTCACCGGCCGCGGTTATGGTCGCGGCGGCTGCAGCACCGATCAAGACTTTGAGCCATGCCTGCACTAGTCAAGCTCCTTCAGTTCATTGGCGATGCGTGCTTCAAGCTCGGGGTCGCTACCCTTGGCTTCAGGCTCATCCGGTGATTTCTCGTGGCGTGTGACAACCCAGAAACCTGCACCAAACGCGACAATCAGTACGCCGCCGATGGTGAACAGCAGCGGGTACAGGCTGCTGTCTTCAGGTACCTGCAACACACCCTTCCCGAAGCGCTTGACCATCTCGGCCTTCATGCCCGCTTCGTCGAGTTTCGGGTTTTGCGAAAGTTCATGCAGGAACGCGCGCTCCTGATCTTTGGCGCTGCATACGTTGTGACTGCAAGCCAGCAGTTTTTCGCGGCAGCCGCAGATGCAGAACAACTGGTCGCCGACGGTTTCATACATGCGTTCAGCCTCGGCCGGCGTGCGGTCTTGCGCGAACACCGTCGGGGCGAAGAAGACGACGGCCAGTAGTACCAGTAGCACAGACATTCCTGTCTGTGGTCGCGGCGCTGTTGTCGCTACGACTTCGGCTTCGCTTCGCTTCGCCGCACAGGCAGGAATGCCTGTGCTACTTTGTTTGTTTGAGGTCGCGAGTGCTTGCATCACGCTACCTCCGGGCGCTTGCGGCGCATGTTCGGGAGGAAAGCGAGAATGATGCCGAGGATGATCACGCCAAGGCCCGCCATGCCTACCGACATCATTGGCTTGATGAAGTAGCGGAACGTGGCCGTGCCGTCAGGCCTGGAGTCCTGCAGGATGAAGTACAGGTCTTTGTCGAGTGTGCGGTGATAGTACGGATCTTTCACAGGCTCGTTCATGCGCGGAGAGCCGCTGCGTTTGTCATAGAAGATGCGCATGCGCGGCTCGAGGCGGGTGCTGTCGCCGACGATCGTTTCGATCTCGGCGTCGATGGCCGCTGCGACATCACCCTCGGCGGTTTCGCGGGCTTGCTTCAGCCCAGTGAGGCTCAATGGGCGCAAGGCCTTGAGCTGGTCATGTGTCGCCTCGTCACCAATGTTGGGCGCGAGTTCAACGACCAACTGGTTGCGGCGTGCTGCTGATTCGCGCTCAATCGTCAGGTGAAAGCGCTCAAGCTCTTTCAGCGCGTTGAAACGCCCAGTCGCATACTCCTCAGGGTTCGCCGTACGCAGCCCGAACACGGTGGCGAATCGGTCCTGTGGCAGTGCGGCAACCGTCTCGCGGATCTGTTCATTGACCGTAATCAGTTGCGGCCCGAGTTTCACACCTTCAAGTATCAACGCGTCGTTCGCCTTCTGGATATCAGTCATCGCCGCAAGGACGGACTGCCTCACGCGTTCAATGTCTTCATCAGAAGCTTCACCGAAGCCAAACTGGTCGAGACCTGTCAGTGCGGGCAGTTCTTCAGCGCTGACTGTGGCCACCAGCTCGCGTCGTGCGCGGAACTGCTCAGTGAAACTGCCGCCTAGCATCTGCGTGCTCTGCACCTGCCAACGAGCGACTGTCAGCCCAATCGAGCGGTCGTTGAACTCGCCACCATCGCGTGAGTCACCGTAAAGCAGTGATTGCGCGCGATCATGTGCATCAAGGTACGGCTTGATCTCAAGGTCGGTGGGCTCAACGTACGGAAAGACCCGCACGATCGTGTTGAAGCTTTCATACACCTTGGTGTTCTCGCGTTGCTTCACGCCCCAGTGTACCGCCGCGATCATGCGTGGCAGGGCGTTCTGTGTGAAGAATTCGGGTAACTCGCCGCCGAATTGATCCTTCGCGTCCTGCTTGACTTTCTCGACGATTTCGCCGGCGGACTTGTCCGGGTTTTTACGCACGTAGCGCAGCATGTTCTCGTAAATCTGGGCGCGTTGTTCGTCCTGGCCGAACGACTCCCGCAGGAAGTCCCAGTCATCCGTCGTCTCTTCACTTTCGAAGTAAACGATGTACTTGTCGCCCGAAAGTTTGTCGGTGATCAGCGAGTAGCCACCGGGTGAAGTCGTGACTGAGCCTGAGACCTCGTACAGGCTGCTGTAGTAAATCCCGAGCGCAATCAGCAGCACGCCGACGTGCACGATGTAGCCGCCGTAGCGACGTCGGTTGCCCAGCGTGATTCGGACCAGCGCCGTCAGGATGTTTTCACCGGTGTTGCGGCGTCGTGCGCGCGCACCTGCCACGAACTCCATGACGATGCAGACCATCGTGAACGTGCAGACAGGCCACAGCAGCAGCTGCATCCCGAGGCGAACCTCAGAGGCGAACGTTGCGATCGTGCCGCCGGCTTCCGGCGTGATCAGCAGGTCACGGTTGTGTAGCCAGATGAAGTTGATAATGCCGACGATGATGCCTGCCACGCTGGGGGGCAGGAACGCACGCAGCATCTGCTTCGCGTTGTTGCGCCGCCACGCCAGCGCGGGGCCGATGCCCATCAGCAGCAGCACGAACAACAGCAGCGGCGCGTTGATCATGACGAAGGCATTCTGGCCGAGTTCTTCGGTGCCGTTTTCGCCGTAGAGTTTCTCGGTGATCCATGGCCAGAACGTCACGACAAGTGTCACGGCCGCGATGAAGACAAAGATCAGGTTATTGAAAAGGAAGCTGGCCTCTCGTGACGCCAGGCTTTCCAGCTTGCGATCCGACTTGAGCAGCGGCGCACGCCAGATCACTGCCAGCAGGCTGCCCATGAATACGATGCCGAGGAAGGCGTAGAACCAGACATCGACGTCGCCCGTTGCGCCGAAAGCGTGCACGCTGTTGATGATCCCGCTGCGCACGAGGAACGTACCGATGACGGTCATGCAGTAGGTGATAATGATCAGCGCGAACGACCACGCGCGCAGCATGCCACGACGCTCGGTCACGATTACCGAGTGAATGAACGCTGTGCCGGTGAGCCACGGAATGAAGCTCGCGTTCTCGACAGGGTCCCAGGCCCAGTAGCCGCCCCAGCCGAGAATCTCGTACGCCCACAAACCACCCAGTGCGATGCCGACTGTGAGAAAACCCCATGCGCCCATCGTCCACAGGCGAATCGGCTTCAACCAGCCTTCGCTGACTTCGCCGCTCAGCAGCGAGCCGACGGCGTAAGCGAACGGAATCGTAAAGCCGACAAATCCGCAGTACAGCATGGGCGGGTGAATCGCGATCCAGTAGTTGTGCAGGGCCGGGTTCAGCCCGCCGCCGTCTGACGTGCCATCAAGCAAGGCCATTTGCACCGGCTTCGGCAGGCTGGCGGCGTCGGTGGTGATGACGGTGTAGGCGTGGCCAAGCGTCCAGTCGCCGTGGCCTGCTTCAATGAACGCGCGCACGATGGCCCAGCCTTCAGCTGGCGCTTTCAGGGTGCCGCCTTGCAAAGCGGCCTGCATGGTTGTGCTTGCTGCCTCGGGTGCGCTCATCCAGTAGTAGCTGAGTGAGAACGGACTGGAGCGCTGCGCAGCTTCGGCGCTGGTTGGGCTGACCAGAATGAAGAAGAAGAAGAACTGCACGACGGCGAGCACAGCCAGCGTGTACGGCAGGCGTCGGTCGGTACGGTTGTGCCGCTGGCTGAAAGCGAAGGCGGAGCTGAATGACGTGAGGATCAGGCACCAGAACAGCAGGCTGCCCGACTGGCTTGCCCACAGAGCAGAAATTTTGAACTGCAGGAGTTCATTGTTTTCGGTGACGTGCGAGACGTAGTTGACGAAGTAGTAGCCGTCAAAGATCCCGAGGTACAGCAACCCCGAGCAAAAAGCCGTTAGTGCAAGCATGGCATACTGCCCACGCCGTGCTGCGTGAGTGAGGCGTTCGTCCTTCAAAATGACGGAAGCGACGGACAAGCCCAGCAGAATGAGTGTGAGGACCATACCGACTTGCAGCGCGGACTGGCCGGCCTGCATCCACTGCACGGCAGTCTCGAACTGCTGGATATCCTGAATCTTAGCGAGCATCGTTACGGGGCCGGCTTGGCGTCTTCATCAGCCGTCTTCAATTCTTTTCCATTGTATTTCGACGGGCACTGGGTCTGGAGCATCGTGGCAATGAACGCGCCGCGTTTGGCGTCGTATCTACCTTCCATGGTCACATGCGCGGCCTTCTTCAGGTTGCCGGGCACGTCGTCGCCTTCATAGATCACTTGCAGCACAACCGGGTTGGCCGGCGCTGATTGTCCTTCCGGCGGAATGTCGATGGCTGTGAACTGCGCAGGCTTGAACTGATTCTGCACACTCAAGACTTGAGCTTTCACCTTGATGCGTTCGCCGTCGTAATTGTCGGAAGTCAATTCAGGGATCGTGCGGTATTCAATGCCGCCCTCAAGCAGCGCAAGCGTAACTGCGCCGCCGACTGCCGCGGCAAAGAGAACGATGACGATGATGACCTTGGCACCCATAGGTTTGCGTCCCGATGAATCAGCGGCCCCGCCCGGCTTGAGTTTATACCAGCCAGGTGCAGGCTAACAAGCTGAACACGCTGTATATGGAACGCTTTAGACACTCGCAGGATTCGCGTTATTCGCGCGAAAACTTGTGACGTGTGTCCAGCAACGCAGTCTACTTGTCGCGCTCGTTCGTGATGGTTTGCTGCAGGCGGGCGGTCAGCGGGCCGCTCTGCTGGAAGGGGTAATAAGGAAATACCAGGCGCCAGTGCGTACGCTCGGCTTCAGGCGAGTCTTCGGTCAGGTATGTCTTGGGCGAAGGATGCTCGGTTTTGACGAAATAGCGATCGCCAATCCAGAAGCCGTCGGCCTGTGTCGTGTTCTCAGGTGCATCGTCGACTTCGAGCTCAAACAGGAAATCTTCCTCTTCACCATCGAGTCGCAGGCGCACGACTTTCAGTTTGGTGTCTTCTTCCGGCCAGACGAAATCCGCGGGCGCGAGGGGGTCCGGCTTTTGGGATCCAAAATCGTTGACGCTGACGACTTCCGCCCGGTCGATGAACTCGCCGACGTGCGGACGAATTTCTGACCAGCCGACGCGTAACAGGTGTTCGCTGTACTCACGAAGCACCGGACGACCCAAAGTGTGAAGAAAAAGTCCTGAGTCATCTTCGCGGTAAGAAGCACGCATGACCTCAATAGTTGTCTGCGGATCCTTGAGTACCGGGCGTGTGGTTGATGTGCATGCCGTTGACAGCAATCCTGCCAGTATCAAGGCGAACAAGGCGCAGGTGGTTTTCATTGGCGTCTTCCGTGATGTATTGACATGTCAATGCGTGCGTTGCTTCGGGAATTATCCGGACGTATTGACGTGTCAAGTTTGGCGTTTTGGCGCATTATTTTTCTTTGACGGTGTGTTGTGTACAGGATACTTTTCATCCATCGAGTATGTGCGATCTGAAAGTTTAAGGAGGGGAGCATGGCAGGTACCGCGAAGAAGAAGTCGGCCGCAAAGAAGCCGGCTGCTAAAAAGAAACCGGCGGCGAAGAAAAAGCCAGCCGCCAAGAAGCCTGCGGCGAAGAAGAAGCCAGCCGCAAAGAAGAAGCCAGCGGCTAAGAAGAAGCCAGCCGCAAAGAAAAAGCCGGCCGCCAAGAAGAAGCCGGCAGCGAAGAAAAAGCCAGCGGCTAAGAAGAAGCCTGCGGCGAAGAAAAAGCCAGCTGCCAAGAAGAAGCCGGCAGCGAAGAAGCCAGCCGCCAAGAAGAAGCCTGCAGCAAAAAAGAAGACCACCAAGAAGAAGACAGCCGCGGCCAAGTAACGACCCGGCAACCAACGTACTCAGCACATACTCGAGAGCCTCACTGTCCGCCAACAGTGAGGCTCATTTTATTGCCCGTCACCGGTGAAAGGCTTGGAAGAAAAGTGGGTGGTACGTGGGAAGTCTGGCGCGTGAAACGAAAGAGGGCCGGGGAAAGATCCCCCGACCTCTTTCTGTTTGAAGGCAAACCTGGCTACTCAATTTCGGCGACAATCCAGACGCGGCTTTGAACTTCGACGTCGTCATGCAGTCGAATGTTGAAGCTGTAAGTGCCGAGTTCACGGATGTGATCCGATTCCAGCTCAATCTGTGCGGGCTTCAGTGCGACACCTTCTTCGGTGAACGCATCCGCGATGATCTTCGGAGTGACGCTTCCGAACAGGTGACCTTCTGCCGAAGCGCGCATAGGCACCGTCAGTTGAATCTTGGAAATGGCGTCCGAGATTTCCTGGGCCGACTCACGAGCCTTAACTTCGCGAGCTTCATAGGCTCGCTTTTCGCCGGCAAGGCGACGCAGGTTCTCCTGGCTGGCATGCAGTGCCAGATTCTTGGGAAGCAGATAGTTGCGGGCGTAGCCGTCAGTGACGTCAACGATGTCACCGCGCTTGCCCACCCCGCGAATCGATTCCCTGAGCAATAGTTTCATCTTTAGTTCCTCATATCAGGCCGGGGAATGCCCGGCCCTTCCGGGTGACGCAAGCGTCGCCTTTACTTGTTCACGAAGGGAAGCAATGCCATGAAGCGTGCGTGCTTCACGACGTCGCGGACCGTGGCCTGCTCCCTGTGGCTTGCACCGGTACGTTTGCGCGGCAGGATCTTGCCGACGCCAGACACGAACCGTGAAAGAGTGTCGATGTCCTTGTAATCAAGGAATTCGCGCTGCTCTTTCGTCAGCTTGCTTTGCACTGGGGCGAGACTGCGTGTCTTCTTCTTTTTCTTCTTCTTAAGTTTGTCTTTGTTGATGCGAATGTTGCCCATGGCTGTTTCCTTTTCGCGGCTGTTTCCGCGTTCTGTTTAGTCAAGTGTGACGTCGTCGCCGACATCCTCATCGTAGCTGCTGTCGTCGTCACGATGTGGCGGCTCTGACAGGTCGTCGTCATCTCCGGAATTGTCGCTTTCATCGCGGACGGTATCTCCGCCCCTCTCAACGATGCGGATATGACGACCCGATGCACTGCGCTCGACTTCACGACGAATGAACTGAACTGAGTACGCCACGACGCGAATCCTGCTGCGACGCTGGCCGTCACCTGTTGTCCAGGTGTCCTGCTCAAGACGACCTTCAACGAATACCGGCGAGCCCTTTTTCAGGTACTCGGCGCAACTCTCTGCCAACTTCCGCCAACTCACGACATCAATGAAACAAGTCCGGTCATGTTTCTCACCAGAGCTTGTGGTGTAGCTGTCGCTAACCGCCAGGCGAAACTCCGTTACCGGAGTCCCCGACGGCGTGTGCCGTAAATCAGGGTCGCGAGCGAGGTTGCCCACAAGGAAAACCTTGTTCAGCGTAATCATCTCAGGTCCGTTCGTCTCAAGTCAGTACTTCAGTTAGCTTGCGGCCGATGCTTCTTCAGTCTCTTCACTCTTTTCCGGCTTTGAATCGCTGTCGCCGTCGCGTGAACGGCCCGGCTTGGCGTCGTAGCGTTTGAACCACTTCTCGATCGGGATACCGTCACGATTCAGGAACAGGTAACGCAGGATGCGCTCCGTCAGGCGGCACTCGAGCTCGATTTCGGCAAGCTTGAGAGTCTCACTGCGGAAGGCTGTAAGTATGTACGCACCGCGCTTGTTCTTGCGTACTTCGTAGGCGAGGCGCTGCTCGGCCCACAACTCGGCACGGATGATGGTTGCGCCGTGCTTTTCCAGCACGCTCTTGCACAACTCAACGGCCGCTTCGGGGTCTTTGTTTGCAAACCCCGGGTCTACGAGGAACAGACCCTCGTAAATCCTCATTCCATCGTCTGGCATGGCTTCTCCTTCCCCGGCTCAATAGGCCCCTTCGGTCTCGTCGCCCGACGCCTCCAGGGAGTAGGCATCGGGAAGGGCATGTGTCAGGCCAAAACTACTTCTTGGCTTCTGATTTCTTGGCTGGTGCAGCAGCAGCGCCTGCCGCCGGCTTGGCGCCCTTGGCGGCTTCCTGCAGTTCCTGCGCCTTGGTAAGGGCAGCCGCGCGGCGCGCCTGGGCACACTTGACGACGATGCCTTCCGGGTTCGGAATCAGGTCCGCGCCCTCTGGAAGGTTCAGGTCCTTGAACTTGACGGACTCTTCAACCTCAAGCTGCGTGACTTCGACTTCGATGTATTTCGGGATGTTGCTGGCCGGGCAGTGAACCTCGACGTCGCCGCGAAGCACTTCAA
This sequence comes from Planctomycetota bacterium, assembly GCA_020425695.1. Taxonomy (GTDB): domain Bacteria; phylum Planctomycetota; class UBA8742; order UBA2392; family UBA2392; genus JACKID01. The sequence goes on from JAGQRE010000005.1 coordinate 55,374, forward strand.
GCAGTCCGCCGTGGCTCGCGCCGCGGGGTGTGCCGACAAAGTTCAGCGGCAGGCGCAGCTTCACCTTGTCGTCGAGGCTGATGCGAATGAAGTCGATGTGGTGCAGGAAATCGCCCAAATGGTCGCGTTGAAGTCCGCGAACCAGAGCCGTCTGCTTGCCGTCACCGAAGTCGAGCTCAACAACGTGAGATGCGTCGTGAACGAGCTTTTCAATGTCGCCGTAATCAAACTGGAGGTTGATGTTGCCTTCACCCTTGCCGTAAAGCACGCCGGGGAGACCACCATCTGCGCGAAGCTTGCGCATAGCCTTCGTGCCGCTCAACTCGCGGCGCGAGGCCTTCAGCGTTGGAACCTGCATTTTATCTGCCTCAGTATTGGACCCCGAAGCCTGCGTACCGCACCGTGCGGCATGACCTGCCCGAGTTCGTTCCCGTAAAGCTGTCTACTTCTTTACCTCAAATTTTGTCGCTGCAAACCCGCAGCGCTCACCCTTTGAGTCTTGGGCGAACACTTTGAGAATGTAGTCACCGGGTTCAAGGGGGGAGTCGAGTTTTCCTCGATAGAAAAGCTCGAAAAGCTTCATCGGGTTGCCCTCATCGTCTTTGCCCGCTGTTTCGGCCTGGCCCTCGAACTCAGCCGAGAGTTTGACCAACACCTTGTCGTTACTGTTGGCGTGGTTCTCGGCGATGACGGCTTCGGCGGCCGCGCGCTTTTCAGCGTCGTCGCTGGTGATATCGCCTTTGTCGAATTTCTTGACCTCGTGGGCGTGGCTTGAGCGCGTGCACTCAACCCAGAATTCAGGCTGAAGCTCTTTCAGGATCGACTCACTGTGAATGGTGAGGCTGATTCCCCCGTCTTCGTCTGTCTTGCCCACAGATAAACCCAGATCAAGCTTCGGGTACTGGATGCGCAGCCCTGGGTCGCCTGTCAGGTTGTAAAGCGCGAGGTGCGAGCGGTTCAGCTCATCGCGTTCGGCTTTCTTGGGAATGATAAAGAAAGCCATCATCTCAAGGCGGGCGCGGTCGGCGTCTTCGGCGAGTATCAGCTCGCGCTTGCCATCAAGAAATGCCTGCCCCAGTGTTTCGGCGCGCACGTCGGTCATTTCGTGGGTGACGGCCTTCTGCAGCAGCGTGTTGCTGTACGGGTGGCTGTCACGGCTGCTGGCGATTACGGCGACCGGGGCTTTCTCAGTGAAGCAGATCTTTTCCGCAAGGCAGCCTTCGGCGTGGTCCATGTGCCCGGTTTCGCAGGCGATGATCATCATGACCGGTAGCTTGCCGTCAGGGATGTTGAACTTATCCACGTCTTCAGACGCGAGAATCGGATACCGCACGCGCTTGCCGCCGGCCTCGACGTACATGTTGTCGAGGCGATCGTGGGCTCCATGTCCGAGATAGCAAAGCAGCACTGCACCGGCGTTGGCTTCTTCAATTACCTTGTCGCTGAACTTGCTGGGCGCGTAGGCATAGGGGCTGTTGATGTTGGCGTAGGTCATGCGGACGGCGTAGGCCTGGTCGATCGTTTCTTCCGCAAAGCTGATGAACAGCCCTTCGAGCATCTTGTCGATCTGCTCGCCGAAGCGGCCTTCACCGGCGAAGAACGTCAGGTTGCGCAGCCATTCGCCCTGTTTGGCAGCTTCGTATGCCTTCACCTTGTTAAACGCGAGTGTGGCCTGCTCAACCGTGCGGGCGGGGATGCGTCCTACGGCGATCTCAGGCAGCGTGTCGGCGTCCTTCACGATGTCCGCGTAGAAGTTGTCTGTCGGCACCCGCTCGCGGCGTGAGGCGTCGGGGTTTGAGTCCATGTACTTGGTCAGTTCCCATGGAATCTCGACTTTTGGGTCGTAGACGTCGCTGGAGTCATTGGGGCAGTCGCCGAGCAGCAACACCTGGAAGCCTTCACGGGGCTCGTCGTTGCCGGCCTCGTTCGCGATGAAGTTCTTGATCTCTACACTGGTGGGGGCTTTGGTGTCGGTCAGTTTGCCGATCGCGCTGAGGGTGACGACCTTGGCGACGCGCCCATGCCCGGCGCGGTAGTTGCCCCAGTCCTCGGCTACGCCTGCGAGGTCGTTGGCGGCGATCACCAGATAGTCGGTCGGCGGAGCTTCTTCAGCCGTGGTGTCGGTCGCCGGTTTTTCGTCTGTCTTCCCGTCCTGCGCCGACGGATTCGGTGTCGCTGTAAACATGCACACCACGGCCAGCGCCGCGGCGATCAACGTCGTCTTTTTCATCGATAGACTCCAGGGCCCCGGTTCAATCTATGCCCGTAGTGCAAGTGTGACTCAATTCCTCACGCTGACCAGGCGGATCGTGAGGGGGTCAGACCCTGATTTCGCCCGAGAGGCTCTCGGATGCCCGCCTGAGCCTGCACAGCGAAAACAGGGTCTGACCCCTTTGTGCCGGCTTAGCCTTTGAAGAGCAGGCTTACGGACTCGCTGAAGTGAATGCGTCGAATCGCCTCGGCCAGCAGGTCGGCTACGCTGAGTACCTTCAACTGGTCGAATTCTTTGCCATCGACAGGCACGGTATCAGTGACGATGCATTCCTTGATTGGCGCGTTCTTCAGGCGCTCCACGGCCGGGCCGCAGAAAAGCGCGTGGGTGCACGCTACGTAAACTTCCTTCGCGCCGAACTTCATGCAGGCCTTGGCGGCGTCAACGATGCTGCCGCCGGTAGCGATCATGTCGTCGATCAGCACACAGACCTGGTCTTCAACCTTGCCGATCATGTCCATGACCTCGGTCTGTTCACCGCTGACACGGCGCTTGTCGACGATGGCGAGCCCTGCATTCAGACGCTTCGCATAGCCGCGGGCGACTTTTGAACGCCCGACGTCGGGGGACACGATGGTCATATTCTGGACATCCAGACGCTGCTTCAGATCGCGGAAGTAGTCATTGATGACCGGCGCGGCGTACAGGTGATCGACGGGGATATCAAAGAAGCCCTGAATCTGCGCGGCGTGCAGATCCATCGTGAGCACACGGTCAAAGCCGGCGCTTACCATGCAGTTGGCGATCATCTTGGCGCTGATCGGCACGCGCCCCTCGTCTTTGCGGTCTTTGCGCGCGTAGCCGTAGTAGGGGATCACGGCGGTGATGCGCTCGGCCGATGCGCGGCGTGCGGCATCAGCGAACAGCAGCGCTTCCATCAGGTTGTCGTTGACGGGCGGGCTGGTGGACTGGATGAAAAACGTGTCCACGCCCCGGATGTCTTCTTCAATCTTTACGTCGATCTCACCGTCGGGGAATTTCTCGATGCGCCCGTGCCCAAGCGGCACTTCAAGGATGTGGCAGATGGCCTCAGCCAGCTTGCGGTTACTGTTGCCAGCGAAAAGCTTGAGTCCCTTGCTGCGTATCATCCTTCACCTCGCGCGTGGAAGGTCTCAGTTTGTCGTTGAAGGTCGCCGTCAGTCAACCGGGTAGCCGGCGACCCAACGTAATCGCAGATCGCACAGACGGGAGCCCGAAGCGTCGGCGACGGGCGGGCCCCGACGCAACGAGTGCCGCGATTGACGGCTCGGCTTCATTTCAAGGGTTTCTAGGATGGTCAGGATGAACAGGGTCGGGCCCGCCCACATCGGGATCACTTAGCCGCCAGCAGGGCTTCTTCCTCAAGTTGCGGGAACTCACCTCGAAGCAAGTCCCGAAGCGCTGAGCTAGAGGTGATCTGCTCCACCATGCTGTCCCAATACCGCTCCGTCCGCGTCACCGTGTCTGTTTCGGTAGCGTCGGGGAGGTGCAACAGACCGACGTGCCGTTTCAACATGCTGCGGGCCTGTTCCACATGGCCGTGGTACAGATACTCAAGGATAGTGTCCCGCACGTTGTGGTAGGTCCAGTTGTTCGTGGGGTCCATTTCGGCCACACTGCGCTCAAGCTCGGCCATCATTTCGTTAGTCAACGTTCCGTTGGTAGTGTGCGGTTCGCCTCGCAGCGAAAGGGTTACAACAGGCGTTGCGGCATTCCAGTAGGTGTCCCAGCCGAACCACCGGCCGTCTGGCAGCTTGAAGTGTACGTCGCCATCGACGCGCTCCGCGCTGGGAAGATGCAGATACGTTTCACAGGCCAGCAGTTCGCGCACGATCAGGCCTTGCTCGTCGGGCTTGCCGTCTGCGGCCAACTCAAGAAAGCGTATCCTGCGCTGGACGTATCGTTCGCCGGCATCAAGCAGCACCAACGTCACGTTGTCGTTGCCTGAAAGGTGCTCAATCTCAAGGTCCGTTGGGTGTCCCTGGGCGTTCTGCCAGACCGGCTTGCCCGTCCGCGCTGGCGCGTCGCTGTTGCCGCCGTGAACGATGAAGTCTTCCGCGTCGGCAAACCAGAGGTGATAGCCCAGTCCCTGCATGAGGTATACGGATTCGCCCTTGTACTCGATGCAGACGTGGGACTGCTCGCGTCGATAATTGCGCGGAGGGATGCAGTCGTACATTTCAACCAGCCGCCAATCGCCGTGAACATAGACAGTTTGCGTGAAACGGCCGGGCGCGGGCGGCGGCGTGGTCGGTTTGTCTGTTTGGCTTCTGACGAGTTCCATCGGCTGCGCGCTGGCAAAAGTCAACGCAACTACGAGCAACAACGACAGTTTGTACATGCGGGCCTCCAGTACCCTGTCGGCAGACCGGCGTCGAAACTTGCGAACAACTCCGCCCGCCCGCACCCCAAGTAACGTGTGTGGTATCACCATGCCGTGGTCGGAACGGCTGCGGCCGGTGCAGGCGAGACGCCTGCGAACCTGAAGTCATCAGGAGCATGCCCTAGCGCGACTTTAAAACTCGCGCCGGTGCGCCTACGACGATGGTGTTGTCCGGCACGTCCTTATTATGCGGTACGACGGTGTTTGCCCCCGTCTGTGCGTTATTGCCAACTTTTACTGGCGCGACCAGCACCGTGCCGCAGCCGATGAAGGCGTTGTCGCCGACCTCGGTGTGGTGTTTCTTCTGCCCGTCGTAGTTGGCGACGATGCTGCCCGCGCCGATGTTCACGTCTTTGCCGAGCGTCACGTCGCCGAGATAGGCCAGGTGCCCGGACTTGCTGCCGTCGCCGTAAACTGCGTTTTTGGTCTCGACGAACGCGCCGACCTTGCAACGGTTGCCCAGCTTTGTGCCCGGGCGCAGGTGCGCGAAAGGGCCGATCTCGCAGTGTTCGCCGATTTCAACACCCGCCCGAATGACGCTGTTCGGATAAATGACCGTGTCGCGCCCGATTTTACAGCCGGCTTCCACGTAGGTTGTGGCGGGCTCATATACGGTGACGCCTTGCTCAACCATCAGGTCATCAAGAATGCGCTCGCGGGCGATGCCGTCCGCTGTGGCGAGTTGCTTACGATTGTTGATGCCCATGACTTCACGATCGTCGTCGCAGGCGCAGGCCGTCACGCGGTTGTTTGCATCGGCCAGTAACTCGACAACGTCGGTCAGGTAGTACTCACCCTGGGCGTTGTCGGTGCTGAGTTTATCGAGCACACCGAGCAGCTTCTTGCAGTCAAACAGGTAGGTGCCCGTGTTGACTTCCGGGATGTCTTCCTGTTTCGGCTCAAGGTCCTTTTGCTCAACGATGCGGCGCACGCGCCCCAGCCCGTCACGGACGATGCGCCCGTAGCCGCGAGGGTCTTGCGGCAAGGCCGTGAGGATCGTGCAGCTTGCTTCTTCGCTGCGGTGCATGTGCCGGAATAACTCAAGCGTGCGGTTCTTGATCAGGGGTACGTCGCCACACAGCACGGCGACGTCGCCGTCGAAGTTTGCGAGTGCGTCTTTGGCCTGCATGACTGCGTGGCCGGTGCCAAGCTGCGGTTCCTGGGTTACGAATCGCGTGTTGATGCGGTGTTTGAATTTGTCCTGAACGCGGTCGCCCTCGTGCCCGATAACGACGATCGACTCAAGTGCGCCCATCGAGTCGCCCTGCTCAAGCACCCATTGCAGCACCGGGAGCCCCGCAAGTTTGTGCAGCACCTTGGGGGTGTCGGACTTCATGCGCGTGCTTTTGCCCGCGGCCAGAATCACGACTTTTAGCGGCCTGTCAGCCATCTACGCCCCAAGTTCAGGTAAGGCACGAAGTCTAGCCCGGGCAGCGACAGGAACAACCCTGAAGCAGGAAGCGGAAGCCTGCTTCCCTCTTGAAAACACTCGTCCGCTGAACCGGGTCTTTTCTACATGTGTCGGCGTACAAGATCGCATTGAAGGCAGTGAGTGGGCCAGTTGCCGTGCGCAGGGTCCCCTGCCTCCTATGCCAAGTCCCTTGAAGGCGGCTGCGTCGTCACAGCGATTGTTACGAGGCAGATACGGGAGAGAGGTGCGCACATCTAACTCACAAGATCAGAGCGCGGCGACATCCCGAACTTGCGGGAGTATTCTCGACTGAACTGGCTAGGGCTCTGGTATCCAACTTCAAAGGCAGCACTTGTGATGGAGTTCTGCCCAGCCAGCAGAAGCCTCCTTGCCTCCAGCAAGCGCAGTTCCTTTTGGTACTGAAGTGGCGTTGTAGATGTGACTGTCTTGAAATGCTTGTGTAGGGCGGACGTACTCATACATGCGACGTTGGCGAGTTCCGGAATGGCAATCGTTGAGCGGTAGTTCTTTCTGACGAACGCAATGGCTTTGGCAATCGCGTTCGCATGATGGTTTCGCTGCTGCAACTGTCTCAACATCCCACCGTGCGTGGCGGTCAGAAGGCGGAAGTGTACCTCTCGGCGAATGGTAGGCCCAAGTATCCGCGCCTCGACGGGGTCCTTTGAAACTGCCAGGTATCTTGAGAGAACGTCGACCAGTGCTGGTTCGGAAGAGTGTACGGCCAGCGACTGAGCTGCTTCGTCTCCTGCAACCGCGTCATCAATTTCCGCCGCAAGTCCTCGAAGCAAGGCCATATCGATTACGAAGACGAGGGCTAGGTATGGATGGTTGCTGGATGCGCTGCTGATGCGGGAGACGACCGGCAGATCATGGCTGATGATCATGGAATCCCCGGAACGGAGCCGGCGAGTCAGGCCCCCAACAGTAGTTTCTTTACGCCCTTGGAGAATCAGGCATACGACAGGCTCGTAGAGTGTGGCCTCCGGGGAAGTGGGCCTCACGTGCCGAAGCAGGAGAAGATCCGGCAGTGGCCAGCAAGATCCGTGAGATCCCTTCCCGCAAAGGGTATCTACGGCAGATGCGGCTTGACCTGCGAGTTCGTCGAGTCCCATGCGTTTCTCTTCAGTTCACGAAGCGGTATAGCATGGGCCCGAAAGTGACTGCAAGAAAACCCGTAGCTATATAGGAATAGGCAGGAGTCGTGGCCGATCAGGCAGGAACAAATCGGCCGCTAAACGTAGCCTCATGCGAAGAACGAGGACACGCGCCAGCACACTTTTCAGGAGACAATCAATGACCGTTCCCACCACGAAACTGAACGCCGAAGTCGAGATGCCTATGGTTGGATTCGGGACCTACCTGATCCCGAACGAAGAGGCCGCGGACGCAGTCAGTGCTGCCCTGAAGGTTGGCTACCGGCACATCGACACGGCAGAGGGCTACCAGAATGAAGAAGGCGTAGGAGCGGCCGTTCGCTCCTTCCTGGGCGATGGAGCCCACAGGCGCGAGGATCTGTTCATCACAACGAAGCTGTTTCCGGGTAACCCCGACTGGGGAATTCCCGTGAAGGGCTACGACGAAACACTCGAATCGCTGGGCATGAGCCTGGAGCGCCTGGGGCTGGACTACGTCGATCTCTACCTCATTCATGCGCCGCTGGCTCCTGACGAGCGGATCAATCAGTGGCGGGCGCTGGTGGAGTTGAAGCGACAAGGCAAGGCCAAGGCAATCGGCGTAAGCAACTATAGCCGCGCCCACATCGAAGAAATCCGGGGCGCAGACCTGCCTCTGCCAGAAGCAAATCAGATCGAGCTTCATCCCTGGTCACAAAAGCCGGAGCTGATCGCCTATCTTCGCCAGCAAGCCATTCAGCCGATTGCGTATAGCAGCCTCGTACCACTCTCGACTTGGCGCGCAGCCGAGGGGCATGACAGTGGAAAGTCCACGGAGATGGTTGAGGAGGGCAAGATGGAGGACTCGCCGTTCAAGGCGATGGCGAGTAAGTACGGCGTAACCGAAGCGCAAGTCTTGCTGCGCTGGGCAGTGCAGAGTGGGTATCCCGTCCTGCCGAAGAGTACGAAGCAGGAGCGAATGATGCAGAACTTCGAGCTGTTCTCATTCGAAATCGACGACGCCGATATGAAGGCGATACAAGGAATGGATCGTGGAGATGGCGTAGCATGGAGTTCAGGCGATCCGCTGCGCACGTCCTAGAGTCTGAGCGGCACGCGCACGTTGATTGACATGACAAGGCCAGGGCTTTTCGCCCTGGCCTCTGATATCTGGCTGCTGTTCTCGAAGCTTAGTTCATGGCCGGTGCTTTGCCGCCGAAACGCTCGCGCAAGAATGCCTTCGCGCGGTGCAGTCGCGACATGACGGTGCCGATCGGCAGCTTCAACTTGCTGGCGATGTCCTTGTAGCTGAGTTCACCAACGGTGTTCAGCAGAAGCACGTCGCGATAGCGCCCGTCCAACTCTTCCAGCCCATCTTTCAGGTCCTGGTCAAGAGACTGCATGAAGGCGTCATCTTTCGCCAGGTTACCCGGAGCCATGAACGCGAAGCGTTCGTCGTTCTCGGGCTGGTCTTCAACGCCTGCCATGTTTTCGACGCCTTCCACAAACACCGACTTGATGCGGCGCTTCTTGCGGCGGTACTCGTTGATGAACTGGTTGAAGAGAATGCGTCCCAACCAGGCCTTCAGGTTTGTGCCGGGCTCGAACTGCTCAAACTTGCGCATGCCACGGATGTACGCTTCCTGCACAAGGTCTTCGGCGTCGGCGCGATTGCGCGTCAGGTGGTAGGCCTGCGCGAACATGTCTTGCATCAGTGGAAGAGCTTCGTCTTCGAAGCGCTCTTTGAGTTCTTTCGTAACGGGCTTCGTCTTCGTGGCTTTCATCCTGTCCCCTCCCTTGTCGGGCGTCCCGCTGTAGCCGGGAAACATCCGTTATTGGTTTTGGTCGTCTTGCGCTTGCACGTTCATAGTAGTCAAAAAGATTATCGTATCAAGCAACTTTCGAAATTATCTTTCTGGTCATATAGACAGACCAGTCTGTTCTTTCATTCCAAAAAAACCTAACCATCTAAACCCAAGCGTGCACTCGCGATGCGCCACGCTGTTTCCGCAGGCCAGGTGCACTGGTGTACGGGGGAAGCGGCGAACACGGCCTCGGCCAAAAGGTAGATCTCGTCGCCGATGTCCTGCATTTCTTCTTCAGTCTTGCCGCTGCCGCGGAAGTGCGCTTCCACCAGTTCATATAGAAAGCGGCGCACGACACCCTTGTGCCACTTCACGAGCTCTCGTACGCGCCCGCCGCCGTCGCGGAACTCGGATACCATGTTCAAGTAAGCGCAGCCGTTGGCTGACGACCCGCAACTGCATGAGCTTCCGAGCCATTCAAAGACACGCCCGATCTTCTCAGCGGGCGTGTTGCCCTGGCTGACGACCTGACGCAGTTCAGCCATCATCCGGTCGTGGCGCTGTTCAAGCGTTACGACCAGCAGGTCTTCCTTGGTTTTGAAATGGTGGTAAAAACTGGCCTTGCAGATGCCTGCCTGTTTGATGACTTCATTCACGCCGGTCGAGGTGTAGCCCTTTTCGTAAAACAGGCGGGCTGCGGTCTCCAGCAGGCGTTCGCGGACATTCAGTTTGGTGGCCGTTTCAGTCATGCAGGAAGTGTATAACAGACCGGTCGGTCTGGCTAGAATTATTATCGGATAAACTCAGTCTTTTTTCATACTGGTCGGTATGGCAGGCAATGACAGGGTAATTGTGGGGGTCACAGGTGCTTCGGGCATTCAGTATGCCCAGCGTTTGCTGCAAGTTCTTGGCGATCAGGGGCTTGAAACCCACGTCGTGTTCAGTGACGCCGCCTTTGACGTATGGCGGGCGGAATTGGACGTGCCGTGCGACCCCAAGAAGCCTGATTTGAAAGCCTTCGCGGGCACAGACGGCAAGTTCCTTCTATACAGGAACACGCAGGTCGGCGCACCGCCGGCCAGCGGCAGTTTCCGCCACCGTGGCATGGTGATC
>JAGQRE010000060.1 GCA_020425695.1 Planctomycetota bacterium
CGCTTACGCTGCGGTGATTTACACAGCTTCTGAGCCCGGCAGTACCCGCTCAATGGTCGCGGTTCTCGTTTCGGGCGGTCTGATCATTTTTGAACTGGCATTCTTCGCCTACCTGATTCTCCGCCGCCGTCGCATGCGCCGCCTGTGGGCGGATGCCTCGACCATGATTAAGGCCGAGCAATGGGATGGCGCTCGGTACACGCTGAGCGAATTACTGAAGTACAGCGAGTACAAGCTGGCCCCCGCACCGGTGCTGTTCGCACTGGGTTCGGTTGCGGAAGGCCAGGGCAACGAGCGCGAGGCCATGGTGCTGTACCGTCGCTGCGGTGATTTTCCGGCCGCGCTGCGTGCGATGGGTTTGTTGCAACTCGAACGCGGGCTGAACGAAAGCGCGGCCGACGCCCTCAGGAAGCTGGTTGCCCGCCGCCCGCAGGATGTTTTCTCGACCGTGTTGTTGGCGTTGGCGCTTTTTCGCAGCGGCAGCCAGGAGGCTTCACGAAGGGTTCTTGAGCGCGCGCTGGAAGCCAGGCCGAAGTCTGAGATGCTACGGGTGAATCTTTCACGCGTTGAACTGGGTGAAGAGCCCGTGTTCGAACTTGGCGCAAAGGGCGACCTGAAGGAATGACCCGGGCTTGCGCGGCAACGGCTCTTTTGTAAGTAATACCTCGTGCAACGGGCGACCGGGGCACAGGGCAAGGCCCCTTCATCTAATGGTTAGGATACGGCCCTTTCAAGGCCGCGATACGGGTTCGAGTCCCGTAGGGGTCACCAAACAGAGGCGGCGGCGCTTGGCGCCGCCGCTGCTTGCCCAAAACGGATTACGTCGGTGGCGTAGCCAAGTGGTTAGGCAACGGATTGCAAATCCGTCATATGTGGGTTCGAATCCCATCGCCACCTCCAAGACTGACCGGCCCTGAACACACCGTTCGGGGCCGGTTTCTTTGATTTGAAGAGGGTTTGCGGGATGATTCGGCTCCGTTCGTTGAGCTCGGAGAGAAGCTTGTACGCGCTCAGAAATTCTCGATTCTTCTCATGTTGTCCCACTGCTGACTGCAAGCTGGACTGCAAGCCCGAATTTATGTTGATGCCGGTGGTCGCTTCAGTCGAAGCCACTTCATCCTGTGGTTTGTGGACAGATTCCAGCAGTACAGGCAACCGGTCAATGATTCGACGCCGGGCGGCGTCCTCCGTGTGTGTGTAAGTTCCGATTGTTAGCCTAGCATCGCTGTGCCTGGCCAGGTCGGTGAGTTCACGAACGTTCGCGCCGCCATCATGTGCCCAGGTAACGAACGTGTGCCGCAGTGAGTGAAGATCGACTACCCGACCGGCTGAGTCTTGACGTGGGATTCCAGCGTCTGCGAGGTCAGACGCGAACGCCTTTGTCATGGTGTTTGGCGTGCCCATCTGGAATGCCACCGCGTCTTCCGTGGCGTCCTCAAGATGTTGCTCAACGGCGTTCGCCGTTGCTGCACGAAGGGGGACCAAAGCACTTTTGTGGTTTTTCGTCAGCTTGCCGACTAAGTCAATGTGCGGTTGCTCTCCAAAGTGGAACATCCTTTTGGTCAGTCGGCGCATTTCGCTGATGCGAAGCCCGCTCTCCAGCATGAGCACATACAGCAGTGCCCGTTCGTGGCCGGGCAAACAACCGCGTCTCGAGCCCGTACGAACGACTTCGATGAGTTGGTAAGCTTCGACTGGCTTCAAAGGCCGCCGCTCACGATTTGCATCCTCGTTGGTGCGGAAACCTTCTAAGCACTCAACGGGAGACGCTGCCGCGCGACCGCGACGGACCATCCATTTACAGAACTGCTTCGTTGCAGAGAGGTAGTAGTTCTGCGTCTTTGCGGTCAGGTTGCGTTCCCGCTTCAATTGAACGAGTGCGTCGCAGACTTTATCTGCAGTGACCTCACTGAACTTGGCTACGTTTGCAGCAATGAAGACCGCCTTAGCCCGCCCGGCTCTCTGGCTGGCGTGTCTTTCCGTGTTTTGTTTCTCCCTGAGGTGAGCTTCAAACTCGTCGATGTGATCATTTAAAGGCTTTGTGGCGTCTGCCACTTCCTTGTCGAGTATCCCTGACTTTACGAGTTTGTTGAATTGCTGCTTCGCGAGGCCAAGTGCCCAACGAAGGAGCTCAGGATCGGGGCGAAGGCCGGCGACGTTGAGTTCGCACAATCGCTGTACCTTGCGCAGGAACTCCGACGTCGCCGTTTTGTCGGTGTAGGCACGGATGCGCACTTCCCCACCGGAGGGACCATCAAGCGCTACATAGTAATGCTTTAACTTTAAGCGCTTGCCGTGCTTGTTTGTGTAGGTGGGTTTAAAGATGTACGCCATAGTGTTCTCATCGGTGAAGCGACCAACGACTATACAACGTCGTTTGACGCCAAGGTGTTCGTGGTGTTACGCCACATTAGTTGAGCGACGCCCAATTCGTCGGATACTCCTGCAGCTTTTGCCCGTCGAGGATGTCATGTCGAATAACCCGTCCGAACCGAAATGAGCGCGTGCCATCCGGCCATTCGTGGATGGGACGCCCCGCAGTGCTGCCGGTTAGGCCCGTATCCGCGAGTTGACTCTCGTGGACCCAGTCGCCGGTCTGCTTGAAGAAGAAGGCGACGTTGGCTTCTCGACAAGCAGCCCGAAGCTCGCGGTACCAATCTGGATGTGCCGCACGGATCTTCTGTTCCTTAGCCCCGGTCTCACCGCCTGCGACTACCCAGTCGAGGCCAGATAGGTTCATCTCACGCAGGGGCGAGAGCAGAGGCTCGGCAGACACCCATTTTGTTTTGGCGGGAGTCTGCTTGAGCAGTTCTGCACGCTTGACAGCGTTGTGGTCGTCGACCGTCACCCCCATCTCGATGTTATCGAACCATGGCAGTCGGTCCGCCAGTTCATGGAGCCGCTTGGCACGCTTTGTGAGGATTTGGAAGCGTAGGTGCGGACATGAACCCATGACGAGGAACATTTTCTGGATGTAGTCGATAGGAACTTCCTCATGGAAAACATCGGACGAAGCGTTTACGAATACTCTGCCTGGCGTGCGGGTTCGCAGTGGCATCCCCAGACGCTCTGTCAGAAGTTGAATCTCGCCGAACGGCTTCGCATACTGTACAGGCATGCGCTTCCCATCCGGCTTCCAGCATCCGTTGTTCTTCAGATAGATTTCATGTCGCCGATCATGCAGCATCTTTGCGTAGCAGAAGATGCAACCGGATGAGCAAGCTGTGCAGCCCACGATGCATGCCCATCCGTAGGTCGTCCAGCTGATCTGACTCCGAATCAAACCGCGCGGAGCCTGCTGGTACATCTGATTGAGTTGCATATTGAGTGCTTCCCGGCTGCTGGCGATTCCGAGATCGAAGGCATGGTCAAACACCCTGTCGACCACTTCCTGGTTCAGCGTGAGGGGTCTTGTTCTGCGTTTATTGCCGACAGAAGTAGCAGAAGCCATCTTCTTGCGTGTCGCGTGATGAGTGTTGCGGCTCTTCATCTCCGTCACGTCGTCCAGTTTAGTGTCGCGGTTCTTTTCGGTAGCAGTGTCGGCGACCCACAGATTGAAATCGTCCATTCTTGATGCGAGAGCCTGCTTCCAGATTGGCTCCCATTCCTTCCTCGGAGGCATTCCGTGAAGGATCCACGCGGTGATCTCGGCGCGGACCCAGAATCTTGCGCCGCTACCCACCGAGGCCGGCGTTTTGCCAGCGCTGTGTTTCCGCCACCATGTACTCGTGCCGCAACGTGCCAGATTCGCCGCTTCTTTGGCCTTGAGAAGCTGTAAAGGTGTTTCAGTTGTCATTCCGTATTCCCTGCATGGCATTCGACAAAGATTGCATTCCGAATCTTGGTTCGGACATGCACCGCTAGCGCGTATGCGCTAGCTACCAAGTGATGCGCTGAATCTGTGTGTAGCCACAAGGCAGCACACGGACCAAAACATCACACCAGTACCATCGATATGGTTCGGATTACGGCTGTCGGCCGGTTTGTAGGTTCGGGCGTCGGTGCCCGTTCAGTTGTCTGCGCTGTCTGCGCTCTTTCAGTTAGCCGTCTGTTCGGCTGTCTAACTAAAATTATACTGCAGTTTCTGCGCTCTGCCATGCTAAATCCGATGCAAAAGACGACGAAGCGTTGGCGCATGTTCGTGTGGCTCAATACGGATAGTGAACCGAGGTTCCGATAACAGGTAGAGAGCCTTGTTGAGGAACCGTAGATGAGTAATGCCTCCCTTCTTGATTATAGTACTTGCTCAATTCGACCAATTGCTTCCGGTGGCACCCGCGCCCTAAGCGCTAAAGGGGCCACCGGTCAAGTGTTTACACGTTACGATGTATCAGGGTCCCTGGATGGTTATCTCGAGAGGCTTCGATCGACAGGAGATCGTCGTGTTCAGCGTATCACAAATCGTCTCCTGCGCTGTCCTCAGCTTCGGCGGCGGTTTTCCTCCGCAACTGCCTACCCTGAGTTCACGGACAGAAAGCGTTGCAAGTCTTGGCTATGCCCAGGGTGTGCCGAGGTACAGCGGCAAACTACTTACGCGCGGATTGTAGATGTTCTTCCGGGGTATCTTGCTCGAGGATATGGCGTGTACAGCTTTGCTCTGACATTGCGAAGAAGTGAAGACGACAGTTCTACAGATCAGCTCAGAATGCTGAACGCGGGATGGCCAACTCTATGGCGGAGCCTCAAGCGAAGGTCAAAGTCTTCGGATGTGGTGAATTTCAGAGTCTTTCAGTTTGGAAAGGGGCAGAACATCCACATACACGGCCTCATAGCCTTGCCTCTTGCCGTCGAGTTATCGACGGAGTGGATTCGCAAAGCGTGGCTGAAGGTTACGACAGAACTCGGTCGCCCGTCGGTTGAAGTTGACCTCAAGCGCTTGAGGTCGAAAGAAGAGATCGAAGCTGGGGCAAGCTACGTGACGCGTGCAGAGCGCATCTCACTAGTTTCGGATTCCAACCTGAAGAGACTGGCTGCCGCATTCGAAGGTAAAAGGCTGCACAACAGCAGCCAGAATGTGAGCGTAAAGGCTACCCGTCGCAAGTACTGGAGACGGCTAGCCTCCGATAAGACGGTGCAGCACACGCAGTCGGTTGAGTCGGACAAGGATCGGGTGCAAGTCCATTCGAGCCTGGACACCCCTGCTCTGCATCGCGAGAAGTTCGTCCGATCACCAGTGTTGTCACCATGCAGGAGGCAGAGCGCGAACACGGCAGGGTGGCTACTAGCCACAGCCGTGGCGATAAGACTATTGCACCGCTATTCTGCAATCGGTCCGAATCCGCTAGGTTCCAAACCACCCATCGTACGCGTGAGAGGTGCCCCGAGAAGGCTACCTATGACTCTGTTTGTAATGACGGCTTCTAGTGGAGCATGGACCGCAGCAGCGGTGTAGGTCGCCCTGACTTATTACGAGCGGTCTGTACTCGAGGGCGGTTGTGGTGCGGAAAGAAGCAATGCGAACCATTGAGCTGGACGAGAACGCGACGCCGGAAAACAAATGAAGTCAGGACGAGAGAACCGGACGCAGAGTTGATATCACCCCTGTTCGAAGTATGCAGACAGCTACGATCCTTCCACAACCGTGGGGCTAAGCGCACCGGCAAACACAAACCCAACTGGGGCCCACGCACTGATCCTCAATATTGTCGGTGACGAGTACGTCAACGCGAAGCTCCGCGAACGCTCCGTAGCGCCTTCGGCTCTTACAATAGCACTCGATGCTTGCCAGTCGCGAGCAGGCATCGCCAACGATGCCAGAGCTGCGTAAGATCCAGATGAAGAGCTACGTGTACTAGATGACAGCTAAGGGTCTGGCGCCAAGGGTTGGGTGCTGTTTCACCCAACCCCTGGCGTTCGGTCAATTCAACCAGCGTGCTCCTACTTCGGCCGCGGTCAGGATTCGACCACCGATGTCCTGTAGCTTCAGTCGACTGTCTAACGGCAAGTCGTACGCATTGCCTGCTCTGGTGACGGCGTTGACGCCGGCGTAGAGCGTGTCTCCGGGCTCGATCTGGTGTGCCGCGAGGACCGTTTCGTGTTCTGCCTGTGTGAGTTCGTAGTGCTTGGTGATGCGCTCGAACAAGGCTGTCATGTCGGGTACGCGAATACCCTGCAGCCCGGCAAAACGGTTGGTCCCGTTGGCTGCTGCATCCTGCACGCGGCGGATGGCCTTCTGGACATCGCCAGCAAGTTCGACGCTGCCGATGTGACGGCGGGTCCAATTCTCTTCACCGCCACTCAAAATCAGGCCGTTGAGGCAGATGGTGCGGAAAAGCAGACCTCTGACCTGCACACGGGCCAGGCCGACTTCGCTGTTGGTGATGCCGACACCGGGGTGCAGCCAGTCGTTCACGCCAGCGTTGTGTCCTTCGCCATTCACGAACTGGACGTGCAGGACTTCTTCGCTGACCTCGTAACGCAGCCTGGCGTCCGGGCCAAATGAGTCGGCCAGCCAACCTGCGAGCGGCAAATGGTCGACAGGGGCATATCGGTCGGACAACACGGCACGCACTTCATCGCCGTCGCAGCGCAGCATGAACGAGCGCGTGCGGTTCTCGTTCAGCCAGTGATTGATGTTCTCGGCCCGCAGGTCCCACGGGCACTTGCGCAGATACTGGGCGGGCACGCCGAGCTTGGCTGCGATCTGGTTGAGCGCCAGCGTGCGCAGGCCGTACTCGCGATGGCCCTGTACTTCGATTGCACCGATGTCGGCGTCGTATCGAAGTTGGCCGGCACGGACGGTGATGTCGTGATGTCCGCGAGCGCGGTCAGCCAGCGTGTCCTGAAGTTCGGCTACAGTGGTTGTGGGTGCTGCACGAAGGTTGTTGGTTTGGGTTGCAACCATGGGTCGAGTTCCTTTCAAGAGAAGAGCCGCCCACAACGGACGGCTCATGGAACTCTCACGCAGGCGGGCAATCGCACTCAATCGCCCTTGAACCCTTTCAACCACTGGGAATAGGGCTCGGACTCGACAAAGCCCACTTTACGGCCTAACTCTCGACCTTCGGCGTTTAGAACGACAGCAACGGGGATTGCGTCAGGCGTAAACATCGCTGTGGTTTCGCGATCTGCTTCAACATCCAGAACGAGCCGGACATAATTTTTGTCTAGAACGACTCGTACTGCCTCCGATGGATACGTCACGCGTTCCATCTTTACACATGGCATTCAGCCAGGCCCGTGAATGTCGATCAGCACCAAGCGGCTTTCTGCCGTCGCCCTGTCGAACGCATCCTTGAGGGGTTGAGGCAATGAGCCTAGGTCCAATTGCACCACAGCGGATTGCTCGACTGCTTCGGTAGGTTCAAACACTGCCCCTTTGAAGCCTACTGCGTCGATTGCCGCAAGCATCGCGTCAACGCTGACGATATCCGGGCTATACTTCACGTGAAATGCATCGTGTTTCAAATCCACATCGTAGCTCAGCACTCCCTCAAGCCCTGCCAGGGCTTCTTCGACCTTGTTAGGTCAGCCTACTCACGTGATCCCCTGAACCTTCGTCATTCCGTTGACTCTGATCCAGACCTTCAGGGGGGTGGAGTCACCAGCGTCTTCAATTGGCCCAATTCCACTGGGATTGTCGGCAACGGCATTGTTGGTGCCTCTATCATCGTGACTGGATTCGGGCCCGTTCAATTGACCGGCTGCCTCGTTTTCTGACGAGCCCCCACACGCTACAAGCACCAGCACCAGCACCAGCCCCAGCCCCAGTACCATTGCCGCTATCGTTGCGGTCTTCATATCAACTCCTGTCGATCTTGCTTACGCTGGACAGTTTGAAATTCCCAGCGGCCTCTACCGCACGCCTTATCAACTCTTCCGGGATGGGTTCATTTAGCCCAACTCGAAAGACTTGTTCTTTCAACTCGAACTCGACGCTCGTCACGCCGCTCAGCCCTGACAGGGCCATCCGGATGTCCTCCGGACACTGCATTCAGAGGAACCCATTGCGAACAACCATGCCATCAACGGAAATCTCAACTGTCTGCACGGGCTGGCTCTCCTCCTGGAAGAAACCGGCAGCGACCGCTGCGATTGGCTCGTCAACTGTCGACAAGTGAATTCAGCTTCTTCTCTATCCCACGAAGAGACCGAATTCGATTGCGTACATCTTTCAATTGCTCAGATGCCAGATCTGCCACGTCACGGCAACTCAGTGAGGCACCGGCTTCCAGTGCAGTCATTTGGGCAACTTGCTCAAGCGTAAATCCGAGTTCCCTTGCCGACTGTACGAACTCCAGAAGCTCTAGATGCCGCTCGTCATAGACCCGGTACCCGTTGCTTGCACGCCGTGGCTCCGGCAAAACACCGACGCTTTCGTAGTACCTAAGGGTCTCGAAGTTGACGCCAGCTCTCTTGGTTAGTTCGCCTGCTCGCATGTTTCTCCTCTTGCATACTAACCTTGTAGTCTACTACGAGGTCAAGCCTGAATCTCCAGAGGCATGCGATGAGCACGACGTATAGCCCTCGCACACTGACGAACACATGAAGCTGTAGCGGGGTATCCAGCGGTTCGTGCGGAGGGAGTCGAGTAGGCTTTCGACGATCAGGAACATCGGGCTGAAGTCCAGCTGCTCCGGCAGGGGCATGCGGCACACGGCCACCTCCGGCTCCTTCTTGTTGACGATCTGGCGGACCTCCAGGGCCTTCACCTTGTGGTCCGTGGCCCGCTGCAACAGGTAGGCATAGGCCAGCATCTGGATGCGGTGCATGAGACTGAGCGTGGCCGGGCTGCTGGTGCGGGATGTCGTCTTGAAATCCACGATCACCAGCCCGTCGTCCTCGGCCATCAGGCTGTCGATGATCCCGACCATGTTGACGGCCTCACCGTACACCTCGCCCGTCGCCGGGTTGATCAGCGGCTCGTCCAGCCGGAGTTCTGACGCTTCCGGCCGTTCATCCGCGAAGCGTTCCCAGTAGGCCCGGATCATCGGCTCAGCACCGTTGATCGCCTTGCTGCACGCCTTCTCGTCCGGGGCCTGCTCAAGACTCTCCAGTTCGCAACGCCAGGACTCGTGAAACTCGGACAGCACATCGTCGAGTGTGACGTCGAGTTCCAGCTGCCGCCGACGTCCGAGCAGCTCCAGAGCCTTGTGCACAGCCCGACCCAGCAGCATGCCCGCAGACGGCGGGCTCTTCACTCCAAGGATGTAGCGTGCGTAGAACTTGATTGGGCAAGTCATGTAGGTGGTGAGCTTGCTCGGGCTCAGTTGCGTGAGTGTTCGTGTTTCCATGGTTTCCTCCAAATGCAGAAGACCTTGCCGACATAGGCAAGGTCGATTGAGTTGACGATTCAAACTCGCGACTACTCGGGGTGCGGCCGACTGTCTCCAAGCTCGCCCATGTGAGCCCCCTCTTCGTGCCACCGTACGTTTCGAACCAACGACACTTGCCTCAAGGCGTCATCCACGACGCGGTACGCTTCTGCGAGGTCATCTGGTTTGGTCCGGAAGAAGAACAGGCATCCGGCAGAACTGCGGATGAACACCATCCAAGGCCAATCTTCGGACGCACCAAACAACTCGACATCTACGGTGGACTGGCCGACCTTCAGGGTAATCCACCACGCGTAGCTCTCCAGTAGATCGAACTCCGTAATGGTGTAGCCCAAGTACAGGAGCACTTCTCGCAGGTTGTCGGCGATCTCTTCTCCCGCCGGCAATCCAGAATCAGCCAACGGTCCCGGCGGAATGTCGGTGTCGAAGCTGGCAATACGGAACCGGTAGGGCTGTTTCATGCGAGTAACATGATACCTCCACTTGGAACCGGGACGAACGGGACTGTCCCGCTCGCCCCGATTCTTGAGGGGTCAGGCCGCCAGTGCCTGCTGGACGGTCAGCCTGCCCGCCTTAATCTCGCTGAGGTGCCCGATCAACGTGCTCGCCTGGGCACGGTCGAGGTGCTCCAGCTTGCGGCCGAAGAGCCGGCTGCACATGCCCTCGGCAAACGCGAAATCCACGCCCATCGGCATCAGCTCGCCGATCAGGCTCTTGATGAACTTCAGCTGCTTCTCGCTGATGGCGGCACGCTGTGAGGACTGGCCGTTGCGTCCGGGCTGCGGGTTGGCAGCGGGAGCTGTGTGGTGGCCGTTGCGGTTGTCTGTCGCTGGCTGTGTCGCGTGGCCCGAGAGCTGCTGCTCAACGGCCTGTCGAACGACCAGCCACAGGTCAGCCAGTTTCGCCTGAATCTGCGGGCCATCGCCTTCGGCCAACTCGACCTCAACGCTGGCGGAGGCCTGCTCGCTCGAGTACTGCTGTGCCCCCGGCACCTTGCGGGAATACGATGCGTTCAACTTGATCATTGGTAAGCTCCTGTTTCGGGTTGCTTGCGAATCAGTGCAAGCTCAATGAACTCTCCAGTTGTTCAGCCATGAGCACACACTTTGATGCCGCGAAGGACTTCCTTACTGGACCCGAACGTCCGTTCGATGAGGGGCTGATTGGCCGCCGGTTTTCGACGCTATGGGAATTCCCGTCATTCAGTGACTGGAGCAGCTACGACATCGTCCGTGCGGCTGATGGAGTGGTGTACCGCAAAGCGATCTGGTTGATGCTCAGCGACTGGAAGCGGTACCCGGTGATGGGCTATGCGGGCTTTCGTGTGCCCGCCCTCAACCTGTGGCGGTCGCCCTGGCTTCGATTGCCGCCAACGGCCGACGAGGACTTCATCCGGCTTGAGAAGCTGGAGGAAGGCCGCCCGGAAGTTGATACGAACTGGGTTGGCATTGATGGCGTTGGATTCGGCGTGGGGTGGGGACAAGCGGGTTCACCCTCGGTGTATGAGGCGAGATTTCACGGCAATGGCTGGATCGACGCTGTGAAACCTGACCCGCTTCGATTGGAGCGGGCCCCGGAGCGAGTGGCTCAACTGGCGGAGTTTGCAGTGTGCGGCTTGCTGTGGCGACGGCTCGCCGAGCACTTCGACGAGTGGGCAGCCTGATCACAATCTCGGCCTCGATCGTCACGATGTCGCCTGTTCACCCACCACGAGCAAACTCGATAAGCTCTACTACAGTCTCAGGGGTTCGCGATGCAGTACTTCCTTACGAACATTGGCACTCGCCCAGACTTCCGCCTAGTCGTCGAGTTCATCTGGGGAGAAGGCCACAACTGCAAAACAGACGGCAATGCCCGCCATCCCGCTTCACGAGAGTGGACGGACCTTTGGATTCGAAGCCGGGAAGTAGACGCATCGGTTGTCGAAGTTGAGCCGGTGTCTGAGGATCCGCTGGTGTTAGTGGTTTCTTCCGAGAGTCCAGACCTCGCCGCGAGGATGGCATTGTTCCTAGAGGAAGAGTGCGGCTGCTTGGTGCAAAGCGACTCGGAGAACGGTCCACTTGTTCCTGCCAGCGAGTTGGCTTCGGCTACCGGAGTTTTTAACGTAGCCAAAGCATGGGAAGCGTCGAAGGCTTCGCGATGGCGACGAGCCACTGAAGAAGACCCATACCCTGAACCCTAGCCCTACATCTCGGCCTCGATCAACTCGTTCTCGTCCTGATCGTCGAAGTCGCGGGTATCGCGGTACTCAGAGTAGCCGCAGTCGTCGCAGCGGATGCAGGACAGGAAGTGGTCGCCGTAGAAGGCACTGGTGCGGATCGAGCCCGCGAAGGGCACTCTGTGAAACAGGGATCTGGCTCAATTCGAAGGACGACGGCGGAGCAAAAGGGCTCCGTTGCACCTTCTCGTGCTAAGTCCCAGAGGTGCCCCGATGGTCGCTAATGTAAATGGTGAGTTGTGACATAAGGCCTATATAGCCTTTTATGGCCCGAATTGCCCCTAGATATGGGGGTGGGCGTTCAGATGGATTCCGTTCTCACTCTCCCTGTGCGTGCACATTGGACTGGAATGTGTAAATATTGCACAACTGGCTCCCAGGTATCTGGCTGAGGAAAAGGCTCGCGTTACCCTTCTTCTTTGGACGCAACAGTTGCTTGCCGAGCTCCAGCATCACCTTTTGAACAAGTGTTTCGTCGGCTCGATCCATCCAGCTTTGAAGTCGCTCACAAAAGCTCCGCATGGCGGAGTCGTCGTCTGTTCGCTTCCAGTAATCAACGGCAGTGGCCCATCGTCTGCGGGCAAGTCGCACCAATTCAAAAGTTCGTTTGCAGGGAGCCGGTAAGGTTGCGTGAAGCTGCAGTATCCGGTTGTGAAGCTCGGCGTGGCTTCCAGTCGGCATCAATGCAACTTCCTTCGTCCAGCCGTGCATCAGCGCAAGAACGAGTTCCCAGCCGGATCGGGCTGTCTCGAACCCACCTTCTTTTAGCATCCACAACCTCGACCTGAGGTTTGCCTCGGACGTTTCACACTCCGGCATATTCTTGGCTGCTAGAATCGAGTGCCGGTGGCGAAACCGTTCGGGCAGGAATTCCTGTGTGAATTCATCAGCGCTCATGCCCCACGACACCGTGCCGTGCTTTGCTCGATCTACGGCCGCACAGATGACCCGCGCCCCCAACTCATTCAGTTCTTCTGGGTCCAGCTTGCCGTGCTGTTCCCACTGCAAGTGAATGTAGTCCGCCACGACCGTTTCACCGAGGGCTACATCGCGTTTGCTGGTTGCAGCCAGCTCAAGTGCTCGTGGTGCGGTTACCGACATGGGCTTCGGTGTGGCTGGTGGAATGAACGGCTCGCTGTTCTCCCAGCCTGCTGGGCTGACCCGCAAGATCGTGACGCAATCACCGTCAAAATCACCCTGGAAGCTATCAAGCCACGTCTTCGGGTTCACGTAGACAACCGCACCGCGATGCATGCCAACGATGCTCATGCGGTTAATGCTTTGGTGCCCGGTGATGGGGTACCGTGTGGCCAGCACTTCGATACTCTCGCCTGCCTTGATGCGGTCACGCTCTTCGTGGCTGAGCATTCGCGTAGGTACGCTTAACTCAAACTTTCCGAGTCGCATACTGGGTGCGGCATACAGGTAGGCACCGGGGCAGCGTCCTTTGCGGATGCGGTTCTTGAAGATCCCGGCCGGAAGCGGCAGCACCCGTTGCCTCAGATACGGAATCGTCACGTCCTGGCAGCCGGCGTCGAGGTGACGAATCAACTGGCTGCGAATCTCGTGTTCTTCAGCGTTGTCGTCCGGGTCGTGGTGCAGGACGTACCTGAGCGCATCCACGTCGCCGGTGAGCGCCTTGGCCCAGTTGCTGCCCATCAACGGGATGTCCGAAGCTGCGACTAGCGGCTCCGCAACCTTGGCCGGTAGATACTGCAACAGCTGCCGGCTAATGCCAGCTCGGTGAAAGTTGGTGTGGCGTTCGGTTGAATGAAGCCTGAAGTCTTGCTCCGTCAGTTCGATGATCTGCCCCGCGCTAAACTGGTCCTTGCCGAGTTTGATGTTGTCGCGGTACAGGATGCCGTCGATCAGCTTGTCATTGAGGTACAGCTCCCCGTCTTGGCACGCAATGCCCTGGGGCAAAACGTCCCACCTTCGATGCACCCGACGAAACACCACTTTCAGCCAATGGCTGATGCACTTGAAAACGGTTGCTTCCGGCTGCACGAATGCCTCACGCTGCTTGGCTACCCCGGACTGCCCTAGCAGCGCATCGCCGTCATGAACCGGATCGTCGATCACGACGAGCTTCAACGTCAGTTTATCGGCGGCGATGCTCGGTTGCATCAGCCTCGACAAAGCCTTCACGCGGTTCAGCCCATCGAGTCCATCCCACGTCGCGACAATCCGTGAGAGCGCGTGCTTGTCCGTACATGCAAGTAACTCACCCCGGCCGGCACCGTTGATGGTTCCGCCAATCAGGTACCACTCGCGCCCCTCGAACATGAACCGGTGCGGGTAGCGCTTGAGCAAGGCCTCGGTAAACAACGACTCCTTGAACCAGCCCTCGTGGTCGAGGGCATGGAACTCCACGACTGCCAACTGCGCTCCTGTCGGAAGGCTAGCCAGCAACTCGTTCGTGCTGGTGATGCCTGGCTTTGTACTTCGTTGTACCGACACGCGACTTTGAAGGTCGCGCCGCAGTTCAATGCGCGGCAATTCGACGCGCTCCGGGGTCGGTCCTCTTCTGTCATTTTCCATGATGTTCTCCTTTGCAGGGGGCAAAACAAAAGCACCGCCCCAAATTGGACGGTGCGTGAAGTGTGGTTTGGATTCAGCGGGATGTGTTCAGACTAAGGGGGGGGGGCTCGAAACGATTCCGAATATGGGGCCCCAAACACCCACTTGGTTGGCGAGCGATTTGAACCAGATTTCAGCCTCGCGTGACGAGATTTCGCGGCTAACTCACTGAGTTCACGCCAACCGCGCCTCGAGCTCGGTCTTCCTCGATTCCCAATCGGGCATTACTTTTCTCAGTAGCCGGAAGAACTCGGGGGTGTGCTCTGGGACCAGTAGGTGACAGAGTTCGTGCGTGACTACGTAGTCGATACATCGCCTCGGTGCCCGGATTAGGTCCAGATTTAGAAGCACCCTGCCGGCACGCGTGCAACTTCCCCAGCGACGCTTCATCTTTCGAATCTGCACTTGCGGCGAGGACAGCTTCCGAAACACTCGGTGGTCAAGGCACTGCGCTAGCCTTTGGCTAAACACTGGCGCTGCGTGGTCGCGATACCAGTTTTCAACCAGCTCATGCTTCGATGCGCGATCCGCAGGATCTGCGCAGTAGATGTGTATGTAGCCGCCGT
This sequence comes from Planctomycetota bacterium, assembly GCA_020425695.1. Taxonomy (GTDB): domain Bacteria; phylum Planctomycetota; class UBA8742; order UBA2392; family UBA2392; genus JACKID01. The sequence goes on from JAGQRE010000060.1 coordinate 14,640, forward strand.
GGAGCCGAACTCTGGGTTCATCATCAACGGCGTGGACCTTGAGACGGTAGTGCCGGCCCATGTACAGGTGGCTCTCGCCACTCACGTATGTCCTTTCCGGTGATCGCGGTAGGAACTGCTCAAAGTAGCGCTGCTGTTTGAGTATCCACTTTGCTTTCTTGCGTACCACGGCCAGCACAGGTTGCAGGTCTGCGGACGCAGGTGCTCGTACAAGCACGCTTAGGTCTGGGTTGACCTCTATCGCCACGCGCTTTCGGTCGGCCCTGTGAAGGCTGAACTCAATCGTCTTGCTGCCCCAGTCGATGCTGTGTGATTCGGGAGTCACGGGCGCCTTTTGGCTGCGACGTTCAGGACGGTCTCGCCGATCTCGTCGAATGCGTCGTAGTCGAGTTCGAGATCGTGCGCCTTGCAGAATTGGTACAGCTCATCGTCGATGTCGGTGCGCATCTTGTTCTTCGCATCTTCGTGCTTTACCCAGTCCACCCGGTAGTTGGCGTTGATTGCGTCCTCGATTGCGAGCGTCAGCTTCACGACGGCGTCGTCATCATGAATTCCAACGCTGTCCGCCCATCTGTCGAGAACACGGTAGTAGGCCTGTGCTACTTCCTTGGACTTTAGCGGCCCTGGAATCTCGTCTTGAGCGCCCTGTTCAAAGGTGTCCCGGACTTCCTTCGTCTTCTTAAGGTACTCGACGTCGCTGATGACCTTGGCGCGGAAGGCCTCGATGACAGCCTCCAGCATCTTCGAAAAGCGCTCGTACAGGACGGGGTCTCGATCTTTGAGGTCAGCTTCGATCTTCTTCTTGGTCGCGCTTGCGATCATGTCAGCCTTGGCCGCCGGCGTGCCCATGTCTTCTAGCGCTTGCTCGACAGCGGCTTGATCGAGGATGTCGATCTCGTCGCGGGTGAGGTTCACAACGTCTTTTGAATCGACGTATTCATCGAGCAACTTCTTGATCTGCGGCTCGAGCTGCTTGAAATCCACCTTTTCCTGATACCGCATCGCGACCGACCCGCGAAGCTTGATGAACTTCTTCAGGTCACCTTGGTAGCGTTTGATCTCTTCCTCTGGCACGTCGTCAAAGAAGGACTGGGTGGACAAGGCAAGATGCAGGTTCTTGCCAAAGTCGCGCAGGCGTTCTTTGAATTCCTCTCGCCTCGCTTCATCCCCGAGCCACTGCTCCATCGACTCCGAGTCATTCTTGTTGGGGCAATCTTTGAAAACGTTCAGCAGTGCCGCATGGCGTTGTGGCAACCTGTCGATCTCAGCCCTTACATCAACGACTGCATCCCGCACGTCATCGGGGTCGTATCCCTCCAGGGCTGTGTACACGCCTAGAGCTTCATTCAGGTTTCCAAGGTTGCCCATGTAGTCGACGATGTAGCCAAACTCCTTGCCTTCCTCGACCCGGTTTACGCGTGCGATTGCCTGCAAAAGCGTGTGCTCTCGAAGTGTCTTCGCGACGTATAGAACCGTAGCCTTCGGCGCGTCGAAGCCGGTCAGCAACTTGCTGACCACGACAAGGATGTCGATGTCTTCAGTATCGCGGAATCGCTCAATGACCTTCTCGTTGTACGTGTCGTCGTCGCCGTGCTCCTCCATCTTCCTGTCCCAGAACGCCTGGACTTTCTTGTTGGCGGATTCATCCGGCGCGTCTTCGTCCTCTCGCTCGCTGGGGCCCGAGATCAGAACTTCGCTCGTCACAGGCTCGGCCTCGTTGTCGAGATCTGCGAAGTGCTTCAGGTACTCATGGAAGAGGATGGCTGTTTCTTTGCGGGCGGCGACGAGCATCGCCTTGAATCCTGTACCCTTCCAAGTGCGCTTGAAGTGGTCATAGACATCCCACGCCACCAATCTGACAAATGGCTGCGTCTGCGGAAGAACATCTGCGCGACTCCACTTTCGTTTGAGGTCGGCCTTCTGCTCGTTGGTCAGCCCGCGAGCATATCGCTCGAACCAGGTATCCAGCGGGTCGCCCTTCACTTCCTGTTCAACCAGACGGCCTTCATAACGCAGAGGCACTACTGCGCCGTCTTCGGTGGCCTGCCGGATGCTATAGACATCGATCGAGCCGCCGAATTTGTCGAAGGTACTCTTCTCTTTCTTCAGCAGCGGCGTGCCGGTGAAGCCGATGTAGCAGGCGTTCGGGAACACCTGACGAATGCGGCTGTGCATCGGCCCGTGCTGTGAACGGTGCCCCTCGTCGATCAGCACGAAGATGTTGCCGGACTCGTCCTTGAACTTTGCCTGCTTAAGCGCCGTCGAGAACTTGTTGATCACGCTCGTAATGACCCACGACTTGCCGCTCTTGATCTTCTCGTGCAGGTCGCTGCCGGTGGTTGCTCTGGTCACTTCGATACCACAGGACTCGAACGTGCCCTTGATCTGTTTGTCGAGGTCCTTCCTATCGGTCACCAGGATGACGCGTTCGTTGACAATGTTCGGGTGGTCCGCGATTGCCTTTGCCAACATCACCATGGTTAGCGACTTGCCGCTGCCCTGGGTGTGCCCCACGACACCGCCTAAGCGCTTGCCGTCAGCATCCGGCACGGTCAAACGCGACAACGCTTTCTCCACGGCACGGACCTGCTGATAGCGGGCAATCTTCTTCATGCCGGCGTCGAACACGATGTAGCGCCGCACCATCCGCAGCAGCTTTTCGGGGCGCAGCAGGTGGAAGATCGTCCGGTCCTGCTCGGTGACTTCGCGGTCCGTGGGCGTTCGCTGGAAGTACTCGCCCCGGTACTTCTCGAAGTCGGTGAACAAGGCCTTGGTTTGCTCAGGCTTTAGAGGCTGGCGAATGTACCCGGTGACTTCCTCATCGGTGCCGGCCTCGGCACGCCACTTCGACCAAAAGCGCGGGGGCGTACCAGCTGTGGCGTAGTTCGCTTCGTTGCCTTTCATGCCAAGTACGGCCTGTACGTACTTGAACAACTCAGGGATGCCGTCGGCACGCTGGTAGTCGCGAATCTGAACGACAGCATCCTTCAGGTCTTTGTCGCGGGCCTTGTTCTCGATCACGGCCAAGGGAATGCCGTTTACGAACAAGACAATGTCGCAGCGGAAGGTGTCAGCTCGGCCGGAGCGCGTGACGCTGAACTCGGCCGTGACGTGGAACTCGTTGTTGCTCCAGTCCTTCCAGTCGATGTAGCTCATGCTGAAGGCTTTGGTGTCGCCGTCGATTCGCTCGTCGAACGTAGGCGGCAGCGTCAGCAGGTCGTAGATGAGCTCGTTCGCCTTCTGCTGCCCCTGAGTCAGGCTGACTTCGCGGAGCTTCTGGACAGCCTTGGCAATCGACGAATCTGAGAAGCCGCGCTGCACGCCTTTGTAAGTGAACTGGTTGATGCGCTTGAGCGAACGCGTGAGGATCGGCTCCAGCAGTACGCCACGCTGCTTGCCGCCGCGCATGGTGATAGCCTCAGCACGAGGGATGTACTCGAAGCCAAGTTTCTGCAGTAGCACCAACGCTGGCAGCTGCGACTGCTCGACTTCGTTGTCATCGAATCTGATCAAGTTGTTCGTGTTAGGACTGTCCATCATGCTACTTCCGTCATATTACATGTTGGGAGCCATGCGTTCCGGTTCACAAACAATAGTGCAAGGCATTGATGCCCAACTGTTTACACGGTTGTGAGCTATGCTCTCGTTCCGTTCTTCTAGTAGCTCATGAGTTGCCAACTAGATTCGTTGTGGATCACATCGGCCCCAATATGATCCACTATGAGTGTTGAGGCGAATCCGTGAGCCACAACAAATTACTATCGCTCTGCGATCTCCATTAGCTCCGTTAGCGCTAGAATTGCTGCTCGTCGCCCACTTGCGGGACGCAGTTCCGTCAATAACCCGCCATCTCTTGCTTCCTTTACGATTCGTTTGGCCGTCGCCTCAGGTATGCCTGCGGAATCGACAAAATCGGGAACTTTGAAGATGGGGCGTCCAAAGAACCAATCCAATGCGCGAACAGCGTACTGCGAGTGTGTCTGCTCGGTAATCCAGTCTTTTTTGGTCGCGTAGAGCGTATGAATTGCCTTCGCCTTGGCTTCGTTATCCTCAGCTTGTGACTGAATCGCCTTTAGAAAGAACTCGCACCAGCCGGTCCAGTCATCGTGACTAGAGACACGTAGCAGTCGGTCGCAGTATTCGTCTCGGTGGGTATCCAGGTATCGGCTGACGAAGAAGCACGGTGTACTGAGCAATTCCTTTGACACCATAAACAGCGGGACAAGTAGCCTTCCCAGCCTTCCGTTGCCGTCCAGAAACGGGTGAATGGCTTCGAATTCAGCGTGGATGATGGCGAGCTGGATCAGCTTGTCCGGTACTTTCTCGTTGTTGATGTACTGCTCCCAGGTCTTGAGCAGGTCAGGCAAATCCGTGTGATTTGGCGGCACGAATCGCGCCGATTCTTCTGTATCGCCAGGTGAGCCGATCAGATTCTGCCGTCGACGGACTTTGCCCGGCGTTTTGTCCTTACCGCGTACGCCCTGCATCAAGACTCGGTGGGCATCCGAGACAAGCCTCATGCAAATTGGCAGCTTCTCCAGATCGCTCATCGCTGACCGTAGTGCAGCCCGGTAGTTCAGGATCTCAAGAATGTCGTTTCGTTTCTCGCCGCTCGCGGACTTCTCCTCAGCTTCAAACTCGAGAACTTCACCCAGAGTCGCAATGGTGCCCTCGATCCGGCTAGACAACACGGCCTCCTGAGAAGTAATCGGCGACAGGAGCACTTGCGTGTTCGGAATGCCGTGAAGTACGCCCTCGTAGCGGGCAACAGCTGCATTGGCCGGGCCGATAAGTGGAAGTAGTCGGGCCAAGTCCAGCGAGGCCGGCGGGAATTTACCGCTGTGGTATCGAACTGCCGTCATCCATCCAACTCCTGAGCGAGAATCATCTTCGATTCCTTTCAGCACTCCGTTTCGCGGTTAGGGCTCCACGTGGTCGTGGAGCCCTAACCCTCAATCCCTAGCGCTCACCGCAAGGCGGGTTGTAGTGGCCACGCAGGTCTTGCTCGATCTCCATGCGTCCCGTTTTCTGCTTGTTCGGCGTGTAGATTGGAGAAACCGCAAGCGCAGTGTACTGGCGGCCAGTCCAGCAGGATTTGCGTGTGTGAGTCTCCACTCGAGTCTTGATGCCTTTGCCCTCACCCACGTCAACGACCTTCCACTTTTCCGAGTCAGTGTTGCGGCCAAGAATCACGTAGACGCCCGAAGTGTCCTGCAAGCTGCCAGTTTCGTCGTAAGGGCCGGCGCCCTTGTACTTGGTGCCCGATGCACCGGTAAAAGTAATCATCCTTCATCTCCATCTCGGCATGTCCGTTGCCGATAGATGGAGGTCGTGGCTTGAAGTGCGGGGCGCGCTACAATATTGTTTGCGCATTCCAAAGGAGCCTGCACTGACCGCACGACCTCCGGGTTGTCGATCCGGTTCCTGCACTGGCGACTCGGGGCTACCACCTCGGGTCGCTTTGCGTTCTGGAACCGTCAAGCTTCACTACGTGCTCGCCGAACGCCGGCGGGCTGAAATCAGCCTGGTCTAACCCTTGATGTTCTTCGGGTCGTTGCCGTGGCTGTCTTTCTGTCCGATCTGGCCGTTGCGGTTCTGGACTACCAGCTCCGCTTTCTTGTTGCGGCTCAGATCGCGTGCTCGGTCAACGGCGTCTGACTTCTTGTCATGGACGCTGTCCGCACGGGCACTACCGGTGCTCTTCACCCTCCACTGCTTCTGGGGTGTTGGTGAAACGAACACCATGTTGCTACTACCCTTCTTCCCTTTGGCCATCGGCCGCCTACCTTTCTGGGCACTCAGCCCTTACTTCCTGCCACACCGGATCTGGTGCGTTGGCTACACCATAGAGGATAGTGATTTGTCGCACCCCGCAAGCTTGTGGATTAGTGTCAGTTTCGAACAAGCCTTCCGAATTCCGTTTGGAGTTCACGACACGATCTTCTCACCGGCCTGGAACCAGCGGCAGCGGGCGGGTTCAGGGCCAGAGAAGAACTCGACCTGCACGCCGTACTGATATTCAAGCGGCCCCTCATTTCGTGTTGCGGCCTTCAACTTCTCAACATCGTTTCCGGTGGGCTGACCCTGCCGCTTGGCCTCGATGGCCAGCAGGTTTCTGGTTGTGCCGCGCTGGTGGATGATGATGTCGGGCCTTACGCCGTGGTCTTCCGCGACCTCACTGCCATCGCGGTTGTAATGCAGTTCTTTGCGTGTGCCCAGGTTGGTGTGGTACTCGACGTCTACATGCCAGCCCGGAAACTCGTCCTGGAGGTACATCGCGAGACGGTGCGTGATGGCCTGCTCGTGTCCGTGGACCAGCAGATACTCGTCGTGATCCAGCAGGCGCTCAATCGAGCGTGCCAGCCGCGCACGGACCGCAGATTCGTCAGGCCAATCCGGGCACCAGTCGGGTTCAGTGTGGGATTCAGGCACGTGCGGCCTCCTCCGCGTCGACCTTGACGCGTTTCTTGCCGGTGAGCAGTTGCTGCATGAGCCCGCGCTTCTGGGTGTCGAGTGCAGCGTGAAGCTTCTTCAGCGCATCAATCTCATTGTCAAGCGTTGCGAACATCGTTGCCAGCTGCTGCTGGCGAGCTAGTGAGGGCTGAGGCACCTTGCACTTGAAGAAGTCGTCGGCATTCAGGTTCAGGAGCCCGTCGTTGCGAACGCCGGCGTTGATCATCCTGCACAGCTGACGGTTAAGGCCGCCCGCTTCGAAGTAGTAGCGGTAGAATTCCGGGTCGGCGTCTGGGTTGTTGATCGCGAAGCTGAAGTAGACGTGAGGTACCGCACCGCGCTCAAACTCACGCAACCGGTAGATGCAGCCCTGCGGGTACGGTTTCGAGTTGCCCTTGTTGTAGGCAAACTCACCCTTTTTCAGCAACGTGTACCGTTCGAGCTGAGCACCCGCGATCACCCTGCTGAACTTCTCGGCCTGGTCGACAAAACCGACGGTCGCCGTGATGCTCAAGACCGACACGGCTTCATTGCCGACCTTGCGGGTCAGGCGCTTGGCAACCTTTTTCAGAGGAACCCATTGGCCTTCTTCGCGTGCAGGAAACAGCTTCTGCATGAGGCCGCGCTTGAGCTTCAGCTTGGCCTGGATGAGGTCGCCGACCTTCTCGATGGCCTCGTCCCACGCCCCCAGAATCTCCGCAATCCGCCGCTGCTCATCCAACGGGGGAGTCGACATTCGCGTGTTGCCAAGCTCCTTCTTGTTGAAGCTGCCTTGTCCGGTGAAGCCGACGATGCGGTGTAGAGCCCGACGGTACTCCTGCGACTGGAAGTAGTAGTTAGCAAACGTGGGCAGCATATTGTTGGGGTCAAAGCGGACTATGAAGAAGTTCGTCGACGCGATACACGGACTCAACTCGCCCTTGTAGTGTGCGGCCTTACCCAGTTCGGTACGGCTGCCGTTGACGAAGTTGATCAGTATGTCGCCTGCGTGCGGGACTACCTTCGAGAGGTCAGCACCACGCGGGTCGACCTCGTGCCAATACTTGATGTCATCCAGGACGATGCGGCCCCACTGGACATTGTTTGATCGCAACACCGGCAACCCGATGTTCTCTTCCACAAACGGGCGCGATATCCCGCTGTTCAGGAAGCTAGTGAGCGAACCGATTGTTCGTGATGTCCAGCCATTGGGGGTACTCATACGCCAAGCTCCTCGAGGTAGTCGTTGAGTTTGGCGCGGGTGTCGGCGAGTTCGCCTTCCAGCTTCTCGATCTCATCCTGGACGGCCTTGAGGTCGATCTCTTCTTCCTCTTCGAAGGTCTCCACGTAGCGCGGGATGTTGAGGTTGTAGTCGTTCTCCTCG
>JAGQRE010000061.1 GCA_020425695.1 Planctomycetota bacterium
AACCAGACAGTACTTCACGAGCGCTTCTTCAAGCCAGGCGCCGTGGTCCTGATCCTGCTCAAGGTGAAGCGTCCAGTATTCGATCTCTTTCTCGTCAAACCCGGCCTTGCGCAAACCGGCCACGGCAAGCTCGAACATGGCTGGGATCGACCATTCGTGCCCAGGGCCAAGTGCACCAAGCCCAACCAAAAAGTGCTCTTCTGTCGCTACGCGGTAGTGTTCGCGAATGAAGTTCACGACTTCGGGATGTAGCGGCACGTTGTCTTCTTCGCCCGGTGCAATGCCGGCCGCGTGCATGAATTTTTTATAATGCTCTGCGTGGTCTTCGCCGTCACTGCGCTCGCCGTATTCGTCAACGAGCACCTTGGCAAGCCAGCACTTGGCTTCGCTGTCCGGCGCGTTGATCAACAGCAACTCCATGTAGGCGCAGAAGTTGCCAACGAGCGGGAAGTGCTGCCCCGCCAGAACCTTGAAGTCAAAGCGCGAACGCGGGTCCGTCTTCATGCGCCCGAGAATTGAATGCCCGACACCAGCGTGATTCTTGATCTCTTCACGCAGGTCGGCCAGAAACTTCCGCGCTTCCTGCTCTTGCTCAACGGTTAGTGTCATAGTTCTGCTGCCGCTTGTTTGAGTACACCACGCTCTGCCAGTTGACCGCACGCTAGAAAACCCGGGCGCTCGCTGCCAGCCCAAGCGCCGTGCCGAAAGAACGACAATTCACACCCGGATAGTCCGACATTGTTGCACTGGTCTTGCACGGTCGGACCTCTGTGGGAAGAATCACCGGTCATGCCTGAACAACTGCAATCGAAGTCTTTCTGGAAGGCGCTCGGGCCGGGATTGCTATGGGCCGGTGCGGCCGTTGGCGTTTCGCACTTGGTGCAGAGTACGCGCGCGGGAGCGAGCTTCGGTCTTGGACTGATGGGCATTGTGATCTTCGCCAACATCTTCAAATACCCGGCCTTCAGCTTTGGCCCTCGCTACGCAGCCGCCACGGGCACCAGCCTGCTTGAGGGCTATCGACGCCAGGGCAGGTGGGCGCTTGTACTGTACGGGTTCGTTACGGTCGCGACGATGTTCACCGTGCAGGCGGCCGTGTCTTTCGTGACGGCCGCGCTTTTCACAGCGCTGGTCGGCTGGAAGGGTGCGGTGTTCGGGATACCCGGCTTTGTCGGGATCTCGGGCGTGCTGATGGCTGTTTGCGTCGGGCTGCTGCTGATCGGGCATTACAAGTGGCTGGACAAGATCATCAAAGTCGTGGTGGTGGTGCTTACGCTGACCACTTTCCTGAGCACGCTGGTCGTGCTTACCAAGCTGCCTTTCACGTCGTTTCGAATCCTACCTGAGGCCGACTGGCTGACGACTACAACAACGGCGGTGATGATCTGCGCACTCATCGGCTGGATGCCGAGCGCGTTCGACATCTCGATCTGGCATTCGCTTTGGACACTGGCCCGCCGACGCGAAACAGGTGTCGCGCCGTCGGTCAGGAACGCACTGGTTGATTTCAACGTCGGTTACATCGGCACAGCCATACTCGCGATCTGCTTCATCTTCATGGGCGCAAGCGTGATGTTTCATTCCGGTAAGGAATTCGCCGCCGCCCCGCCCGCCTTCGCGGCACAGATCATCCAGCTTTACACCGAGAACCTGGGCGCGTGGACCGGCCCGGTGGTAACCATTTCGGCTTTCGCCGTAATGTTCTCGACAACCTTGACCGTAGTCGATGGCTTCCCGCGTGCGCTGGCTACACTGACTGCGCGGTTCCGGTCCGAAGAGCAGCCGGACGTTCCAGACACCATCAGCCGTAAGGCTTACTGGGTTTCGCTGGGGACGCTGTACATTGGATCACTTGTCGTGATTCAGTTCTTTTATGAATCGTTGAAGACCATGGTCGATGTGGCGACGGTGCTGTCTTTGCTCACCGCGCCGGCGCTAGCCTGGCTGAACCACCGGGCGATGACGTCGGACACCGTGCCAGTCGAAGCACGCCCTTCACGAGGCATGCGCGCATTCAGCTGGTTTGGTATCGCGATGTCGTTGCTGCTAGCGCTCTACTTCGTCGGCATTCGCTGGGTCTTCCCAAGCGGCAGTTGACGCGTCAAGCAAGGCCATGTCTCTCCAACAGTGCCTTGTCGTCGAGCAACTCAGCGACAACACCGTCAGCGACAACACGCCCGGCGTCCATGATGACGGCGCGGGTGCATGCGTTGCGGGCAAGATCAAGATCGTGGGTCACAATTAACTGAGTTTGCGAGAGCGACTTCAACAACTCACCGATTTCGCGGCGAGCGCGCGGATCAAGCATGCTGGTCGGCTCGTCCAGGGCAAGACATTCGGCGTTCATCGACAACACCGTAGCAATCGACGCACGCTTCTTTTCACCGGGACTTAGGTGGAACGCCATGCGGTCTTCAAAGCCGGCTAGCCCGACGTCGCGTAGTGCCTTCTGCACGCGGCTGGTCACTTCCTTTTCAGGTACGCCGAGATTTCGCGGGCCGAAAGCCACGTCATCGTACAGCGACGTGCAAAACAACTGGTCGTCCGGAATCTGAAATACTAGCCCCAGCTTGCGCCGCAGGTCACGCACGTTTTTTCGAGTCAGCTCAAGACCGCAAACCCGAATGCTGCCTTTCTGTGATTTCAGAATCCCGATCAACTGCAACAACAGTGTTGACTTACCCGCACCATTCGCGCCGAGCAGCGCTACGCGCTCGCCGGTATGCACCGTCAGATCTACACCCAACAGTGCTTTTCGCCCATCCGGATACGCGAACTCCAGACCTTGAATTTCGATTACAGCGTCCGCCAAACCCAGATCCTCGTCGCCGCCAACACTACGGCGAACATCACAACCAGCCCGTAGTCGGGGCGAGTCATGCTTTTATCAAAGTATGTGTGGGAGTGTCCGTGATAGCCACGGGCCTTCATGGCCTGGTACACGCGCTCGGCTCGCTCAAAGGCACGCAGGAACAATGAGCCGATCATCAGCCCGATCACCCAGACCTGCCAGACCCACCGACCGCGCCAAGCGCGGGCATCGCGGGCACGCAACATACGCTGCGCCTCGTCGCGCAACACGAACAGGTAGCGCCAGGCGAATGCGACTGTTTCAACGAAGACCGCCGGCACACGCAAGCGCTCAAATCCACGCAACATGTCTCCGAACGGTGTGGAGGCGCTGAGCAGGATCAATGCGTACACGCTCGTCAGCGACTTCGTCGATACGTTCGCCAGTACGTCTACGCTACGGCTCGACATCAGAAATCCGCCGACGCTTACCCAGTACTCACCGCGTGAAAAGTCGGGTTTCATGAAGGGCAGAAACACCAGCACCAGCAATAGAAATGGAATCACGACCAGCAGGCGGCGCAGAATCTGGCGGGGCGGAATCATCCCCGCCAGCGCGTACAGCGTCAGCAAAACCCAGTACACGACAAAGGCCTGCCATGCCCGCGCCGGCGTGCTGACGGCAACGAACACCACGGCGAATAATGAGACAATCTTCGCGCGCGCGTCCAGCCAGAGCAGGGTGCCGTGCGCGTGAAGTTCACCTGCGGTATGTGAGCCGGTCATGTCAAGCCGCCGCCGGATGCTTGCGGCGCTTCAGGACCCAGCCGAGCAGCAGCGCCAACCCAAAGCAAATCAGGGTGCCTATGACGCCGGCAAGGGATACTTTAAGGAAGTCGTTCTGAACGCCCGGAACTTCGTAGTCCGGAATCGGGGCGGCGTCTTTTTGGATCTCGTTTTCCGTAGCCTTGTCTTCGAACCCCTTCTCACCAGCGACCCACTCCAGCCCGTCAGGGTGCGACGAGGCCCAGAATGAAATCACACCGCCCATCACGAGGCTGACGCCGAGACCCGCAATCACGAACACCTTGGTCTGCTTCGTCATACTGCTGCTCCCTCCGCCTCCGGTCGCCTCAACGCCGGTATCAGGTCGGGGCGGGCTACGGCTACTGTGGTGATCACGGCTGTTGAGATCAACGCTTCGCCGATGCCAATAAGGGCGTGTACGCTCAGCATGGCTGGCAACGCGACTTTCAGTGGCGCTGTGCCTGAAACACCGAGTTCCACGGCCGCCATACCGGCCGCCGCAAACACTGACAACCACGACGCCACGGCCGTTGCGCCTAGCAGTCCGGACTTTCCTTTCGGTAGAACCTTCAGCAGCAGCTTGTAAGTCCCCCACCCCAGGAAGGCACCCGTTACTCCCATGTTGAACACGTTAGCGCCAATCGCGCTGAGACCGCCGTCAAAGAAAACGAGCGCTTGAATCACCAGCACGACGGTCATGACCAGAATGGCATTTAGTGGACCCAACAGAATCGCCGCCATGGCGGCGCCGCCAAAATGACCGCTGGTACCGCCGGCGACCGGGAAGTTCAGCATCTGCGCCGCGAAGATGAACGCAGCCGTGACACCCAAGAGCGGCACCTGATGCTCACCAAGTGACTTCTTTGCATTGAAAACACCGGCGCCAACAAATAGTGCCGAGACAGCGCCCGTGCCGATCAGAATTTTAGGGCTAAGAAACCCATCAGGAATGTGCATGGCTGTGTTTTCCTGGTTTTCGAAGACTGTGGCCGGTCGAACTGAACGCCAGAGCTGCGTGCAGCACACCCTTCAGTTTGCGCATATCGTCGGTGAGTCCCCTCAGAATGTCGGGGAGCCCGCGCAGCATGATCATCTCTGCACACAGGTGATGGTCGAGATGAACATGCGTGCTGGCGAGCACGCTGGCGTGGTGTTCGTGCTGTAAGGTATTCAGCTTATCGCTGAGTCCGTTCTGGTGGTGGTCGTAGATCAACGTAATCGTGCCCAGCACCTCATGCCCCTCTTGCCACTCCTCATCGACAAGTTGGGCGCGAATCAGGTCGCGCACGTACTCGGAACGGTTCTCATAGCGCGAACGCTCAACCAACCGGTCGAGTTCGGCCGCGAGATCGCTTTCGAGGGAGATACTCAGGCGAACAAGATCTGACATCCCGTCTCCGTATTACGAACTACTCCAAGTGTAATACGCTGAGGTCAGGCGGCAACAGCACGAATTCTCCCGCAGATCTTCACCCGGAAGGCACCGATCGCACAGCTACATTTGCTGCCTACGGGGCCAACCGCGACTTGGGATGCGTGCTCGTTGTCGATACACTAGTCATACTGCGGCTCTCTAAAAGTAGCCGCATATGCTGGATGCCGAAAACGAAAACAAATCTGATAGGACGCTCTACGGCGTTTCGAAAGGCGCTTCAGGAAGCGTCACTGGCGGCCACCCAGGACGCGCCGGTTCTCATCTATGGTGAGACCGGGTCCGGCAAGGGTGTGTTGGCATCTCACATTCACCGCCGCTCCGCCCGCGAAGGACGCCTCGTTTCACTGAACTGCGCCACGTTTCAGTCCAACCTGTTCGAGAGCGAACTGTTCGGCCACATGAAGGGTGCGTTCACCGGCGCTGTCAAAGATACGCCGGGGCTGTTTGAAGCGGCCGAGGGCGGGACGCTCTTCCTCGACGAAATCGGCGACACACCGGTCGAGATTCAGCCGAAGCTTCTCCGCGCCCTGGAAGAAGGAGTGGTGCGACGCGTTGGCGGCACGCGTGAAATCCCCGTGGACGTCCGCCTGATCTGCGCTACGAACCAGGACCTGAAGCAACTGATCGCCGAGGGCAAGTTCCGCGAAGATCTATATTACCGCATCAACTCGTTCGTGGTGACTTTGCCGCCGCTGCGCAGCCGGGTTGACGACATTGAAGAGTTGGCGACGAGTTTTCTGGGCGAGCATTTCGAGTCCGATCTGAATGCGCCATCACTCTCGATAGAGGCCGCCGATGCGCTCAAGCGTTATCCGTGGCCGGGAAACATTCGTGAACTACGCTCGGCCATGGCGTACGCAGTGGCCCAGGCCGGTGAACGCACAACGATCCTGCTTGAAGATCTGCCGGAGTCTGTACAGGCCGATGAACAGCAGCAAGCGACCGTCAAGACCGCCGGTGGGCACATTGAGGACTTCCGCGAGTTGTATCGCCGAGGTGCCGAAGACGCGCAGTTATGGGCGAAGTTCCTCTTGACCCTGAATGAGCACCTAGGCAGCAACAAGTTCGCACGGGGCGATATGCTGGATTGCCTGCGTGCAGTTCGCGGCGCGGACCCGACAAACAATTCGCTCGTGAACGAATGGCAACGGCACATCAAACCTGTGCCGTTGCGCCTAAACTTGATTCACGAGGAAGGCAAGAAGCTCCGTATTGACCTGGATGCTTGTCGTCGCGCGCTAATAGACTCGCCGCTCGACGAAAGCGAAGTCGACGAAGGTCCTGAGACGATCACCGAAACCGCGGTTGAGCCGCAACCGTCTCTCAGCGAACGCCGCACACGCACGAATCTGGATTCGCCCCGCACCACGTTCATTGGGCGCAAAGCTGAACACCAGAAGCTGGTCGAGGTACTGCTGAACGGGCAGCCCAATGTGATCACGCTCACCGGCCCCGGCGGCACGGGCAAGACACGACTGTCACGCGAAGTCGGACGCTCGCTGACCGGCTCATTCAAGGGTGGCGTCTGGTTCGCGGATCTTACCGAGTCCCGCAACATTGAAGGCGTCGCCTACGCCGTTGCCCAGGCACTTGGCGCGCCTCTGACCGGCAATCAAGCGCCGGAGTTGGCCGTGCGCGCCATGCTGAGTTCCCGTCCGCCCTGCCTGTTGATTCTCGACAACTTTGAGCAGGTGGCCGAGGTCGCGTCAGCCGTTGTGGGCGACTGGGTGCGGGGTGCGCCTAACGTACAGTTTCTCATCACCAGCCGCGCGTTGCTCGGCATCGAAGGTGAGCAAGAGTTCGAGCTCAAACCGCTTCCCCTGCCGGACGGAAACTCGACGCTTTCTGAAATCCAACGTTCCGAGGCCGTCCGCCTGTTTGTTGATCGCGCGCGGGTACACCACGTCGGTTTTGAGCTGGACGAAAAGTCCGGGCCGGCTGTCGCCCAAATCTGCGCACGACTTGAGGGCATGCCGCTGGCGATTGAACTGGCGGCGGCACGAACAGTCATCATGCGCCCGGAACAGATCGCAGCACGACTGGACCGGATTTTTGACGTCTTGAAATCATCACGCCGTGACCTGGCGCCACGCCAGCGCAGTCTTCACGCAACCATCGACTGGAGCTACGACCTGCTAAGCGAGCCCGAGCGTTGGGCCTTCGCACAGCTTTCTGTCTTTCGCGGCGGGTTCTTTCTCGACAGCGCCGAAACGGTTCTTGACCTGTCAAGATTTTCGGAAGCGCCCGCAGCGATGGACCTGTTACAGAGCCTGCGAGAAAAGAGCCTTCTCCGCGCAACCGAAACACCCCACGAGACACGCTTCGGTATGTATCAGGTGATCCGCGAGTACGCCGCCGAACGCTGGCTCGAACTCGCCAGCGACACCGAACGAGAGAGTGTCAACGCCCGCTTCGCTGAGTACTTCCGCCGCTACGCCGCTGAATGGGATCGACGCATTCACACACAGGACGCGCTGGAAGCGCTGGATCGTCTTGATTACGCACGAAGCAACCTGCAGGAAGTCCTGCAGTGGGCACAGGCCGGAGTATCGGACCCGGACAAACAGAAGATTTTTATCGACGTCAGCCTGCACATGTATTCGCTGCTCCGGGTTCGCGGACCCGCACGCCAGCGCGTTCCCGCGCTGGACGCTGTTCTGGAAATGGTCAGCGACGAAGACCCGGCCATGCGTGCCAGGCTGCTTTTCCTTCAAAGCCAATCGCATCGCGAATCCGGCGACCCAGCCGAGGGCTACAAGCTTGCTGTGGAGGCCGTGACACTGGCGAAAACGACGGCAGATGAAAACCTGATCGCAACCGCGAAGTTCAATCTCGCGGGTGTTGAGTATGCGCAAGGCCAGACTGGAAAAGCCCAGGCACTTCACAGGGAAGTATTGCAGGTGTTCCGTGCCACCGGGAACCGCGCCAATGAAGCCAGAGTTCTCAGCCGTATGGCCCTGCTAGGGACCGAGATCGGTGATTTCAGCGAATCGCTTGAGAACAGCCGCAAGTCGGAAGAGATCATGCGCGAACTTGGGGATCTGTCCGGACTGGGCTTTGTGCTGAGTACTCGCGGCAACATGTACCACCGGCACGCGGAACTTGAGCAAGCGGTCACATACTTCGTTGAAGCTGAGAAGATCTACCGCGAGTTGAACGACAAACGGATGATTGCGATGTGCCTTGGCAACCGCGCCCTCCTGAACCGACAGTTGAGGCGTTTCGATGCTGCGGAGCCGCTGGTGCATGAATGCACGGAACTCGCACGCGAACTGGGCGACCGTCTGACCCTCGCCAAGAATTTAATGAACACCGGCATTATGTACGTCGAGCTTGGACAGTTTGATCGTGCTGAACCTGTCCTGAAGGAAGGTGCCCCGCTGTTTGCCGAGCACAACCTGCCCCTCCTGCAAGCGGTGTGCAAAGAGAACCTCGCATTCATTGCCGGGCAACGCGGCGATTTAGAAGGCGCGCTCGCCGGCTTCGACAGGGCAGAGGCGCTTTGTGGGGAAGTAGAAGACCCTGTCCTGATCGGCGTTCGCACGGCCAGAGCCGAAACCTTGATCGCACACGGACGTAAAGAGGAAGCCGCCCCCATAGCGGCGAAAGCCGTCAAGGCATGGCGAAGGCAAGACAAACGCGACAACCGCGATTACTTCCGAGCACTCACCGTCCACGCGCAAACTCTCAACGATCAACACAGCGCCCGTGAAGCACTGGAACTGGCACAAAAAATCCACCTCACATCGAAAGACGCATCACCGTTAGTTCGAAATTCCCTGAAGCTTCTAGAAAAGATCTCCCGCCCCTAATGCTGCGATACATCTCACATCGGGATCGTTCTTGATCGATCCCGATGTGGTCGACCGGACGCCACTCGCCCACTCTGCACAATCCAAGCCGCGAGCCGATATGAGCCTTCGGCCGCAATCCCTGCATTCATAGAGGCTTAGGTGAAACGGCCGTCCCTGTGCCAAGTCTTGGCACGCGTGTTGCATATCTCAAACAATGCAAGCCTCGAACATTCATCGCCGGAGTCTCGCCTTGGAAGGCTACTCGAGTCTCGTTGGTTCTTTAGACAGACGTGCTCCGTGCGGTATTTGAACTGGATCGAACATCCAACACAGTGGGGAATTAGATGATTCGCAATCGATTGTTTTTCGGGTTAGTTCTCGGACTGTTGGCAACTCTGCTGTCTGGCGCGATGTTCGCCCAGGCCTATTCTGTAGCACCGATGCTGAATCAGGGACAGAACCCCGGTGGCCTGAACACGGAATCTGACAGCACCTCGACAAACTGGACACAGATCATAGGCGGGCCGCAAAGCACCAACGTTTGGTCTTCTTCACAAACGATTCCGTTCGCATTTCAGTTTTACGGACAAACTGTCACTGACTTCATCGTCAGCCAGAACGGCGTTCTGACCTTCACCACCTCGGCGACGGCAGTCCCCGGGGCGAATGAAAATCTTCCATCAACGGCTCTCCCGGACATGAGTATCGCCGTGTTCTGGGATGAGTTTACTGCCAGCCCTCCGACGAACACTGGCGACGATGTTGATATGCAGGTGTTCGGTACGGCACCCAACCGCCAACTGTGGGTGAAATGGTTTTCATTCGAGATGGGAAGTGCCCCGCGGTCCTACGTGTACATGTCTGTAGTACTCGAAGAAACGACCAACAAGATCTATGTCGTCGACTACAGCTACTACAACGGGACCGGCACAACCACAGTTGGCGTACAGCAGAACAGCACTAACGCTACACAGTACGGCACCGACACACTCGACTTTTCTCAGAGCAGCAACCTCTCCAATTCGAACAATGGCTGGTACGAATTCACACCACTGGCTGCGGGCTTCACGCTTTCAAGTAACTCTACCGGCGGCGGACTGATTCGAAGTCTGACCGATGTCGTCGTGCTCGACATGAACGCGGCGTCCGTCAACTCAGCTACTGACGTCACCAGCATGACCTTCACAAAGACAGGTTCGGTGTCAGACTCTGATGTCACGAATGTTGAACTATTTCTCGACAACAACAACGACCACACCATCGACGCGGGCGACAGTTCTCTGGCCTCGGGGTCTCTGAGCTCCGGCTCGGTTACCCTGACAGGTACCGGGCCTTTGTTCCAACTCGCGGCAAACACTTCAGCAAACTTGCTGCTGGGTATTGATCTCTCGGCGAGTGTATCCCCAGCCGATACGATCAGCTTCGAGTTGTCATCTTCAAGCAACGTTGCTATTGGCTCTCAGACCGACAACTCAACCTACCCGATCACCGGCGGAACATGGACGGTGACTGATCCGAACGTTCCCGTCTTCCTCTACTACAAGTTCAACGAGGGCACTGGAACCGCTACCGCGAACGACGCCATCCCCGGATCCGGTAGTGCAAACCCAACGTTCAACGGAAACCCGGCGTGGATCACCTCCGGCCAAGCAATCGGTACGGCAGCACTTCAAGCGGGAAATGGTTCAACCACCGGCCTGGGAAAGGTAAGTACCGGTTGGGCCGCGGACCTCCCTTCCTCGCAATCATGGACCATGGAGTCATGGATCCGTTACAGTGGAACGGGCTCGCCATATCTGTGCGGCGACAGTTCGGCCAACAGTCTTAGGTTTTACTTCTCTTCGTCCAACGGGCTCGGCGTGCTCGGTGGCGGCTTCACCACACATTACGCCTCATCGTCTTTGGGTATCCGTGACAATAACTGGCACCATGTCGCGTTTGTCTACGACTCGAGTGCCAACACGACAACTTGGTACATTGACGGCCAGCTAGATAGCACCGTGACGAGCCAGACACCGAGCGTCTCAGGAACGGACTTTCAAGTCGGCGGTTACAGCACCACTACCACCAGTTACCAGTGGTATGGCGACATCGACGAGTTTCGACTGTGGGACAAAACCCGATCACAGGCCGAAATCCAGTCCACCATGTCCATCGAGCTGCCTCCAATCGACTCCACGATCCTTTCAGTAGCCGGAGTCGATGATCTGGTGGCCGCTCCCGCGACTGACCACGTCATGATGGACTTAAACGCCTTCACCTTCGTGAACAACAACAACCTCAACCAGGTAATCTTTACCAAGAGCGGCAGCATCAGTAACTCTGATGTGGGTTCCGTTCGCCTCTATCGCGACAACAACAATGACGGCGTCGTCGACGGTGGGGACTCACTGCTGGGTACAGACACGCTGTCCGGTTCAAGCACTGTTACGTTCTCCGGTAGCCCGCTTCAGAGCATGACACCTGGTTCAGGCTTCCGGTTGTTGCTCGCGGCCGACGTGGCGGCGACCGCAAACCCCGGCGACACACTGGCCTTCAGCATTGCCAGCGCATCGGACATCACATGGTCCGGTGGCACAGACTTGACGACCTACCCACTGAATTCCGCGCTCAGAACAGTTCAGGGCGCCGCGTCCAGTTTCCCTTACCAGCTTGGTTTTGAGTCGCCGTTGCCCTACTACAACGGTGCGGTTTCAACTGCTTCAAACCTGTACCCGACAATCACTTCGGTGGGATCGGCACCAGGTCAGGCAGCAGCGGCAGGTACGGGCACGATGTTGGTTACACCCGGGCCGACTGCAGGCAGCAGCCCGAATTCGGGTTCCGGCATGATGAGTATGGCCGGCGGTACAAACATTGGCGCCTGCGTATTGGACCTGTTGTTTGACCTCTCTGGTGTGACTTCGTCTGACACGGTCGAGCTCGAATTTTGGTGGAACGATGAGGGGCTTGATCCAGACACTACCACCGTCATCGTCGAGCACTTCATTGGTGTTTTCATCAGCACGAATGGCGGCACGACATGGGAACTCGCTGCGTTCCAGATTCCGGTCAACGTGAACACAGGCGTCTGGAACCAGGAAATTGTCGACTTGTCTGCACTGATGAGCGCGGCGAGTTTGAACTTCACGAACCAGACCATGATCCGTTTCCAGATGGCAGAAAACGGCACGACTGACTATCTGCTTCTGGATGATATCCGTTTGGACGTCATTCCGAACTCGCTGGCGGCATCACCAAACTCTGCGGCAGACACCACGGCCACAGCGGGTGGCTCAACGAGTGCTTGGGTCGGGAGCTTCGATTTCCAAGCCTACGGCGTAAGTCAGAACCTCAACGGTTTCACCGTCACACAGATCGGCAGCGTCAACAATGGGAATCTTTCAAATCTGACGATGTGGGAAGACACTAACAACGATGGTGTCTTCAACACTGGCGACACCCAATTCGGAAGCGCCGTATCTTCCCTCTCCGGCAACACTGCGACCTTCACGGGCAGTTCAGCGTACGCCTTCACAGCAGGTGGCGTCGAGACGTTCTTTTTGGCCGCAGATGTTTCTGCCGCAGCAGCCACATTCAGTACAATTCAGTTTGAGATCAACGCATCTAGTGACGTGAATGTCACACCCGGCCCGGCCGCAGGCAGCTACCCGGTGCAAGGGAGTGCTGTAACCGTTGTGCCTCTGCCAATGGTAGGTAACTACACCATCAACCAGACGACTGGCGATTTTGCCGATATTGGCACCGCGTTCGACCTGCTTGAACTTGCTGGCGTATCAGGACCGGTCACGTTGACGATCACTGACAGCGCAACCTACACCTCCACACCTTCCTACAGCTTGGGTATTGATAATACTCAGCCGGTCCCCGTCGTTACACCGGTCGCCGGTGCATCAGCCACCAACACCATTACGTTGCAGGTTGCCGCGGGACAGACTCCCGTAGTTTTGGGCAATGCAAACGGTGCCGTACTCACCGGACAGAGTGGGACGTCACCGCTCACCGGACGGGGCGGACTGGTCATCAACCAGTCCTACGTGGTCGTGGATGGCCTGGAGGTGATGAGTGGCCCAGACTTCGGAATCATCGCGCAAGGGAATGGCACTTCCACCATCGGACTAACCACCACCGACATCACCATCCGCCGCTGCGTTGTTCATGACATTCCCGATGGCCCAGGCATCGCGTTTATGGGCCAGAACAGTGGCTACTTCACAAACGGCGTCATCGAAAACAACTTCGTTTGGAACTGCTTCACGAATTCCGGTAACCCAACTTCCAGTTCAGTCCTATTGAGCAATACAGGTGGCTCTATCACAGTTCGCAACACGGCAAGTGGTACCGGCGTCGTGCGTCACAACACGATTCTACACACGTCAACTTTCACCAATACTGGTGGCCTGTACGCTTACTCCAGCAGCACCGCCTACGCGTTGAACGACATCAATAACAACATTGTCATCTGCACTGATGCCAGTGTACCTGCAATCTACCTTTCCTCGTTGACCTACACGCCAACGGTGTCTGATTTCAACTACTGGTTCGCACAGACTCAGTGCAACCAGGCTACGTTGGCTACATTCAACGACTGGCAGACCAACGGTCTCGACGCCAACGGCTCAAACGCAGACCCGAAGGTAATCAGCGCAACCGGCACCATTGACCTTCACCTGGCTGCGGACTCTCCGTGCTTGAACCCGGCAGGCCAAACATCGACAGCAACAGACGACATTGATGGCGACTCTCGACCACTAGGAACCACAACGGACATCGGCGCCGATGAGGGCGATTTCCCGCAAATTGCGGTCGCGGAAAGCTCCACCAATATCGCACAGAACGGTACTCGAAACATTGGTACCGTTAGTACAGCGACAGGCGTGGTCGTCACCTTTACGATCGACAATGACGGTTCCCAAGACTTGATTCTGACGAACTCCACCAATCCTGTGGCGATCACCCTGAACCAGAACCTTGCGTCCGCAACAACGGTTCAGACTCAACCGTCGCTGACGACCATTCCAGGGACGCAGTCCACGACGTTCCAACTGTTTGTGCAGCCGACTGGTAACGGTACTTTCAATCTCACTGTCACCATCGACAACAACCACCCTGTCCTAAATCCGTTCACCTTTACGGTCAGCGGTACAGGCCTCGTCCCGAACGATGCAGCCGTCGCAAACACAACCACGGCCTCGACGTTGTCCGGTGCCACGGACGGCCCATTCTCCATCTCGCTGAATCCGGGTGCGACACTCGCGAGTGTTGAAATCGAATTGACGGACACTGAGTCCGACAACATCACGGTCGTATCCATCATCCCACCAAGCACGACACCAACGGGTATCACGGCACCAGCGATTCCTGCCGCAGGGCACCCGATCACGCTTCAGTGGACCGGCACGGCTGCGGCCAGCAACGATCCTACCGACTACACGTGGCAGGTGGTGTTTGCTGACGCTGTCAACCAGACGCAGAAGTCGGCAACAGTAACCATTACCATCCTGAACCTGGCGCCTGTTCATGCCATCAGTGCTGCTCTCGCCGGTGACGGCTCGAGCGCAAATCCATACACCTCGGTTTACACTGAGACCATGGGCGCGGCGTCGTCAGTCAACCTCGCTACGGTGTCTGATCCAAACACCAGTCAGACTCTGACACTTGGTACACCGGTTCTGGGTGGCAGCAACCCGACGGGCGGCTCCGGATTCAGCTTCCAGTTGCAGGGTGGCTTCCTGAATGTGGCACCGACGGCAGCCCTCACCGCTAACGATGTTGGTACCCACACGTTCGACATCGACGTCGATGACGGACTGCTTCAGACTACGATTTCTGTATCGATTGATGTCGCTGCTGCCCCTGCAATTACGACCACTTCACCACTCGCGAACGGCGAACAGGGTCTCGCTTACACACCGCTTAGTATCGTCGCAACAGGCGGCACCGGCAGCTTGACTTACACAGTTTCGGCCGGCGCTCTGCCGAACGGTATGACCTTGAGTTCCGCAGGCAGTCTTTCAGGTACACCAACTGCGGCCAACACCTACAACTTCACCGTTACGGTTACAGACACATTGAACGTCACCGCAAGCACCGCATTCGTTCTTACAATCGACCCACCGGCAACAGGCACACCTTCCTTCGTCACCACAACTCCACTGCCGATTGGTGTCGAAGGGCAGAGCTATGGCCCGGTTTCGATTCTGGCAAGCGGTGGCACCGGCTCGTACACCTTTACTTCAACAGGTTCACTCCCGCCCGGCATTACATTGAGTGCCGCCGGTGCGTTGACGGGCACGCCAACACTGGTTGGAGTTTATAGCTTCGACATAACTGTAACTGACTCTGCGTTTGCCTCCACTACCCAGAACTTCAGCCTGGAAGTCAAAGCACCCGCGACTGGCGGCGGCAGCGGCGGAGGCGGAGGCGGCGGTTGTGTGGCCGACGGTAGCGGTAACTCGTACTTGTGGGGTGTGCTCCTGGGTGCACTGGCCCTGCTTGTTGTGGTGTCACGAGTACGCGTGGCACGAGACTGATCCCACCTGATTCGATCCCACCATCCCAAGCGCAAAATCCCAGAGGGGGAGGCCGAAAGGCCTCCCCTCCTTCCTTTTTCAAAAAGCGGAAATAACCACCCCAACTCGACGTGTTGAGTGTTCGAGCCAATTTCTTGTTGACGTTTTCATACAAACGTTTGATTATTCGCCCATGAGCAGCACACGGGACAATCTGTTGGACGCGGCCGAGCGCCTCTTCGCCGACCACGGCTTCGAAGCTGCTAGCATGCGCGAGATAACCAGCCTCGCCCACGCCAACCTGGGCTCAGTCAACTACCACTTCGGCAACAAGGACTCGCTGCTCCAGGAAGTCCTGATGCGCCGCATCAAGCGGATCGTAGACGAACGCAACCGTATGCTGCAAATCGCCGTTGAGGCTGCCGGAGACAGCCCCCCCACTGTCAGGTCGCTAATGGATGCATTCATATCACCAGGAGTTCATATCGCTTCGGTACATCCGCACTTCGCGAAACTGCTGGCACGGGTCCAGTTCGAGGGCATGTTTCAGCGCGTTGGAGAAATATTCAAACAGACGTTTCACGAATCGCTCTCCCAGTTCGTCAAGCAGTTGTCGCGTGCATTGCCGAAGCTTGAACCGGAAGAGATCCAGCTTCGCCTGATGTTTTCGGTCGGGTCATTCACGTTCGTCGCCATGAACTCAAAGACCATCTGCGTCGGCATGAAGCTTCCTTCGGTCGAGCAGGACCCGGGCGTGTTGACCAGCCGCATCGTCGCCTTCTGCACCGCCGGTATGGAAGCGCCGCCTGCCAGGAAACCCAGGGCACGCCGCAAGGGGAGCCAACAATGACCCGGACCTCAACCAGAGTGCTGATACTGGTGGCTTCTTTAGCCACGCTGGGCTCCTGCGCATCTCCCCCACCGCAGCAACAGCCGGATGTTCAGGTTGACGTACCCGCCAACTGGACCGAGATTCCACTCAGTGATGCTGACGTACCCGATAGTTGGTGGATTGGATTCAAAGACGGCAATCTGGACGCACTCATTGCTGAAGCACTTCAGAACAATCCAACGTTGCGCGAAGCCGCGTCACGCATCGCGGCAGCCAGCGCCACAACGCGATCGGTACAGGCCGGCGCCATGCCCAACATCAGCGCCGGGGTCGACGCGAGCCGGACCCAGACTGTGCAGTCGTTCGGAGGCCCGAGCCTCACTGAGCTTGAAACGCAACGCATTGGCGTGTCACTCAACCTGCAATGGGAAATTGACCTGTGGGGTCGTGTACGAGCGGCTCAAACCGCCGCCATCGCTGACCGTGAGGCCGTCGAGGCCGCCTACTACGGCGCACGGCTTTCACTGATCGTGCAGGTAACGAAGGCTTACTTTTCAGCAACGGAGTCCTGGCTGCAGCTGCAACTCGCGAACTCCAATCTCGACAGCGCAAAGGAACTGGCCGAGCGCGTCGAAGATCGTTTCAAGGCCGGACTGCGATCGGCACTGGATTATCGCCTTGCTCTAGCCGATGTAGCTGTCACCGAGTCCCGCCTTGAATCCCGCAAACGCCTTTACAAACTCAGCCGACGCCAACTCGAAGTCTTGCTCGGCCGCTATCCCAGTGCACGAGTCGAAACCTCGAGCGCGCTACCAAATCAGCTTCCCGTCGCGCCGGGTGGGTTGCCCGCGCAATTGCTGACTCGCCGCCCAGACATTGTGGAAGCCGAACGCAGGGTCGCTGCCGCCGATGCCCGGGTTCGCGCAGCCTATCTCGACCTGCTGCCACGTATCTCACTGACGAGCTCGACCGGACTCGCCTCGGACCAGGTCTCGGACATTCTCGATGGCAAGTTCTTCGTCTGGAATCTGATCGGTAACCTGTTGGCACCGATCTTCGACGGCGGTCGACGCTGGGCCGAGATCAGCCGGTCGGAGGCGCTTGAAGAAGGCGCGCTGGCTTACTACGTCGTGGTTGCGTTGAAAGCCTTTGCTGAAGTTGAGAACTCGCTCAGCAACGAATTTCACCTGCGTCGCGAACTGGCGGCGCTGCAACGGTCGGTAGACGAATCAGCAGCCGCGGTCGAAATTTCGACTGATCGCTATTACCAGGGCGCGCTTGATATCACGCAGGTAATCCAGACTCGTCGCCAGTACTTCAGCTCCGAAAGCGCACGCCTTACGGCCCAGCTTGCATTGTTGAACACGCGTGTGGACCTCTACTCCGCCCTCGGCGGCGGGTTTGACTCGTCAAGTGTGATCGAGAACAGGGACAGCCATGAAGGTTCTTAAGTACATTCTGCCGGTCGTTGCAATCGCCGTTGGCATTGCCGGACTGGTCGCGCTGAAAGCCGCGCAGGTAAAGGTTCAAACACAGACACCGGAAAAGCAAATCGCCCGGGTATCGGTCGTCACCATCAAGCCGCAAGTTTTTGAGCATGAGGTGCGGACGAACGGCACCGTCACTCCGCGGACCGAAACGACTCTTTCCAGCGAAACGGCAGGACGTGTCGTAGGCATACACGAGAGCTTCGTGAACGGCGGGTTCTTCAAGAAAGATGACGTGCTCGTCACCCTCGATGACACGGCACCGAAAGCCGCACTGGCGCAGGCGCAGGCCGCACTGGCCGGGGCGAAAGCGGCCCTGCAGCGTGAAGAAGCCGAAAGCGCGCTCGCGAAGCGTGAGTGGGAGAAATACGGCGAGGGTGAGCCCGACGCACTGGTACTCCGCGAGCCACAACTAGCAGAGCGCAAGGCCGGAGTCCTCAGCGCAGAAGCCGCAGTCACAAAGGCTGATTTGGACCTAAAGCGGACGAAAGTCCTTGCACCCTATGATGGTCGCGTACGCCTGAAACAGATCGAAGAAGGGCAATACGCCACGCCCGGCGCGCCGCTTGCACGGGTTTACGCAACCGACTTCACGGAAGTTCGCCTGCCAATCAGTGCCGACGACATCGGCTATCTCGATCTTCCGCTCGGCGGCGTTATTGCCTTCGATGACGAGCAGGCACCCGAAGTCGACCTGAGCGCGGATTTCGGTCGCGAGACCTACATCTGGTCGGCGCGCATCGTTCGCACGGAAGCCGAAGTCGACCCGCAAACCCGGATGTACTACGCCGTCGCGAGGGTGAAGGATCCTTTCGGTTCGACACAGCCCATCCCGCTCCTGCCGAACACGTTCGTAAACGCCGTGATCACGGGACGCGAAGTCGAGCAAGTGTTTGTCGTTCCGCGTCGCGCACTCCGGCCTGACGGTCGTGTTCTGATCGTTGACAAGCAATCACGCATCAAGCATCGCGAGGTTGTCGTGTCGCGCACCACGCCGGAATCCGTGCTTGTGATCGAAGGGCTGGAATCCGGCGAGCGGGTTGTCGTCACAGATCTCGACCTCGTAGTTGAAGACATGCCGGTCGAAGTGGTGAAGGGCGCGGTTCAGAAGGAGACCCCGTGAGCGGCCTCGTAGCCTGGTTCACACGCAACAGCGTCAGCGCGAACCTTTTGATGGGGCTGTTTCTCATCGGCGGGCTGATGACGTTGCCAATCATTCGCCGTACCGCCTTCCCGGAGATCGAACCGGAAACGATCAGTATTTCCGTGCTGTACCCGGGCGCGACTCCGTCTGAGGTTGAAGAATCGCTGATCATCAAGATCGAAGAAGCCGTGCAAGGGATCGACGGCGTTGATCGGATCAGCAGCAAGGCCAGTGAAAGCGTCGGCGTCGTAACGATCGAAATCAAAGACGGCGAAGACATCAAGGACATCACCGATGAGGTAAAGGCCGAGATCGACAGTATCACGACTTTCCCCGACGAAGCCGAAGAGCCGGTGATCCGCGAAGGCAAGATTCAGGAACGCGTCGTCTGGCTACTGCTTGAGGGCGAAATCGACGAGCGCGAACTGAAACGTCTGGCCGACGAAGTTCGTGATGACATCGTCGCACTGCCGAACATCTCGAAGGCCGAAGTCAGCGACTCGCGTAACTATGAAATCTCAATCAGCGTGCGTGAGAACGACCTGCGTCGGTACGCCCTCTCGATCGCTGACGTATCGACAGCGGTCAATCGCTATTCGCTGAACCTTCCCGCAGGCTCGGTTGACACAATCGGCGGCGAGATACTCTTCCGTAGTAGCTCACAGGCGTACACTCGCGAGCAATTTGAAGCGATCCCGCTGTTCACGAAGCCTGACGGAACCAGCATTAGAATCGGCGACGTGGCCGACGTGCGTGAAACCTTTGAGGAAGTCACGCTGGAGTCGCGCGTCAACGGACGCCGCAGCATGATGATTGAGGTGTATCGCGTCGGTGACCAGGACACATTGGGCATCGCGCAGACCGTCGAAGAGTACGTGAACGGCAAAGAAGTGAACGGGCAGCAAGTGCCTGGCAAGAACGCCGAGCTACCGCCCGGAGTCTCGCTGCGCGAATTCCGCGATATCTCCGACAACCTGAATGAGCGGCTGGACCTTCTGCTTTTCAACGGGTTGCAGGGGCTGCTGCTTGTGTTTCTGGTTCTCGCGTTCTTTCTGAAGGCCCGACTTGCCATGTGGGTTGCTGTCGGGTTGTCCACCGCAATCCTCGGCACCGTCTGGTTGATGCCGTACTTCGGTATGACAATTAACTTCCTTTCCAGTTTCGGCTTCGTGGTCGCACTCGGCATCCTGGTCGACGACGCCATCGTCGTAGGCGAAAACATCGATGCGCACAAACGCATGGGAAAACCGGCTTTGCAGGCCGCCATCGATGGCACGAAAGAAGTCATGCTGCCGGTCGGGCTGGCGATTGCGACTACCAGCATCGCCTTCAGCCCAATGCTGCAACTGCCCGGGCGTACGGGCGCATTCGCGGCCGCAATTGCGTCAGTGGTGATTCTGGCGTTGGCGGCATCCCTGGTTGAAAGCCTCTTCGTTCTGCCGGCTCACCTTGCGCACGAATCCAAGCCGGGAAGATTCAGCAACTGGTTCCTGCCAAAGGCCTGGGCGAAAGTGCAGGGTACCTTCGAGAGGGGCGTAGACTGGTTCATTGAGAAAACCTACCGCCCGACACTGAACTGGGCTATCCGCTGGCGTTGGACCGTACTGGGTATCGGGCTGGGGTTCCTTGCGCTGACGGCCGGGTTGTTCGCCGGCGGCTACGTAAAGGTGGCGTTCTTCCCCGCGATCGAAGGGAACGATGTCATCGCAGCGGTCGCGTTGCCGGAAGGTGCCTCGGCCGAAGAGACCCGTCGTGCACTTGAAATTCTGACCGAGACTGCGGAGGAAGTTCGCGAAGAAGTTGAGGGCGGACAACGCGGCAGCGTAATCGAGAACATCCGCGCCGTACTCGGCTCACAGCCTTTCCGCAACGCCAGCGGCCCGCCAGTGGCTTCAGGCGGGACCCAGAGCCGTGACAACATTGCCGAAGTTCACCTGGCTCTGATCTCGGCAGAAAAACGTGAAGCCAAGGCGTCCGAAATCCGCGACCTCTGGCGGGCAAAAGTCGGCAAGCGCATTCCGAACGCAATTGAACTCACGTTCACATCTGACCAGGTCAACGTCGGCGCCCCCGTAAATGTGGAGTTGGCCGGACGAGACCTCAACCAGATCGAGCAAGCGACGGAAGACCTGAAAGCACATCTGGCCGAGTACCCCGGCACATTCGATATCGCAGACGACTACCGCGACGGCAAACTGGAAATCGTCCCCTTCGTAACCGAATCGGGAAAGTCGCTAGGGCTGAACCAGGCGGGCTTGATTGCCCAGGTTCGCGCGGCCTTCTACGGCTCTGAGGCCCAGCGCGTGCAGGTCGGTAAAGACGAAGTGAAGGTCTTCGTGCGCTACCCGAAAGACGAGCGTGAGTCCATCGACAGCCTTGAGAGCATGCGCATCCGCCTGCCCAACGGGCGCGAAGCCGCGTTCTCTGAAGTAGCCGACTACGACATCAGCCGTGGCGTCTCGGGTATCAATCGACTCGACCGGCAGCGCACCATTGTCGTGACAAGCAACCTGAACCGCACCGTGACCAACGCCAATGAACTCAACGCCGACCTGGCCGAGAGTTTCATGCCGACGCTGATGGCGAAGTACCCGGGACTTAGCTGGAAGTTCGGCGGCGAACAGCAGCGCCAGGCAGAAAGTTTTGCCGGGTTGCGCGTCGGTTTGGCACTGTCGCTGTTCCTTATGTTCGGGTTGCTGGCCGTCGCGTTTCGCTCGTACTTTCAACCCGCGATCGTGATGTGGGCGATTCCGTTCGGCATCGGCGGCGCGGTTTGGGCGCACCTGTTGCTCGGCATGGACCTGACGTTCCTGAGTATCGTTGGGCTGCTGGCGCTTTCAGGCGTCGTGGTGAACGACAGCCTCGTCATGATTGACTTCATCAATCGCAACCGACGCGATGAAGGCAAGACTGTCTTCGAAGCAGTGCGCGAGGCCGGGCCAAGGCGCTTCCGCGCGATTCTGCTGACGTCGCTGACGACATTCGCCGGTCTAACGCCGATCATGCTGGAGCGGTCCGTACAGGCCGCATTCCTGATCCCGATGGCCGTGAGCCTTGCGTTCGGCATCGCTTTTGCAACGGTCGTAATCCTGGTCATGGTGCCGGCCACGTACCTCGCTGTGGAAGACGTCCTGATCCTGTTCCGCAAGTGGTTCAACAAAGACCTCGACCCCCACCGCGGAGACGCCCAAGGACCGGAACTTGTGATCGAAGAAGAGCACGACGAAGA
>JAGQRE010000062.1 GCA_020425695.1 Planctomycetota bacterium
CGTCACCCTTGTGCCCAAAGGCGACTTCCTCGGTTTCGTCCAGAGAAATCCGCTGCGGTACATCGCTACCCTTTACCTCGATTTCTAGACGCCCTTGAACGTCCAGCTTCGTGATTTTGCCCACGACCGGGTCATTGAAGATGCTCGAAACCGTGGCCTGCTGGGCTGTCAGCGCCGGTGCAAGCATGAACAGGCAAATCAGCAGTCGGGTCATGCGTCTCTCCGTAAGTCATATCAACCAACAATGATACGTATGTGGGATCGCGCGCAATGACCAAATTTCCGGTGTAGGCTACGTGGCTTACCAGCGTCTTGCGGGCATCTGCCAAACGGGCAGTGGGCTATTGGCGTCCTGACAGCGGCTGTCAGTTTGGCGGAGGCCCAAGATGTGCTTACTCGCACGTGGAATCTCGTGCGTCTAAGGCGTTACTCAGCCTACACATACAGCGTTCACTCCACCTAATCTTTGCCTCTAAGTCGTTGGCACCGTGTTTGCACTCCCGCGCTCGTTGGATTCGTTTATCTGGAATGAGAGGCTGATACATGGCTGCCAAGCAGATCATCTTTGATGTCGATGCACGCGAAAAGCTGGCGAAGGGCATCGAAAAGCTCGCCAAGGCTGTTGTCTCAACGCTTGGTCCGAAGGGTCGTACTGCGGTCCTCGACAAAGGCTGGGGCGCACCGAACATCACGAAAGACGGCGTCACTGTAGCTGAAGAAATTGAGCTGCAGGACCCATACGAAAATTGCGCCGCACAAATGGTGAAGCAGGTCGCAAGTCGCACCAGCGACGTCGCCGGTGACGGCACCACGACCGCAACGCTGCTCGCGCATGCGATTTATGGCGAAGGCCTGAAGCACGTCATCGCAGGTCGCAATGCGACCGCGATCTATCGTGGCATCAAGAAGGCTGTCGATCACACCGTAGGGCAGCTCAACAAGATGGCCCGCCCGGTCGAAGGCAAGAAGGAAGTTGCCTACGTGGCAACCATCGCCGCCAACAATGACCCGCGCGTCGGCAAGATCATCGCCGATGCCCAGGAAAAAGTTGGCAAAGACGGCGTCATCACAGTCGACGAAAGCAAGACCAGCGAAACCGTCGTCGACATAGTGGAAGGCATGCAGTTTGACCGCGGCTATCTGTCGCAGCATTTCGTGAACAACACGGAAAGCATCACCTGCGAGTTTGAGAAGCCACTGATTCTCGTCTACGAAGACAAGATCAGCAGCGCACAACCGCTGGTGCCGTTGCTTGAGCAGGTCAGCAAGGCGAACCGCCCACTGATCATCATTGCAGAGAACATTGAAGGCGAAGCGCTTTCGACACTCGTCGTCAACAAGCTGCGTGGCGTGATCAACGTGTGCGCGGTGAAGGCCCCGGGCTACGGCGACCGTCGAAAAGCGATGCTTGAAGACATTGCTATCCTGACCGGTGGCAAGGCCTTCATGAAGGACCTCGGCGAGAAGCTTGAAGATATCAGCATCAAGGACCTCGGCACCGCCAAGAAGGTCGTCATCAACAACGAAGATACCACGGTGATTGAAGGCGCCGGCAAGACTGCGGACATCAAGAACCGTTGCGACCAGATTCGCAAAGAAATAGAGATCACCAGCAGCGATTACGACAAGGAAAAGCTGTCAGAGCGCCTTGCGAAGCTCGCTGGTGGCATCGCTGTCGTCAAAGTCGGCGCAGCCAGCGAACCGGCCATGAAAGAACTCAAGGCCCGCGTTGAAGACGCCTTGCACAGCGTTCGTGCTGCGACAGACAAAGTTGACGGCGGCATCCTGCCGGGCGGCGGCGTTGCGCTGCTTCGTGCCGGTGTTGGTCTGAACAAGCTGAAGACCGAAGACGCCGATGAGCAGATCGGTATCGACATCGTCAAGATCGCCCTCGGGCGACCGGTGCGTCAAATCGCAGAGAACGGCGGCAAACACGGCAGCGTGATTGCACGAAACGTGCTGGCCGAGAAAGCCGTCAGCTACGGCTACAACGCGCTCACGGACAAGTACGGCGATATGTATGAGATGGGCATCGTTGACCCGCTTAAGGTCACCAAGAGCGCGTTGCAGAATGCAGCCAGCGTGGCGGGACTGATGCTCACGACGGATGCAATCATCACCAAGGAAGAAGAAGACGAGCCGGCTGACATGGGCGGCATGGATGACATGGATTACTAGGCGCGTGAGAAGCACTCACCCCTGACCCAAGAACAGCACAGGCTCAAACAGCCCGAATCGGAGAGATACAAATGGCAACCAAGCTGCGTCCCCTGGACGACAACGTAATCGTCAAGCCACACGAGGCAGAAGAAAAGACCGCCGGCGGGATCGTTCTGCCGGACACCGCCAAGGAAAAGCCTCTTCGCGGAGTGGTCATTTCGGTAGGACCGGGCCATGTCATGCGCAGCGGCAAGCGTGTTGAGCCCAGCGTCAAGAAGGGCGATGTCGTCATGTTCGGCAAGTACAGCGGCAGCGACGTCAAGGTAGACGGTATTGAACACAAGATCCTGCGTGAGGCAGAAATCCTCGCGATCATTGAATAGAAGGCGACCGTCAGTCGGACACGACAGACAGCGCATTTCAGGACCAAGGACAAGCCCAAGGACAAGCAATGAGCAAACAGATCCTTTTTGATGTCGAGGCAAGCCGCAAGTTGGCCGACGGTGTGAGTAAGCTTGCGCGTGCCGTCAGCTCAACCATGGGCCCGGCCGGGCGCAACGTCATTATGCAGAAGTCTTTTGGCAACCCGCTCGTCGTCAACGACGGCGTCACGGTAGCCAAGGATGTCGAGCTTGAGGACCCGTTCGAGAACATGGGCGCCAAGCTGGTTATGGAAGTCGCCAGCAAGACCAACGATGAAGCCGGCGACGGGACCACGACGGCCACTGTGATCGCCAATGCTATCGTTCAGGAAGGCCTGAAGATGGTCGCGCAGGGCCACAACGCCCAGGACATTAAGCGCGGAATCGACAAAGCGACAGAGGTCGCAGTGGGCTGGCTTTCCGACAACAGCAAGAAAATCAAGAATAAGGAAGAGCTGAAGGCCGTCGCAACGATCAGCGCCAACCAGGATGCCGAGATCGGCGCGATCATGGCCGAGGCCATCGACAAGGTCGGCGAAGAGGGCGTTGTCACTATCGAAGAGGGCAAGGGTCTCGAAACCGAGCTCACCTACGTAGACGGCATGCGCTTCGACAAAGGTTATCTCAGCCCGTACTTTGTAAACAAGCCGAATGAGCTGACTGCGGAATACGAGAACGCGAAAGTCCTGATCTATGAAAAGAAGATCAGCGGCGTACGCGAGATCGTCCCGATTCTGGAGAAGATTGCGCAGACTGGCGCGCCTTTGCTGATCATCGCTGAAGATATCGAGAACGAAGTTCTCGCGATGCTCGTGCTAAACCGCCTGCGCGGCATGCTGAATGTCGTTGCCGTAAAGGCGCCGGGTTTCGGCGACCGCCGCAAGGCCATGCTTGACGATATCGCTATTCTGACCGGCGGCACCAGTATCACCGAAGACCTTGGCATCAAGCTTGAGACCATCGACGTCGGGCATCTCGGCACCGTCAAGAAACTTGTTGTCGATAAGGACGGCACCACGCTTATTGAAGGCGCGGGCAAGAAGAAGGACATCGAGGCGCGCATCACGCAACTGCGCACCCAGATCGAGCAGTCCACCAGCAACTACGACAAAGAGAAGCTGCAGGAGCGCCTTGCGAAGCTGACCGGCGGCGTGGCAGAAATCAGCGTTGGCGGCCACACCGAAAGCGAAATGAAGGAACGCAAGTATCGCGTTGATGACGCGTTGAATGCGACACGTGCGGCCAAACAGGAGGGTGTTGTGCCGGGTGGTGGTGTTAGCTACCTGCGCGCGTCACAGGCCATCCGCGAAGCCAACTTCAAGGGCGATGAACGTTTTGGCGCTGACATCCTGGCTTCGGCACTTGAAGCCCCTTGCCGCCAGATTGCGAGCAACGCGGGTTTCGACGGCATTGACGTTGTCGAGACGCTGAAAGAGAAGAAGACGGCAACCCACGGCTTCAATGCGCTGACCGGCGAGTATGGCGACATGCTCAAGTTTGGTGTGCTTGACCCGACGAAGGTTGCCCGTTGCGCCATCCAGAATGCGGCGAGTATTGCGGGTCTGATGCTGACGACGAACACGTTAGTCACAGACCTGAACAAGAAGGACTCGAAGATCAGCGGCGCAACGGCATAGTTCGCCCATGGCCTGAGCCACCGATCAGGCCCGGGAAGTTCCCCCGGGCCTGATTTATTGGAACGCAACCGACTCGGTTCGCGTTTCAAAAGAACACTCAGGCAAAGGGAGAACACAATGAACACGAAGCTGTTGGCGGGTGCAGGTCTGCTGGTTCTGTTGGTGGCTGTTTCTGTGATGGCTCTGAACTTCGCAGGCAAGGATGCGGATGCTCAAGGCGTTGATCGGTACGAGTACGCCTACATGCAGTCAGTGCCTCGCATCGAAAGCTATCAGATTGACTTGAAGCGATGGGCTGGGGCGGATGCCGACAAGCAGTACCTGCAGTCACGCGTGTTTGTGTACGAAGAAGGTCAGACAAATTTCGAACGCCAGATCAACAGCCTGCGTCTGTTGGATGAGTTGTCCGCAGACGGCTGGGAACTGGCAGATGCGGACGCCGGCGTACTAAGGCGAAAGCGCTAGCTGGGATTGCAGGCGACGGCATGGCAAAACGGGATTACTACGAGATACTTGGCGTCGCCAAGAACGCATCGAAGGCCGAGATCAAGAAGGCCTACCATAAACTGGCCCTCAAGCATCACCCAGACCGAAACCCGGGTGATGCCGAGGCTGAAGCCAAGTTCAAAGAAGCTGCCGATGCGTTTGCCGTACTGAACGACGACCAGAAGCGCACCCAATACGACCAGTACGGGCACGCCGGAGCAGATTTCGGCGGGGCTGGCTTCTCGAATGTTGAGGACATCTTCTCGGCGTTCAGTGAGATTTTCGGCGGCAGCAGCGTTTTCGGCGACTTCTTCGGTGGTAGCGGTCGGGCGCAGTCTCGCGGACGTCGGGGTGCAAGTCTGCGCTGTGGCATCGAGTTGGATTTCAACGACCCGGTTGAGCCGGTAGAAAAGACCATCAGCCTGCGTCGCGCAGAAGCTTGCGACGACTGCAACGGCAGCGGTGCAAAGGCGGGCACGAAACCTACACAGTGCACCCAGTGCCGCGGAGCCGGCGTTGTGATGACCAGCGCAGGCTTCTTCAGCATGCGTAGCTCCTGCCCCCGTTGTCATGGACGCGGGGAAGTGATTTCCGACCCGTGTTCCGGCTGCGGAGGATCGGGGCGTAAACCCAAAGAGCGCGAGATTACACTTAAGATACCGGCCGGTATTGAAGATGGCATGACGCTACGTATCGCCGGTGAAGGTGAAGCCGGCGAGCAAGGCGGCCCACCCGGTGACCTGCTGTGTGAGGTACACATTCGGTCGCACCCGCTATTCAAGCGTGCCGGTGCAGACGTTTACCTCGAGTTGCCGATCGGCTTCGCCCAAGCCGCGCTTGGCGCAAAAATTGAGGTTCCAACGCTGCGCGGACGTAGCGAGATGAAGATATCCGGCGGCACGCAGGGCGGACACGTGACACGGCTGAAAGGCGAAGGCTTTCCAAAGCTGGATGGGTATGGACGAGGCGACCAGTTGGTGGAAGTTGTCGTCGAAGTGCCCAGCAAGCTGACCAAGGAACAGTCACGAATTCTGCGCGAGTTCGCCGAGACGGAAGAACAGAATATAACTCCGGAACGGAAGTCGTTCCTCGACAAGGTAAAGAAGCTGTTCAGTAAGTAGCCAAATGATGGCAGCTTGAATCCCTGTAGGCTACGAAAACAGCAGAGAAGCAAACGAACATGCCTGAAGAAAAACACGAAGAAGTCGTCCCCACGGGCAAGCCTCACGACGGGCACGAAGCCGAAGAAGCGTTGAATGATCCAAAGGCTGTCCAGAACGCCGAAGATGCGCGCCATGGCGAAGAGATCGCTGATAGCGACCTCCCGCCGAAGCAACGCGCGAAGAAGTTGCGCAAACTAAGCGACGAAGAATTGATTGCATTGGCCGAGGAGGCCAAGAAGGCTGATCATTGGCTTGACGTAGCACGTCGAAGCCAGGCCGAGTTCGACAATGCAGTCAAGCGCATCAAGCGTGAACAGCAAGATGACCTCAAGTACGCCGCTGCAAGCCTTGTGCGTGACCTGCTTCCGGTCCTCGACAACCTTGGGCGCGCGCTGCAGACATCCGCACAAAGCAAAGACTTCGACGCACTTCACCAGGGCGTCAGCATGACCAGCAAGCTCTTCATAGACACGCTGGCACAACGCGGGATCACGCCCATTGAGACCGAAGGCAAGACGTTCGATCCGGCCGTACACGAAGCACTGATGACTGCCAACAACCCGGACTTGGATGACAACGTCATCACCATGGAACTGGAGCGTGGCTGGAAGATGCTTGATCGTGTGCTGCGTGCTTCGAAAGTGCAAGTGAACAAGAAATCCTAGCGTCGCGTCCTACTGACCGGAACCAGCGCCATGCCGACGTATGAATACAGGTGCCCAGACTGCTCACACGAATTCGAAGAATTCCAGAGCATGACGGCCAAGCCAATCAAGAAGTGCCCGAACTGCGGAAAGCGCAGAGTTCAGAGGCTTATAAGCAGCGGCTTGCAACCGATCTTCAAAGGCAGCGGGTTCTATGAGACGGACTACGTGAAGAAGTCTGGCAAGTCTGACAACACGGGCGAGAGCAAGAGTGAACCGAAGCCAGACGCAGGCAGTGATTCGAAGCCGGAGACCAAGACCAAAGAGAAGTCTGCTTCGGAATCGAAGCCGGTGAAGACCGAGAACAAACCCTCAAAGGCGGCGTCAAAGTCAGCGGCCAAGAAGAAGTAAGTGCCCGCAGGGAGCTAAAAAGAACGCGATGGCGACGAAACGCAAGAAATCCTGCCCGGAGTGCAAGAAGCGTTTCAGCTACGCCAGCGTGAGCGATCACAAGTGGTTTCCCTTCTGCAGCGAGCGTTGCAAGCTCATTGATCTTGGGCGTTGGGTCAACAACGAGTACGCCTTCGTCGAAGACCTGAGTCGCGGCAACGACATGAAGGACCAGATCAACTTCGATGAAATCGAAGACCCCGACGTCAGGGCGGCACTGGAAGAACTCGAAGGCGAACTCTAGTCGTCTTCCCGCAGAACCAGTCGGCGCGTCACAATCGTGGCGAAACTTCCGCGCGGTAAATCGAACTTGACTGTCAGCTTGCTGCTGCCTTCATTCAACTCGTCTTCGACCAGTGGCGAAGCCTGGAAGTCATGAGGGAACACCAACGCACTGCGCTTTGCTGAGCTGAAGCTGGTTCGCTTGAGACCGTCAAGCATCAGTTGCTCCAGCGTGATACCTTCCGCTTGAAGTGTAGCGTTTAGATGTGCTTCAACTGTAGCGTGTTCGTCGATTCGCGTCCCCGGACCAAGGAGCGGCAACTCACGCTTGGTCCACACGTCCAGGATGTCCGGCGGGAGCTCGCGCCAGAAACTCAACACGCCCGCCTTGTTCGGAGTTTCGATGACATCAAGACCCTGAGCGGCGATCAAACGCCGCAGAGTCTCGTTGAACAGGTAACTCTGGTAGGCCGCGACGAACAATTTACGCAGACTTGGCGTGATACGCTCGAAGCAGCCTGCCCAATCATCTGGATGGTTCTTGAGGTAGGCTACCAGCGCGCGTTCCGGTGCGTTGCGCATCAACTTGTGCAGCGTGTCCCAGTCGCCCCAATGTTTTGCGGCGAGGCGACGGTTTTGCTTGTCCGTCATGTTCTGCTTGCGGTGGGGGACCGCCATGTGAAGGCGCAAAGCTTCCTCAAAGTCACCTCGTACCAGCGCCTTCGCGATAAAACCCTGTCCGTGTGCGATGCCCCCGAAACGCTGGTTGTCGTAGTAGTTCGGAACTCCGTTGCGCTTGATCTCGTCGATGTTGCGCGGCAACACCTCAACGTCTCTTGCATTCAGATGGCGCAGCGTGATTTCAAAACGATTGCCAAGGATTGTACCCGCGGTGAGTTTGTCGGTCGATTTGCCGACCAGCCGTAACGTGACCCGGTCATCATCAACGTCTGTTCTCAGCGCCTTCGTTGAGCTGAATAGCTGGGTCGTTAACCCATGCTTGTCTTTCAGCCCGGCGGCGGAAAGGTCCTTAGCGCGCATGCCCGACTTGCGCGCAATGATGCTCAGCGCTTCAAGCGTAGCCAGCGATCGCTTTGTTAGTTCGTAGACGAAGAACCGGCCTGCTGCGTCGGGCGTGAAGTCACTGATCTCGGCGACGACAAAGTCTTCGGGTATGGACTTGAGCTTCATGCACCGAAGTATAGTGGGGGCGACGCCATCAGGAAGCGCGCTTGCGGGCGTACTCGTAGAACTTCAACGCAATCGGGTCACGGACCTTGGATGTGTCGTTCTCATACCAGACCTTCAACGCGTCACGCGCCCCCGCGAAGTCGCTGCGACTGAGCAGCGCCATGCCGTAAAGCAGCCACGGCTTGCTACTCAGTGGGCGTGCTTCGCACTCGTCCTTCAGGGCCTGCAGGTGCTTGCCGAAGATTTCTTCATCGTCATAGCCAGCGGCCAAAGCCAACTGAAAGTCGCGCGCTTCCCGCGTCGCCATCTCCTGTTCGGCGAACAGAACCTGAAGCTGACGGACCGCGTCCTCGTATTCACCGAGTGCGAAGTAGCAGCGCACCAGCCCCATGTTCAGGAATGGCAGGGTTGGATCGGCCTCCATGGCCCTCAGGTAGAAGCTCTTGGCGCTTTCGTAGTCGCCGGTTCGAAACGACTTGTCGCCCTTTGCAAGTAAGGCTTTGGGCGATGGGTCATCGGGCAAGCCCTCGGGGGTGACGTCCTGTATGAACTCGTCGCTCTCAAGCATGCGGTCAAGCGCCTGCACGGTTTGGTTGGCGGGCGACTCAATACGGGCAACAATCAGTTCGTCTCGGGCGCTGGCGTAGCGCCCCCGCGTGATTTCGACGTACGTGTTTAGCAGGCGGGGCAAACCGACGTTCGGGTCCGCGTCGCGCACGACGAGAATCTGTTTCCGCCACGCATCGAACATGTCCTGTGTCGCGAACATCTCACGCAGCGCATTCAGCCGTTTGCGCTCAGCAGCCTTCGCTTTCAGGAACCAGGTCTGGAAGGCGGTGCTTGCTTCCGCAAGTTCACCACGACCGACGAACACCACGAACAGGAGCTGATAGACGACAGGTTCCGCGTCTTCGCGTGTGAAACCATCAAGGACTTTCAAGGCGTCGGTGTATGCACCTTTGCGTATCGCAAGGCGTGCGTCTTCCAGCGTCCCGTCGGCGAGCTGCCCTGCGGACTCTGTGGTTGAGTCGGTGGCGGGTTTGTCTTTGGACGGTTCGCTCCCGGGCGGTTCAGTGTTTGTGCCCGGCTGCTCAGGTGGGGGCTCGGGTTGACTTGTGCTGACCGGATTTCCGGTCAGCTTGTTGCGCTCCATGTAGGCGACCAAATCGTGAACAAAGTCGTCCAGCTTGTCGAGCATCAGTGCTTGAACCGCAGCATCACTAACGCTCTTGTAGTAGCCGCAGGAAAAGTAGATCAAGCAGGCAAGCTTGTATTGAGCCAACCCTCGGTTGCCAGACGACTCGAGGCGCTTCGCAAACTTCACCAACTCTGTCGGTTCTATTGTCAGTCCTCGCAACCACGGAAGTAACGTCGCGTAGCGATATCGTGCGTAGACATTGCCAACGAGTTGCAGGGCGGTTTTCTCGTCGCCTTCACCCGCGAGTGCGATGACTAACCCGGCGTAGTTCTCGGCCACGGTCGGAGCGTCCAGTGCTGCGTAGGTAAATGCGCGGACGGCGTCGTCCCAATCACTGGTTTTTAGGGCTAACTCGGCGCGAGTACGACTCCGGTCGTCGATCTTGTTGTTTGCGAGAGTTGCGGCCTGCGAATCAGTTCCCGCCAGTTCTTCCGCCCGCACCAGAAACGCCAATGCGCGGCGACGATCGTCGTCCACCATCAGTACCGCGCCGGTCAGGAAGCAGAGGTCTGTGTCATCCACAGCCTTGGGCGCGACTTCAGCCAGGCGAAGGCGAGCGTCGGCGTTGGGCATGATCTCGGACAACGGACCTTGATTCAGAAGCGCACCATGATCCGACGCAAGTGCACGTCGCATGTAGCGTGCTGCGTCTTCAAAGTGCCCAGCCCAGAACAACGTGAAAGCCATCTGCTGATTTGCATCGGCACTCGTCGGAGAAGCCTTCAACGCTCTAGCCGCAAATGTGGCGGCCTCATCACTACCGGCCTTGAGTGCTGTCTTGGATTTCTCAAGCCAGTTCGTTGCTTCAGTATCAGGGCCATCAGCAAACAGCGAACTTGCACCCAGCATCAACAGGGCGACAAAAACGAAACGGGACGCCCGCAGGCAAAGGGGCGCCCCGTAGATCATGCGTAGATTCTTCACCGCTTACTTACCGCCGGCTGTTGAACTTGTGGGTGGCGCGTGCAACCGGTTATAGATGCCGTTGCTAAGTTTGACTTCCAGGTCAATGTCGCGTCCGGCCTCAGTCCACTTACCTGAGTACATGGCCGTCGGCCCGGAAGTCGAGCCGTAACCATAGCCCGTGTAAACCTCCTGGCGGGCGATTACGACCGGCTCATACTGACCGTCCGCATCAAGTTGCGGATAGGCCATGACACGCGTTCGGTATTTCTCAAGTCCGACGGCACGCTGGTCGGTTACGACCGTCCAGTTGTTGTACTTCCATTCGACGTCTGGGCGGAATACGGCTTCCTTGCCAAAGGTTTCGGCAAGTTCGTCGTGAATAGCGCCCTCCACCGTAGCGAAATCATCGCTCAGTGAATGACCGGCCTGAACCTTGTAGATGTCATCCTGGAAGAACGTGCAGCCGGAAAGCGCGAACGCTGCGGCCACGGCAAACAATAGTGCTACTCGTTTCATATCGACTCCACTAGCGGCCGAAGGGGATGCAAGGCCACACGAAGCGGATTCGGGGTCTATGTTCATGTTAGCCACGTCACGGGGCGATGCAAGTCCGCATTACGTGTTAACAGCTTCCTTGTGCGTAAACGCGACGGTGTAACAATGTCATTGCACCGAACAGCGACATCACCAACAGGATAAGGACTTTGCTGCTGCTGGTGGTTTCGGCGACACAACCACCGCCTCCTCCGTCATCGCCCGAATCACCGCTCGACCCGCCACCAGGCGGTGTGACAATCTGATTCCCGAAGTTCACTTCACCGGTCGCCGTGCCGGACTCGAAATCCACGGCAATGTTTGCACTCGACACCGTGACAGTCGCGGTGGAGGTGCCGCTGAACGGGCCTCCCGTGCATGTCAGGTTCCATGTACCGGCCGGTGCAAGAATCGACCAACCGCCGCCGACCGTTGTCGACGTGCTGGGTGAAGTTGCGCCGACGGCCGTGACGGTTACACCCTGCAAGCCTTCACCCTCGTCATAGCGCCCGTTGCTGTTGGCGTCGTTGTAGACGACTCCGGTAAGCCAAGTTTCCAGAGTATTGTGACGTCCCGTGTGGATGCTCCAGTATGCTGCGGTATTGACACCCGCCGTCCAGCCCAGGCCCGTGCCGTAACCTGTGCCGATTTCGCGGAAATTCTGGTTGAAGCTGTTCATGGCCAGCAAGTGGATGCGATGCCCGAGGCTTGGCGTGTTGGCGTCGATGATCAGTGCTTTCAGCGCATCCGGCGCCGAGTAACTGGCTCCGCTGCCACTTGAGCCGTACGCCGCAATCGACTCAATGTTGTTCGTTGTGTCAGACCAACTGGTTGGAAGCACGTAACCGGCGTCGCGGGCCATCTTGTTAGGCCAGTCGTTTGTAACGGTACTCTGGTGGCCGAAATAGCCGTTTGCACCCATTTCTGCACTGTGGAAGCGCGCCGATTGCACGAGGTTTAGATTCAAGGCAAGCGGCGGTTGCGCGGCGACACCATTCAGGATTCCACCCAGAGAGTTCTCTGTGTCGTAGTTCTGCGGGTTGCTGCGTGCGCGGTTCAGTTCATAGATGAACGCCATCTCGGCTGCGGTTGGTTGCTGCTGCGCTGCAAGGGGTGCAACGAGCAATGCGCAGGCGGCGATTAGAAACCACTTCATGCTGTCTCCCGTCGTTTCCGAGTGCCGTCACTACGCTTGCTCAGTCTACGGCGTGGTCGCAGCAAGGACAAACGAATCAGCCAGTTCCTTTGCCCATCCGGGAAGCGACATTGTGAATTGCGGTCTTACTGCAACGGTTTTCGCAGAATGATTCGCACTCCCGGCTGATCGACCGCGTAGATGCTTCCAAGGGCCTGAAAGCCTTCCTGCAGGTTCAAAATCAACATGCCGGCGTTGTCGCCGCGAGCCTGTGTTTCAATGGTTCGTATGCCACGCTTACGCGCCCACTCATGCTGCGCGCGCAGCAAAGCTCTGGCCAACCCCTTCCGACGGTGAAACGGATGCACGCCACCAAGCCACGAATAAAAGCGCTCATGGCGATTGCCGGTCAGATATCCAAGCTTGTACGCGACCGGTTGATCCTCTTCGGTGAAAGCGGCAAGCGCCAAATGCTCACGCCCGTTGAGTCCATCCACCAACTCATCAAGGAACTTCGCCCGCGAATCTTCAGATGCATGCAGACGTGATGGCAGTACTTCGTGGTGTAGGGCCGCAACGAGCCTCAGCGCGTCGTGTGTCGCCGGCAGCTCTCGAATGATGTACTCAAGATGTCTGCCGGTCATGCCTGCGCCCTTTGTCGGG
Organism: Planctomycetota bacterium; assembly: GCA_020425695.1. Classification (GTDB taxonomy): domain Bacteria; phylum Planctomycetota; class UBA8742; order UBA2392; family UBA2392; genus JACKID01. The sequence continues at coordinate 12,812 of JAGQRE010000062.1, forward strand.
CCTGTTTCAGGGAATTCAGCACGCTTGACGGTACATGAAAACCGCCGCCTTCACCGTGGCCAAGTGTAGTGTTCGGACGAACCTTGAAACCGTGATAGTCGCTGCCACCGGTAACAATCAGGTCGAGGCGTTTCGAAATGTCTTTCAGCCCCTCGGTCCAGACTTCATCCTGGTCCGGATAGACGGCCTCAAGCCCCATCAGTCCCCATTCCTTCAACTGTTTCAGGTACTCTTCCGTCTTGTCCAACCCGCCGCGGTTCAGCCAGATTGGATGCGCGATCACTGGCACAGCACCGTGCTCGCGGACGAACGCCAGTGCTTCCTGCGGCCCGAAGGTGTCCTTCTCAAAGTAGCAGGGACCGTCGTTAGATATCCACTTGTCGAAGGCTTCCTGTCGCGATTGAACGTAGCCCTTACGCTCCATGATCGCTGCGATGTGCGGACGCCCGACGACCGCTTCGCCGGCCTCGGAAAGCACTTCGTCGTAGTCCATCGGCATTCCATGTGCCGCGAGGGACTCACAGATCTTCCGGTTGCGTGTTTCGCGCTTGTCAGCGATGTCGCGCAAGGTGGCTTCAAAACTCGTGTCGCTCGGGTCGTAGTAGTACGCGAGCAGGTGAAACGTACCGCCGGAGAGCTTCACGCTGATTTCTACGCCGGGCACGACTTCAACACCAACTTTCTGCCCGCGTTTTGACGCCCTTTCGAAACCAGCCGTCGTGTCGTGATCGGTAAGGCTGATGGCTTGTAGACCGAGGTTGCGGGCCCAGTCGACAAGGTATTCCGGTGTGTTCTCGCCATCGCTGTACATACTGTGCATGTGCAGGTCTACGCAGCCGCTAATGTCCGAAGCCGGCGCGCCGCGAAAATTCGAAGGTAAGGGAAAGGTTCCCATTGGGTGTATCCCTACGTTTGCCAAACGCTAGCGAATGTCGATGTGGACCGAACAGTGACCCACGTCGTCCTGGTCTTCCAGTGCAACCCTCACAGCCTCGCCAATGTCGTGGGCTTCCTGCACCGATAGCGTGTCTCCAACTACAATGTGCAGGTGTACCTGAAGTTCGGTTCCGAGGAAGTGGGCGCGGAGGTCATGGGCACTAATCACACCCGGGATATCAGCGGCGAGCTGCCGAAGTTCTTCCTGTCTCTCAGCGGGCGGTGCTTCACCCATTAGATAGCGTATGTTGTCGCGAGCGAGTTCAACGCCGGCCCAGGCGATCCACAAAGCGACGGGTAAGGCCAGCCAAGAGTCCAGGGTTGGAAAGCCGCTCCGGGCGGCGAAGAATCCGCCGATAGCCAGCAAGCTGACCAACACGTCATTGCGGGCATCCACGGCCAAGGCCTTCATTGCAGGGCTACGAGTCCGCTTGCGGGCGCGGCTGGAAAGCACGAAGACGAACGACTTAAACAAGGTCTTCGCTCCGAAAGCAGCGACCAGAAGATAGTCGAGCTCAACGCGCTCTTTCGCGATCAGCGCGGCCACTGCGCTGCGGGCAATCTCGATGGCCAAGACTCCCGCTATGACCGCGACTACGAGACCGCCGATTGGCTCCGCCCGGGAATGCCCGAACGGATGATCGTCGTCCTGCGGCTTGGCGGCGACTGTGACCGTCCACATAAGTACGGCTGCCGTAAAGACATCCATAAAGCTGTCGCCCGCCTGGGCCAGTGCGAGCTGACTGCCGAAGACAACGTAGGCGGTAAACAGACCAACAACCAGGGCCCCGCTCCCAAGCAGAGTGGCCATGGTCAGAATGCGTTGGTTTCCGGTACTGGTCATGTTGGAGAACGCTAACCGATCTGGATCGACCAAAAAACTGCAATTTAGGCTAAGGCAAACCTGTTATGAATACGTCTGAGTAATAGGGCCAACAACTAATCCAACTCGGTAACGAGTGGTGAAACGGTTTCGACAGAGCGCGGAATCGATATACTGTTGTGCGTACGCCTTCCCCTGTTAGCGAATGGATGAATCCCCGAAGCACCGGAGGTAGACAAAATGAGACTTCGATCCCTGCGAACCGCGACACTTGTCGGCATGGGGCTGTTGCTGGCCTTCACGACGGTGTCCGGTGCAAGCGGTCCGAAAGAGTTCTGGAACGTCTGGAACGGCAAGAAATCGACCAACCTCGAGAAGGACAAGGCGGTCAACGACCTGATCGGCGGTGAAGAACTGATCGATCCGTACTTGGCGGTTCTTGAGTCAGACGTGTGGCAGTACCGCGCAACGGTGATTCAGCGCGTCCAGGGCGAAACCAACGAGAAGCTTCTCGCCAAGCTGGAAGAATTCCTCTTCGATGAGAAGGCCGTGCAGAAGCAGCCTTCAGCCGGTGAGCACCTTGTCTGGGCGATGTACAACAACCAGACCTGGGCAAAGCCTGAAAAATGGGCGATGGCCAAGCAACTGGTCATGTCGAAGAAGGTGCCCGACAAGGTGAAAGCCCGCATGCTGCGTGAAATGGGCGTTTTCCGCGGTGCCACCGACCTTGAGCAGGTCCAGAGTGCCGCAAAGCAGAACGCTCGTGACCTTGTCGAGTTGCTGGCATGGGCCCTTGAAGAGCGTAAGTTGAACCCGCAGATTCGCTTCCTGATCGGCGACGCGCTTGAGAGCCTCACCAGCCAGGACTTCGGTGACGACCTTGAACAGTGGCGCTTCTTCGTCAACAACCTGAAGCCCGAAGACAAGCTGTCGCCACGCAAGGCCGACAATTTCAAGGATGAGTTCGGTGAGGTCGAGCTTGAAGGCCACAGCTACTCAAGCCCGACGCCGCGTCCTGTTGAGATGGAAGTACTGGTGTTGCCGAACCTCTACACGTCGGACCAGTACTGGTACCCGTACATCTTCCAGATCAACAAGACATTCAAGTGCACCTTCGTGAAGCTGCCTGACTGCAGCAAGATGAAGGACATTGAGTGGATGAAGAACCGCGACGGCTCTGAAAACCGCACGGCCTACTATTACCCGCTTGAGCAGTTGGTTGAGACTTTTGAGCAGCGCCGCAAGGATTCCAAGCAGAAGCAGGTTGGGCTGATTGCCCACGGCGTGTCCGGCTGGATCGCGCTTGAGTACTTGCGTCTGCACCCGGAAAGCGTTGCGTTCGCGATCATCATCGGCACCTGGTCCGGGGAACAGTCCTACCTCACGGCCTCGAACAACTGCGGAAGCAGCAAGGACGAAGCGTACAAGTGGTACTCCGAGAGTCTTAAGTACGACCCGTCGGGGCGCACGGGCTCGCTGGCCATGAACGATGAGCAGAAGTACTGGGCGACTACAGGTGACTACAAGCGCCGTTGGGCTGACCCGAAGGCACTTGAGCCAATCTTCTACTCAACCCAGGCTTATCGTGAGCGCCCGGAAGGGAACGCACGGATTCTGGTGCCCAAGTACGAGTTCGACGACGCCATGAAGAAGGCACGGGGCAAAATTGATGTCCCGACATTGTTCATTCATGGCACGCAGGACCCGATGTACGTGAAGAAGGACCAGCAGAACTATGCCAAAGGCTTCAGCAAGATGACCTGGGCTGAGTATGAAGACGCTGCCGCAACGCCTTGGGCAGAACAGCCAGTCAAGTTCTTTGAGGACTTCAACCAGTTGCTTGAGAAGAACGACATCATCGAGAAGCTCAAGAAGCAGGCTGAGGAAGACAAGAAGAACGGTGGCTAGAAGCCAGTTTGAACCAAACGAAAGGTGCAGCCAAACGGCTGCACCTTTTGCGTTGAATGGAATGACGCCTAGGCCGCTTCGTTGATCTTCTTGCGCAGGGTCTTGTTCGCATCAAGCATGGCCTGCAGGAATCCGATGCGGGCCTTCTCACCGGTGCCCCCGGATGGGACAAGGCTCGCCTGGCCTGCATTCTGCGCCACCGGCTGCCTCTGACTAAGTGCCTCAATTTCCCGTGCGAGACGATGGATGCGTGACTCAAGCTCAATGATGCGGCCGGACTGATCGTTGTCCGGGGCTTCAATGTTGCGAGTGCGCTGGCTTTCCGTGATCGCGAGCTGAATGAGCGAAGACTTGAGCTCCTCGGCTTCCTTTGTTGCGCGCTGGTCGAGGGCGACCTGCTGACGATGCATCTCAGACTGCGCCTCTTCAAGGGCAACAACCTTGGCGTAAGCATCTTCAGCCGACGCACTGGCCTGCTCCAGTTTGGCCAAGCGTGAGGCGATTGACCTCAGGTCGGAGTGCGCTTCGGTTCTGTTCATGTTCTGCATGGCGAATCGCAACGCGTTCGCCTCGGCTCGCTGCTCCAGCAACGACTGCTCCAGTTGCTCTGTGCGCTGTGCTGACGAAATAATCTGTTCCCGGAAGAAACGCTCAATGCGATAGCGTTCAGCCTCGGCCTCAATCAGTGACTGGCGCCGACTCTGGGCGTTGAGTGCACGCTGGCGTGCGACGAGCATGCCTTCGCGATCCCGCTCCGCAATCAGCTTTGAAATGTTCACGAGCACTGTCGCCCCGAAGGTAACGAACACTGACCCCAGTGCCATCTCGGCCAGAAGGCTCCAGCCGGTTGCGCCATCGTGGGCGCGGTTCACGAGAAAACCGGCCAACAGCCCGAGCACAGGCGCGAGGCTGATGCGGTAGGGGTCAAACTTCTGCATGCGGGCGATGAAGGCTTCCATGATGGCTCCGTGTTTTGCCTAGGCGGCTTCGCGGTCGCTTTGCTGCTCGCGTTCGCGAATCTCGATTACGGTGAGTTCCGTGTCGCTGTCATGCTTGTTCATGACAACGCGGAAGATGTGGCTGTCGTCGATGCCCAGTGCGCCGCAAACGCAGTCTTCGATGAACTTGACGCGATTGGTCAGGTCGACTTTGCGGACGCTGCCCTTCTTGGTGAAGCAGGGCATGTGGATGTCGAGGTGTAACTCGTAAATCAATGCCGGGTTCATCTCCCGGTCGATCAACGCCGTGATCAGACGACGAATCCGGCGGGCCTTCTGGCTGAGCACTCGCTTGAGTACGCCGGTGGCCGGGTCTCGCACGGTGCTGAAAAGCTTGTTTACCGATGGCGGCAGGAAGGGCAGGCGAATCCGGAATGGCGCCTGCGGCTCAAGATCCGGCTTGGCTGTCCACTTGCGATGATTCACCTTTGGCTTGCTGGTCGATTTACGCCCGGCCAATGCATGGAAATCCGCGGCGGATATCCGCGTGGGGCGGCTTCGGTGCTGGTCGGGTGTTGCCATATCGATCTCCAACTGGAAATCGACAAATCCGACCGGAATACTTGGGTAATTCTGAAGAGAAAACGCCCGTTATCCGCCTGCCCGGTAACTGCTGCTACTTGGCCATTTTCAGGGCTGTGGCCGGGTCGAGCACGAGGCGAAAACCGCGGGTGTCAACGCCCCGGGCGTAGGGGTCGCTATAGCGCCTGTTGTGCAGCTTGGCGGTCTGCGGATCGTCGTCGTGGGTGCTGCTGCCGCGCTCGGAGCGTCGATCCTGCGCACCGCCGCGACTGAGTGGGTTTCTCTCGTCCCATTTTGGAATTTCGATGTACACGTCGCGGCACCACTCACTGACGTTGCCGACAAGGTCTTCCACGCCGTATTCGCTGGCGCCGGTCGGGAATGAGCCCACGGGCTTGATGCGCCAACGGTTCAGGTTTGCGTGCGGCGTGGTGTGGCGTTTGGTGCCCGTCGCGTCCGGCAGAAACAGGTTCATGTCGAGTTCATCGCCCCATGCGAACAGCTTGCCCGTTGTGCCGCGCCCGGCTTTCTCCCACTGAGCTTCGGTTGGAAGTTCCCCTCCGAAGTAGCGGCAGCAGGCGTCGGCCTCGAACCATGAAAGCTCCACAACCGGCATGTTGCCGTCGCGCATGAATGGTGACTCGCTGCGGCGAAGGCGTCCCATCACGGGGTTGGACTTGTCGCCGTCAACCCAGGCCACGATCGTATACTCACGGCTTGAGCGAATGCCCGACAGGTCGGCGCGCCCTTCGCTGTTGGTGATGTGAAGCAGCCCTTCTTCTTTCAGGTTGCGGTCGGTGTCGTTGCGCAGGTCCAGCCCGTCAATGTCGCGCCATTCATCGCGAAACTTCATGCGGACGTTGACCTGGTCACCTACGTTGTCCACGTCAATGAAAGTGCCGGCCTGGTTGCTTGGCAGTACCAGCACCGTGCAGTCAGGTGCGCCGAGAATCCCGTCTGACTCCAGTACCTCAAGCGTCATCGTCTCGTCGCTATCGGTCCGCGGTGAGGCCAGACCCCAGAGGTGATTCGTACGCTCAAGCGGCAACCAGCCAATGTACGCGCTGCCGCGGTAGCGAACCTGGTTCTGGATGTAGGCAAACCCCTCCTGCGACCAGTACTGCGACTTGCGGTAGCCGTCAGCGAGGATGAAGCCGTAGAACTGCGTGTTCGTGAACTCGGTCTTCGAGATGTAGTAGTCATCCAGCCAGATCCAGCGCTTGGGCATGTTGGAACGCACGCCGTCGTTCTCGCCCATGATGAACCAGCCCTGCGGCACGAGGCACATCTCGACTTCGATCGTCTCGCCGCCCGCCGTCTTGGTGACGGTGATAGTCTTCGGCAGTGGCTCGGAGTGGGACTTGTAGTACTTGTCGGCGGGCGGCATCTCACCTGACCAGTTCTCGCCGCCGTCTTCACCGCCATCGCCTGTATCGGATCCGTCAGCACTGCCGCCGTCGCGTCCGATCGAGCCACGGCGATCATCACCGCTGTTCGACAGCAGGTCGTTGACGTTGAACATGTTGAACTTGAACAACGCAAGCGCGGCCACCGCGATCAGCAACACGATCACGAGCCCTGCATACATGGTTACGCCGCTGTCGCCGGACTGTGCCATGTCCGTGTGATCCCTCCTCAAGGGACATCCAGTATACGTTCTAACGCGCCGATGTTGGCCTAACTTCTGGGAACGAACAAGGCGGAGTGCACGTGGCACCCCGCCTTGCGAATAGTCAGATCAGGCAGCCTATGCGCTGATGGCGTCGATCAGCCCGACCAGCGGCAAGAACAGCGCGATCACGATAAAGCCGATGGCGCCACCCATGAACACAATCAGCACAGGCTCAAGGATGCTGACCAGCGACTCAACCGCGATGTCCACGTAGGTGTCGAACGTGTCGGCCACCTTCATCAGCATCTTGTCGAGTTCACCGGTTTCCTCACCCACGTCGATCATGTTGACGACGAGATCGTCAAACAGTCCGGTCTCAGCCAGCGGGCCGGCGATCGTTTCACCTTCCTTGATCGAGTTCGCCACCTTGTCGATAGCCTCACCCAGCACCACGTTGCCCATGGCGTTCTTACAGATGTTCAGCGATTCAAGAATCGGCACACCGGCCATCACCAAGGTACCGAGAGTACGCGTAAAGCGCGCAGTCACGGCCTTCTTGATGATGTTGCCGAAGACCGGCATTTTGAGCTTCACCCGGTCCTTGATGCGCTCGCCTGTGCCGGTACGCCCCCAGGCAATCAAGCCTGCTGCGCCCACGGCGAGGACTACGACGAAGATCAACCCCCAGATACTGGTGATCCCGCGTGATGCGAAGATCAGCATCGCGGTCATCCAGTGAAGCTCCATGCCTTGCTCTTTGAACATCTTCTCAAAGGCAGGAATCACGAAGATCATGATGCCCGTAAGAATCATGACGGCGACAGACATAACGATGATCGGGTAGATCATCGCGCCAATCACCTTCTTCTTAAGACGCTGGGCCTTCTCCATGAAGTCGGCCAGGCGCTGCAAGATCGTGTCGAGAATACCGCCGGCCTCACCGGCCTTGATCATGTTCACGTACAGACGGTCAAACGTGCGCGGGTGGTTGCCAAAAGCCTCAGACAGGCTTGAGCCCTGTTCAACGCTTTCGCCGATGTCTTCAAGGATGTGCTTGAAGGGGCCGGGCTTTTGCTGACGCCCGAGCACTTTCAGTGAACGCACGACGGGCAGACCGGCGTCGATCAACACCGCCAACTGGGCCGTGAAATCGGTCAGCTGCTGGGCGCTGGCCTTGCCGCGGATCTTCCCGCCCTTGGCGCTGGGCTTCGAGTCATCCTGTTTGGCGGGTTTCTTTCCGCCGGCGGATTCCGCGCGTTGAGCAACCTTGGTGGGCTTCAGCCCGGCGTTGCGAATTTCGAGAATCGCCTGGTTGCGATTCGCCGCCTCAAGCTCGCCGGTTTCTTTTTGACCCTGCGCGTTGATGGCTTCGTAAGCAAATAAAGGCATCTAGCCATGCCTCCCGTGGGGGTAGTCCAAGAGCACGTAATTTACGCACACACCCTGGGGGAACGGGGGAGTTCTTGGCCCATTTTTCGTGCTGCTAACTGAATGAATACAATCTAGATATTACGCCGGGTCATCCGCAATGCAAGGCGAGACCTTAGGTTGCAAAGGCGATTCATGCGGCTAAATTCAGCGTTGTGAACGGCGGGAACGGCAAGAACGCCCATCCTGACCATCACGAGGCTCCGGACAGGAAGAATTACATGGATATTCACGGCATGCTCTCGCCTGATCGCATCATCATGGACCTGCAGAGCAGCACGAAGCGTGACGCACTTGTTGAGATCGTCACGAACCTGGGCACCAGCGATGGTGTGACAGACGTTGAAGCCCTCAAAAAAGCCATTCTTGAGCGTGAAGAGATCATGTCCACGGGCGTAGGGCTCACGATCGCCGTGCCGCACGCCAAATTGGCAAGCGTGAAGTCGTTCACACTAGGTCTGGCCCGAAGCAGCAAGGGCATCGACTACGACAGCCTCGACGGGCAGCCGGTAAAGATCATCGTCACCATCGCCGCGCCGGATAACGACCAGAACACCTACCTGCGAGTGCTCGCGGCCGTGATGCACGTCCTCAGAAACGAAGATCATCGCAAGTCGATCCTCGGGGCCACAAACGCCCAAGACATCATCAATGTCTTCAAAGAGTAGACGGGTTTAACCACGAAGCACCACCAAGCGGCACGAAGAACTGCGAAGGGGTCAGACCCTGTTTTCGCAGCGTCAGCACACAC